>NZ_CAXTHR010000009.1:0-52034 GCF_964244095.1 uncultured Methylobacterium sp. | reverse complement strand
CAAATCGGTTAGGACCTATCCTATTCCGATCGGAGAGGGTTCGCTCCCGGGTGCGATCCCTCCGTCGGCGTCCTGCGGGCGGACCCGCGAGCGCCCGTCACGACAGTCCGAGTCCTTCGAGCGCCTCGGCCGTATCCGCCTCGGTAAAGGTCCGGATCACCGGCCCGGAGGTCCAGACCAGCATCGGCCGGATGCGGTGGTGCGGATAGATCCGCGCGAGCAGGCGCGCGTAGAGGGCGACCTGCGCCGCGTCGGCGCGTGGTAGCGGGGCGCCGTCGGCCGGCGGGCGGCCAGTCTTGAAGTCGGCGAGCCAGACCATGTCGCCGGCGACCGCGAGGCGGTCGACGCGGCCGAAGACCGGCCGCTCGATGCCGGCCACCGTCACCCGTCCCGACAGGCTGACCTCGGCGCGCGCGTCGCGGGCAAAGAGCGGCGCCAGCTCCGGCGTTTCGATCAGGTGGAGCGCGCCCTGCACGATCGCCCGGCGCTTCGCCGCGGGGAAGGCCGGCGCCCGGGCGCGCACGAAGGCGGCCGCCGCCTGCGCGCGCGTCTCGGGATCGCGCTGCGGCAGGTGCTCCAGCAGGGCGTGGATCAGCTTCCCGCGCCGCCGCGCGTCGGCATCGGCCTGCCGCGGTGGGATCTGCCGTGGGCCGTCCGCCGCGCGCATCGCCCCGGACGGACTGAGCGGCGGGGCGGCCTCCGCCTCGGCGGGCACGGCCGCGCGCAGCCAGGCCGGAAGCGCGCCCAGCTCGGGATCGGGTGCCGGCGCGGCGGCTCCCGTCTCCGGTCCCGATCCGTCCCGCCACAGCGTCGCCGGCCCGTAGGCGGTCTCCACGGCCTCGCCCGCGCCGAAGGCTCGAAGCATCCCGGTGCGGATCATCTCGCACCACGCGGAGGGGGCCGCCTGCGTATGGCCGCGATAGGGCGCCACCACCAGGCGGTCGGCGGCGCGCGTCATCGCGACGTAGAGCAGCCGGTTGTGCTCCTCGCGGCCCCGGGCGTGAAGGGTCTCGCGGGCCTGCCCGATGACGGCGCAATCGTAGGGCTTGGCGCTCGACCAGACCGGCGGGAGCCCGCGCTCGGCCATCGCGAGCAGCGGCGGGTCGTTGCCGCCGAGCGGCTCGCAGCCGTCGATCACCACGACGACCGGGGCCTCCAGGCCCTTGGCGCCGTGCACGGTCATCACCCGCACCTCGTCGCGCCCCGATTCCATGTCGCGCTTGACCGTGTGGGCGCCCTCGCCGCGCCCGCCCCCGGCATAGCGGGCGAGGAAGCCGCCGAGCGAGGGCGCGTCCGCCCCCGCTTCGGCCTGGGCGGCGCCCTGCAGGAACACGTCGATGGCGTCGCCCGCCTCGCCGCCGAGGCGCGCGACGAGGCGCGCCCGCCCCTCCCCGGGCCCGAGCAGGGCCGCGTAGAACCCGAACGGCCCGTGCGCGCCCGCGAGCCCGATCCAACCGCGGAGCGCATCGCTGCCGCGGATCGCGGCGGCATCGCCCGCCGCCGCGTGCCGGACGAGCGCGTCCTCCAGGGTCTCGGCGCGATCGCGGCGGCTCGCGATGCGCACGAGGTCGTCGTCGGTGAGCCCGACCAGCGGAGTCTTCAGGGCGCAGGCCAGCGTCAGGTCGTCGGCGGGCAGCAGGCCCGCCCGGCCGATCGCGACGAGGTCGGCGACCGCGATGTGGGCGGCGACGTCGAGCCGGTCCTGGCCGGCGACGGGGACGCCCGCCCCTTTGAGCGCCCGGATCACCTCCTCGAAGGCGGGCCCGCGCTTGCGCACCAGCACCAGCACCTCGCCCGGCCGCCACACCCGGCCGCTCGAATCCCCCGTCGTGACCCAGGCCCGCACCGCGCGTGCGATCCGCCGGGCGGTGACGATGGCCGGCGCGTTCGCCTCCGGCGCATCGACCGGCGCGGTCCAGGCGTCGGGCTCGGCCTCCTCGGCGGGCTCGGCGATCGGCCACAGCTCGACGGCGCCGGGCGCGCCCGCCCGCGCCGGGGTGTGGACGGTGCCGACGGCCGCGTCGTCGAAGGACAGGCCCTCGTAATGCTCGGGAACCCCGAAGGTGGCGTCGACCGCCCGCAGGACGCCGTGCGTCGAGCGGAAGGACAGCTTGAGCTCGACGTCCTCGAACGCGAGGCCGGCCGCAGCGGCCTCGCCCCGCCAGCGCCGGTGCATCGCCGCGAACTCCCGCGGCTCGGCGCCCTGGAAGCTGTAGATCGACTGCTTGGGGTCGCCGACCGCAAAGCGCGTGCGCAGGCCCTCGCGGGCGCCGGCGCCGGCCGCGAACTCGGCGGTGATCCGGTCGAGGATCTGCCATTGCTGCGGGTTGGTGTCCTGCGCCTCGTCGATCAGCACGTGGTCGACGCCGCGGTCGAGCTTGTACAGCACCCAGGCGGCGCCGACCCGCGAGAGCAGGTCGAGGGTCTTGTGGATCAGGTCGTCGAAATCGAGCGCGCCGAGCCGCGCCTTCTGGGCCTCGACGCGGCGGTGGATCTCGGCGGCCAGGGTGAACAGCGCCTCGGTGCGGGCCAGGGCGCGCGCGCCGCGCAGGCCGTCGAACAGCGGCGCCAGGCGGTCGCGCTCGGTGATCAGCGCGGCGCGCACGTCCTCCGGCACGGCCTTGGTGCCGAGGCTCCGGTCGGATTTCGGCTCGTCCTTGGCGGTGAAGAACACGCCGCGATAGTGGTCGAGGGCCTCGTCGGCCTCCGCGGCGTCGGCCGCGAGCAGGCCGTCGGCGAGGGTCTCGTCGGTCGCCTTGCCCGTGCGCAGGCGCGCGGCCAGGGCCTGCCGGTCGCCCGGCCCGTCCTCCAGGATCGCGCGCACGAGAGTCTCGCGGCTCTCCCCCGGGCCGAGCCCGAGGGCGGCCCCGAGCCTGCGGAACTGAGGCGCCAGCCCGGCGCGGTCGGCGAGCACGGGCCGGGCGGCCATCGCCTGCCGGATCGCCTTGCGCAGGGCGTCGCCCGTCGCCTCGGGCGCGACCAGCGCCAGGGCCGCGCTCAACGCCGCATCGCCGCCGGCCGCGTCGGCGAGGACGTTGTCGGTCTCGAGCGCGAACATGTCGCGCGACTGGTTCTCGTCGAGCACGGCGAAGCGGGCCGGCACGTTGGCCTCGAACGGGAACATGTGCAGTAGCCGCTCGCACAGCGCGTGCAGCGTCTCGATCTTCAGGCCGCCCGGCGTCTCCACCGAGCGGGCGAACAGGCGCCGCGCCGCATCGAGATCCCGTCGCGATGCCGGCGTGCCGGTCAGGCGCGCGAGTTCGCCCGACAGCGCGGCATCGTCCAGCGTCACCCAGCGTCCCAGCGTCCGGAAGACCCGGATCGACATGTTGGCGGCCGCCGCCTTCGTGAAGGTGAGGCAGAGGATGCGCCCGGGCGCCGCGCCGTCGAGGAGCAGGCGCACCACCCGGTCGGTGAGCACCTTGGTCTTGCCCGCCCCCGCATTTGCCGAGACCCAGGCCGAGGCGCGCGGGTCGGCTGCGCGGCGCTGGTCGGCCTGGGTCTGCGGATCGACGACGAAGGCTTCGCTCATGGTCGGCTCCGGGCTTCGTTCGTCCGCGCATCGACGCGTCGCCGCGCACGGCCGCCGCTGGCCGACACGGATCGAAGCGGCGTATGCTCGACCCCCGAACCGCGACATCCAGGAGGTCTGCGATGCACAGCCATACGATCGAAGCCTGGGAGCACCGGCACGATTTCCTCGGGGCCGATCATGCCCGCAACGAGGGGCGCACGTGGCTCGTCGTCGGCGTCACCCTGGCGACGATGGTGGCCGAGATCGTCGGCGGGACGGTGTTCGGCTCGATGGCGCTGACCGCCGATGGCTGGCACATGTCGACCCACGCGGCGGCGCTCGGCATCGCGGCCCTGGCCTACCGCTTCGCGCGCCGGCACGCGGACGACGCGCGCTTCGCCTTCGGCACCGCCAAGCTCGGGGACCTCGCCGGCTTCGCCAGCGCGCTGATCCTCGCCGTGGTGGCGCTGGCGATCGGCGCCGAGAGCGTTCGCAGGCTGGCCGACCCGCAGGCGGTCGCTTTCGGCGAGGCGCTGCCGATCGCCGTGCTCGGCCTGCTCGTCAACCTCGCCAGCGCGTGGCTGCTCGGCGGCCACGACCACCACGGCCACGACCACCACGGCCACGACCACCACGGCCATGACGACCGCGACCACGGGCATCACGGGCACGACCATCGCCGGCATGCCCGCGGCCACGACACCAACCTGCGCGCCGCCTACGTCCACGTGCTGGCCGACGCGCTGACCTCGGTGCTCGCCATCGCCGCCCTGCTCGCCGGCCGCGTCTACGGGATCGCGTGGCTCGACCCGGCGATGGGGCTCGTCGGGGCCGTGGTGATCGTGTCGTGGTCCTGGACCCTGGTGCGCACGGCCGGCGCCGCCCTGCTCGACGTGGTGCCGGATCGCGGGCTGTCCGCGGCGGTCCGCGCGCGGCTGGAGACCGACGGGGACCGCGTCGCCGACCTGCACCTGTGGCGCCTCGGACCCGGGCATTCCGGCCTGATCGTCTCGCTGGTCACCGACCGGCCGCAGCCGCCCGCCGCCTACAAGGCGCGGATCGGCGGGCTGCCGGGCCTGTCGCACGTCACGGTCGAGGTGAACCCCTGCCCCGGACCTGCGCCCGGACGCGCCGCGGCCTGAGCGGGCTCCGCGCGGGCTCACGAATCCCCCTCTCCGGCGAGCGACCATTCGCGCACGCGGGCGAGGTGGTCGTAGGCGCCGTAGGCGCTGGCGAACTTCGGATAGGGCCGCGCGGTGTAGGCCGCCTCGCCCGCCAGGAAGCGGGCGATCAGCCCCTTCAGACGCGCCGCGTGGTCAGACACGATCGCCTCGACGGTGCGGGGGTCGCCCCGGGGCGGCCTGACCGGCAGCGGCACGAACGGCTTCCGGCCGCCGGACGCGTGGACGTAGAGCAGGTCCGGCATCGCGTCCGTGGCGGGGAAGCCCTCGAACGCGCCGGCCATCAGCATCGCCGCCTCCAGGGTGAGCTGCGGCGAGAACCCGGCGAAGACCTCCCTGGCCGAGGGCGGCGCGCCGGTCTTGAAGTCGACGATGCAGGCGCCGTCGATGCCGCGCTCGATCCGGTCGGCGCGGGCCCGCAGGGTGAAGCTCTCGCCGCCGATCGGGATCACCCAGCGCCCGGAGATCTCCGGATGGACGCGGGCGAGACCCGCGCGGCGCTCCATCTCCCAGGGCAGGTAGGCGGCGGCCATGCGCTCGTAGCGCGGCCACCACTCGGCGTGAAGCTCGGGATAGGTGTCCTGGATCGGGCCGAACGCGTCCAGCGCGTGCGCGTAGAGGCGCTGCCGCGCCAGCCCGAGGTCGGGCAGGTGCTCGGGATGGTCGGTGGCGAACGCCCCGAAGATCCGGTGGACGAGGGAACCGCGGTCGCCGGCGCCCGGCCGCGCCGCCACCGGCTCGAGCGGGTCGAGGCCGAGCACGTGGCGGGCGAAGATCGCGTAGGGGTCGCGCACCAGCGTCTCGATCTCGGTGACGCTCAAGCTGCGCGGGAACAGCGCCGGATCGGGCTTCGGCTTCGGCTGGGTCAGGCGGGGCTGCGGCGGGGCGGTGTCGAGGGCGCGGGCATAGCCGGCCAAGCGCCGGCCGGCATCGAGCACCGCGCGCCAGGCGGGCTCGCCGGCGAAGGCGCGGATGCGCTGGAGGAAGCGCGAGGGCACGGTGGGCGCGCCCTCGCGCTTGGCCGCCCGGGTGATCACCGCGTCGCGGCAGCCCAGCGCCTGCACGAAGTCGTGCGCCGCCTGGCCGAGGCGGCGCTCGGGCGGGTTGAGGCCGACGCGCTCGCGCATCGGCCGGTTGAGGAAGGCGTCGGTGGTGGCCTTGCCCGGCCACACGCCCTCGTCGAGCCCCGCGAGCACGATCCGGTCGGCGTCCGTGAGCCGGGCTTCGAGCAGGCCGAGGATGCGCAGGCGCGGATGCGGCGCGCCGCCGGCGCAGGGCACGACGCGCTCGGCGGCGAGCGTCGTGAAGAAGGCGGGATAGTCGGCAAACGCGCCGGGCAGCAGGCCGGGCTCGGCCATCTCCAGGTCGTCGAACAGCAGGTCGAGGCACGGCAGGGACGCCTCCGCGACCGGCTCGACCGCCTCCGCGGTTTGCAGCAGCGCCTCGCAGACCGCGCGATGGTGGGCGGCCGCCGCCACGAGGTCGCAGGCCGGCAGGCCGGGCCCGGCCGGGCCGGCGAAGGCGGCGAGCGGTGCGAAGGCCGCCTCCAGGCGATCGAGGAGCGTGGCCGCGAGGTCCCAGTCGATCGCGCCGAGGCGCTGCCTGGCGCGGGGCCGGTGCCGGATGTCGGTCGCGCGCTCGATGGCGAGCGCATCCCTCAGCCCCGGGAATCCGGCCTGTGGCGCGGGCCCGCGCAGGCTCCCGATCTCCAGGGCGGCGGCACCGCGCACGACGTCGGCGCGCGCCAGGCCGAGGGTGACCATCGGATGGGCGAGCAGCGCGATGAGCCGGCCCGGGATCGCCTCGGCCTGGGCCCGGTGGAGGTCGACCGCGAGTTCGGCCGTGAGCCGCGCCATGCGGCCCGCCGGGCTGCGGCCGAGAGCGATGCCGGCGCCGTCCTCGGCCAGGATGCCCCAGCGGGCGAGTTCGGCCGCGACCCGGCCCGCGAGCGCCCGGTCGGGGGTGACGAGCACCGCCTCGGCACCGGGCGTCTCCAGGGTCTCGCGCAGGGCGACGGCGGCGACCAGCGCCTCCTCGCGCTCGTCGGCGGCCTCGATCACGGCAAGCCCCGCGAGCCCGTGGCGCGCGAGGTCGTCGCGCGCTTTCGGCTCCAGCCGCGCCCACGCGTCGGTGGTCTCGGCCGGGCGCAGCGCCTGCGACAGCAGGACGGCGCGCGCGGCGGCGTCCGCATCGGGACGGCCGAGATCGACGACGGCGTCGCGCGACAGCGCGAGGCAGCCCGGGCCGAGGAGCCGGTGCAGAACCGCCTGCGGGTGGCCGTGGGCGATCTCGCGGCCGAAGCCCGCGCCGGTGTCGATCGCGTCCCAGCCCAGCGCGTCGAGGTCGCGGTCGAGGCCCGGCAGCACCACGGCGCCGCGCGGCAGGGCCGCCACCGCGGCGATGAGCCTAGCGGTGGCCGGCACCGAGCCCGTCGAGCCCGCGACGACCACCGGAGCGGTCGGCCGCTCGCGGGCAAGCCGCGCGCCCTCCGCGAGCACGAGGTTGCGCGCGCGCGAGACCGGGTCGCTCATCCCGCGCTCGGCGAGGATGCGCGGCCAGTTCTCGGCGGCGATCCGGACGAAGTCGATGGTGAGGCCGAAATAGCGCGAATACTCCGCCTCGACCGCGCCCGCGATCTCCGACCAGGGCAGGCCCTCGACGGTGAGCGCGTCCATCAGGCGTTCGAGGTCGGCGGCGAGCGCCACCGCGTCGGCGGGCGAGGACGGCACGAGGAAGGGCACCTCGGCGTCGATCGGTAACAGGGTGCGGTCGACGGCCTCGGCCCAGGACCGCACGAGGCGCGCGAGGATCAGGCGCCGCTCCAGGGGCGGCATCGGCGGGCCGAGGCCGTCCGGCCCGTTCTCCAAGAGCGGCAGGGCGGCGAGGTCGAGTTCCGCCTCGTCGGCCTCGCCGAGCGGGATCATCCGCGGCAGCAGCGCCGCCGCCCCGAGGCGCTCGGCCAGCAGCGCCGCGAGCGCCTTGGCCGCGCGCGGCGTCGGCAGGTAGATCGTCACCGAAGCCAGCGCCAGCGGATCGTCCCCGAGGCCGCCGACGAGGCGCCCGTCGATCAGCGCGTCGGCCAGCGTCGGCAGGAACCGCGCACCGCCGGTGATGGTGAAGACGTGGGATGCGGGCATCGTCGCACCAACCGGCTTCAACCGCGCACCCGCTCGCGTTCGTGGGTGAAATTGAGCACCTTCCTGCCCGCCGTGGCGCTGGTCAGGTACAGGTTGAGGTCATCGGTGATCAGGGTCACGTCCGGCTCCTGCGCCTCCAGGATCGTCACGTCGTTCAGGCCAAGCCGCTCGAAATCCGCCGCCCCGACGCCTTGTGCGCTTCGCACATACGTCTCCGACGCGGCCGCTGCGAAGCTGCGGAAGACATCGAGGATCGGCGTGAGACGCGGCCGGTCGAACTGCCGGATCAGGTTCGATGTTTCGGCAAGAACGTTCGGTGTCGTGACGAAAACCGCCGCATCGGCGATCAGGAGCTTCAGGAGCACGAAGTCGTCGACGGTGTAAGCACGCGTCCGCCTGTGGGCCGCGATATACGCTTCCGAGGCGGTGCCGACGAAGAGAAGCAGGAGCAGGTTCGTATCGATGAAGACGCGTCTCGCGCTCACGGCTCGATCTTCCGATCGGTGACGGAAACGACCCGGCCGTCGTCGTCCTTGATGTGCACGACCTTGTAGGTTCGTTTCAGGTCGAGATCGCGCCCGAGCGCGGTCACGAGCGCCTTGGGGGAATCCCAGGGCCTGGAGAAGCCGACCGTGATGAGCCAAATATCGCGGAGATCGTCGAAACGAATCTCTTCAAGACCGATATTCCTGGGGCTCTCGGCGTCGAACACCTCGGCGACGTACGTCTTCGCCTTGGTGATCGCGTCCTTCACGTCCATCGAAGCCTCCGCCGACGTCACTGGATCGGAGTGTAAACGTTCCGCTTCCGTTCCTCAAACGGATTCGCCTCACCCCTCCCGCGCGTGTCGGCGCACGCGCTCCTCGGCCGCGCGGATCGCGTCCGGCGTGCCGACGTGGAGCCATTGGCCGTCCAGGCGCAGGCCCGAGAGGCGCCCGCGCGCGATCGCGCGGTCGAACAGCAGGTTGAGGGAGAAGGCGCCCTCGGGCGTGTCGGCGAACAGCTCGGGCTTCAGGATGGCGACGCCGGCATAGATCAGGGGCGCTGCCGGGCGATCGCCGCGGCGCTCCAGGCGTCCGTCCGGGTCAATCGTGAAATCGCCGGCGCCGTCGTAGCCGAGGCTCGTTTCGGTGGGCGCCACGAGGAGCAGGATGTCCATGGCGTCCCGGTCCCAGGCGGCGATCAGGCGGGCGAGGTTCGGGGCCGGCCCCTCCAGCCAGAACGAATCCGCGTTGAACACCACGAACGGCGCGTCGCCGACGAGGGCGAGCGCCTTCCTCACGCCGCCGCCGGTCTCCAGCAGCGCCGCGCGCTCGTCCGAGACCAGGATCTTCGGCAAGCCCTCGCGCCTGGCGAGGTGGGCCTCGATCAGGTCCGGCAGGTGGTGGACGTTGACCACCGCGGTCTCGATCCCGACCTCGGCCGCGCGGTCGAGGGCGTGGTCGATCAGCGCCTTGCCGGCGACCGCGACCAGGGGCTTCGGCACCGTCGCGGTGACCGGGCGCATGCGCGTGCCGAGCCCGGCGGCGAGCACGAAGGCGCGGGTGACGGCGGGCGGGACGGCGGCTTCGTCGCTCATGCGCGGGGCTCGCGGAGATCGGGGTGGACGGGAACCGGCGCGTCAGCCCTCAGTGGCGGCGGCCGGGTCGGCGGGTCCGAACGGGCCCGGCAGGTGCCGTGCGTGCCAGGCGCGCAACGGGGCGAGCGCCGGGTGGGCGAGGTTGCGCGCGAGGTAGCCTTCGATGCGCGGGATGTGGGCGAGATAACCTGGTTTTCCGTCCCGTCTGTCCAGGCGTGCGAAGATGCCCAGGATCTTGGTGGCGCGCTGCGCGGCCAGCAGCGCGTAGGCGGTGGCGAAGGCGCCGACGTCGAAGGCCGGGTCCCGGGCGCGGCGCTCGCGGGCGTAGAGGCCGAGCAGCCTCAGCTCGAACTCGGCGGTGGCGTCGACGCGGGCGTCCTGGAGCAGGGAGGCGACGTCGTAGGCCGGATGGCCGAGCACCGCGTCCTGGAAGTCGATCAGGCCGATGCGCTCCAGCCCCTCGCGCTCGGGCAGCCAGATCAGGTTGGGCGAGTGGTAGTCGCGCAGCGTCCAGGTCGGGCGGGCGGGCACCGCGCCCTCCAGCGCCTCGGCCCAGAGCGCACCGAACGCGGCCCGCGCTTCCGGGGAGAGCGTGACGCCGCGGATCGCGGGCGCGTACCAGTCCGGCAGCAACTCGGTCTCGAACAGCAGCGCCTCGGCGTCGTAGGGCGGCAGCACGTGGTCGATGCCGTCGGCCACCGGCAGGATACCCGGCAGTTCGGTGGCGTGGAGCTTGGCGAGCAGGCGCGTGGCCTCGGCGTAGCGTTCGGGCCGGGGTCCGGCGGCATCGACCACCGGCTCGGTGCCGAGGTCTTCCAGGATCAGCAGGCCCGCGTCGAGGTCCTCGCCGTAGATCCGTGGCGCCGAGAAGCCGAGTGCCCGCAAGGCCCGGTCGACGGCGACGAAGGCGTGCACGCTCTCGGCGAGCTTGACGATGGCGCTGTAGGGCCTGCCGTCGCGCACCGGCGGCCCGTCGGGACGCGGCGGCGCGATCATCAGCACGGCCGAGCGCCCGTCCGGCTCGGTCAGGCGCTCGTAGGCGCGGGACGACGCGTCGCCCTGCATCAGGGTGCGCGCCGCCGCGTCCCAGCCGCTGCGGGCGAGCAGCGCGCGGACCGCGCGCGCCCGGTCGAGGCGCAGGCGCATGCCCGCGGTGCCGGAGATCCGCGCAAAGCGCGAGCCCGCGCCGAATTCGGGGCTCAGCGACAGGTCGATCGACAGCACGGGCCCCTCGCGGGGCGGCAGGCTCTCGGGCCACTCGACCAGGGTGATCGCCCCCTCGGTCATCTCGTCGAAGCCGAGCTCGATCAGTTCGTCGGCCCCGCGCAGGCGGTAGAGGTCGGCATGGACGATAGGGCCGAGCCGGCCCGCGTAGGGCTGGATCAGGGTGAAGGTCGGGCTCGGGACCTCCAGCGCGGGGTCGCCCGCCAGCTCCCGGATCAGCGCGCGCGCGAGGGTGGTCTTGCCGCCGCCGAGCCCGCCCGAGAGCGCCACGAGGTCGCCCGGCATCAGGAACTCGGAGAGGAACAGCCCGAGATCCTCCGTCGCGCCTTCCTCGGGCAGGACGATCTCCCACGGCGCCGGCTCCGCATCGCGGGACGGCGGGGCCGGCGCGGCGTCCTGCCGGTCGAGATCCGGATCGTCCTCCCCCAAAACCGTCAGCCTCCGTGCGCCGGCCAAGGGCGCGATGCCGCCGCACCGCCGCGGGCGCACGCCTGTCTAGCGGAGGAGTCTTAACCGAACTTCGCGGGATGTCTCAGCCCGCGCGGAACCGCCAGACATGGCTGTGCTTGACCTCCGCGTCCTCCAGCGCCCGCGACACCGGCACGGCGTAGCACGCCAAGCTCTCCAGCCGGTCGCGCGGCAGGTAGGCGCGGCCGGGATCGCCGAGCAGCACCGTGACGCCGGCGGCGTGCAGCCGCCCGAGCCAGTCGCTTACGGCGCCGGCGAGGTCGCGCTCGTAGAAGATGTCGGCGGCGAGCACCACGTCCGCCTCCGGCGGCAAACCGATGAGGTCGCGTCGCGACGGCGTGATCCGATCTTCGACGCCGTTCGCCGCGGCGTTGAGGGCGATCGCCGCGACGGCGAAGGGGTCGAGGTCGCTGGCCAGGACCGAGGCCGCCCCGGCCTTCGCGGCCGCGATCGCCACGAGGCCGGAGCCGGAGGCGAAGTCGAGCACCCGGCGCCCGGCGACCATCCCCGGATCGTCGAGGAGATGGCGGGCCAGCGCCTGGCCCCCGGCCCAGGCGAAGGCCCAGAACGGCGGCGGCAGGCCGATCTCCGCGCGTTCGTCCTCGGTCCTCTGCCAGAGCGCCGTCGCCTCGTCGGCGACGTGCAGCACGATCTCGGGTGCGCAGGGCACCGGCAGCAGGCGGGTGTTGTCGCGGATGAAGCGCGTCGCGTCCTCGAGACCGATCATGGCGCGAGCAGGTCGCGGTAGAGGCCGCAGACCGCCTCGGCCGCCGCGACGTCCGAGAACCCGCCTGCGACGACTGTCGCCGCCGTGTCGGCCGGGTCGAGGCCCAGCGCCGCCGCGTCCTCCGGGTTCTCGAACAGGAAGCGGGTGCGCGTCGAGGCGAGCGGCCCGCGGACGAGGCGGCGCAGGGCCGTGCGCCCGAGCCGGCCGGCGGTGCCGCCGCGCGCGCCGAGCCCGGTCGGCGCGTAGACGCGGGCCGGAATGCCGGCCATCGCGGCGGCGGTGCCGCCGAGGAGGATGCCGCGCGGCGCGATGCCGTGGACGATGTCGGCTTTCAGGGCCTTCAGGATCGCCGCGAGCCGCCCCGCCGCGTAACCCGCCGCCATCGGGTTGAGGCTGGAGCGCGCCGCCTCCAGCGCCACGACCCGCGCGCCCGTCGCCGCGATGGCCGCGCGGTGGTCGCGCACCCGGGTCACCACCGCGACCGACAGGCCCATCGCCACCGCGGCCCGCGCCAGGGGCAGGTGGCGCTCGGCGAAGAGCCCGTCCTCGGCGATCACGAAGGCGAGGCACTGCGTCGGCGCGGCGGGCGGTCGGGCGGCGTCCATCGCAGTCGATCTTAGCACGGCGGGACGGCGCTTGTGCGGCCGATGCGCGGGGGGCGGAACACGGCCGTGCCGCCCCGGTTGACGGCAGACCCGAGGCGGAGGAGCAGGCATGGCGTCGGACGAGACAGCGGGCACCGTCGTCGATCCCCGCGACGCGGCGGCGGAAGCCGGGCTCTCCTACGTCGACGATGCGATGCCGGGCCTGACCCGGACGCGGAGCGGCCGCGGCTTCCGCTACCTCGACGCGAAGGGCGCGGTCCTGCGCGACGCGGCGCAGATCGCCCGCATCCGGTCGCTCGCGATCCCGCCGGCCTATACCGACGTCTGGATCTGCCCGCGCGGGAACGGCCACATCCAGGCGACCGGGCGCGACGCCAAGGGGCGCAAGCAGTACCGCTACCACCCCGATTTCCGGGCGGCGCGGGACGCGACCAAGTTCAGCCACATCATGGCCTTCGCCGACGCGCTGCCGGGCATCCGCACGCGCATCGACGCGGACATGCGGCGCAAGGGCCTTCCGCGCGAGAAGGTGCTGGCCACCGTCGTCCACCTCCTGGAGACCACGCTGATCCGGGTCGGCAACGACGACTACGCCAAGGCCAACAGGAGCTACGGCCTGACGACGCTGCGCGATCCGCACGTGAGGGTCGACGGGGCCGAGCTCACGTTCCGCTTCAGGGGCAAGAGCGGCAAGGCGTGGAACCTGTCGCTGAAGGACCGGCGGGTGGCCAAGATCGTCAAGGCTTGCCAGGACCTGCCGGGGCAGGAGCTGTTCCAGTACCTCGACGCGGACGGCACGCGCCGCGACGTCACCTCCTCGGACGTCAACGACTACCTGCGCGCGATCTCGGGCCAGGACATCACCGCCAAGGACTTTCGCACGTGGGCCGGCACCGTGCTCGCCGCGCTGGCGCTGCGGGCGTTCGAGGCCTTCGACGGCGAGGCCGGGGCCAGGAAGAACGTCCGCACGGCGATCGAGAGCGTGGCGGCCCGGCTCGGCAACACGCCGACCATCTGCCGCAAGTGCTACATCCATCCGCAGATCATCGACTGCTACCTGGAGGGCGCGCTGCTGCTCCAGGTCAAGGACGCGGTCGAGACGGAACTGGTGGAGGACCTGAGCCGCCTGCGGCCGGAGGAGGCGGCGGTGCTGAGCCTACTCCAACGGCGGCTGGATTCCGCCCCGGCGCCGAAACCGGGCCGGCGCAAGGTCCCATCCCGGACGGCGTCCGGCGGAACGGGTGCCGGAACGACGAAGGGAAGGACGAAGCGCACGGCACCCGAGCCGGCGCCCCGCGCGGATGCGGGCGACCGGACCGCACGGGCCTGATCCGCCCTGCGCCTCCGCCGGACGGTGCGTCCGCCCGGCCTTCAGTGGCGCGCCGGGCCCTGGCCCGTGGCGGCGCGGGCGGTCTCGACGCCGCGCCGGGCCGGCTCGGTCTCGACCACGGGCGCGAGGCCGAGCTGGCGGGCCAGCGACACGAGGTCCTTCAGCCGTCCGGTCTGGGTCTTGCGCCGGAGGTTGAGGCGGTGGGTCTCGACCGTGCGGACGGAGAGCGTCAGGCGGCGCGCCACCTCCTTGTTGCTGAAGCCGGCGCTGAGGAAGCGCAGCACCTCCGCCTCCCGCGGCGTCAGGCCGAGGCCGAGGCCGTCGGCCGGCTCCGGCGCCTGGACGGGAATCTCCGTCTCATGGCGGGCCACGAGGCGCGCCGCCCCCTCCGCCAGCGCCAGGACCGCGGTGCAGAGCTCGCGCGGCGAGGCCGAGCGCGCCACGAAGGCGTCGGCGCCCGCCCGGAGCAGGGCGTTGAGGTCTGCGCCGGTCAGGGCCCGGAACGCCACCAGCGTCCGCAGCGCCGGCAGGCGCTGCTTGAGCGCGGCGAGCCGGGTGAGCCCGTCCTGCAGCCGCGCCTCGTCGAGGAAGACCAGCGCGACGGCGTTGGTCGGGTCGATACGGTCGAGATCGGCCTCGCCCACGGTGTGGAGGGCCGGCATATGCTCCAGCGTCGCGCGGAACGCCGGGTTCAGTTCCTGGGGCTCGTCGAAGACCAGCACGTCTACGGCCGTACTCATACCGCACACCCCTCCATTCCCGGCATGGCACAGGTCGGCCGGGCTCAGGCGAAGGGTTTCAAGACTCGTTCCAATCGAGATCCGGCCGAGACGCCGGCTTTTCCGTATCGAAATCTGATTACGGCAGGAGTTTATACTTAACGGACGTCTCGCAACGGCACAGCGCGATCAGCCGCGACGCGGGGGTTCGATGCGCCGACGCCCGGCATCGTGCCGATGGCCCGGCGTCTGGCCGGTTCCCGCGTCCGGTCGGGGCCCGGCGCGAACGCCGGCGCCGCTCGTGCGGCGGATCGCCCGCGCGGCGTCAGCCGGCCTGTGCCAGCACCATCTCGCTCGCAGCGGAGACGACGCGGTCGCGTCCCGTGGTCTTGGCCTCGTAGAGGGCGATGTCGGCCCGCTTGACCAGGGCGGTGACGCTGTCGCCCTCGCACCACGTGCTGACGCCGAAGCTGCAGGTGAGCCGCACGGGGCCGCGGCTGCCGCGAATGCGCAGGTCCTTCGCCTGGAGGCGCAGGCGCCCGGCGACGGCCGCCGCCGCATCGAGCCCGAGATCCGGCAGCACCACGGCGAACTCCTCTCCGCCGAGGCGCCCGACGATCCCCTGAGCGCCGAGGAGGTCGGCGACCGCCCGGATCGCGGCATCGCCGACGTCGTGGCCGTGCGTGTCGTTGATGCGCTTGAAGTGATCGATGTCGGCCAGCACCGCCGACATCGCCCCGTGGTTGCCCGCGCGCTCGGCGGCGGCCCCGACGCGGGCGAAGAAGGCGCGGCGGTTGAGGAGGCCCGTGAGCGGATCGGTCTCGGCGAGGCGGATCAGCTCGTTCTGCATGGTGGTGAGGCGCTCCGCCGCGCGCAGGCGCGCGTGCAGTTCCTCGGCGCCGGGCGGCTTCTCGATGAAGTCGTCGGCGCCGCTGTCCAGCGCCTCGGCGAGGTTGCGGGCGTTGCGCGCCGACGACATTGTCACGACGTAGAGGGGCCGGCGCGCCTCGGCGAGCAGCCGCGCCGACCAGCACAGCTCGAGCCCGCTCACCGGCCGCACCTCCAGGCTGGTGATCAGCACCCGGACGCTCGGCGTCCCGGTGAGGAAGTCGAGCGCGGCGGCCGAATCCGTGAAGGCGCTGACCGTGTGCCCGCGCGGCTCCAGGAACGCTGTGATGATCTTCAGGACGACGCGGCTCGAATCGACGATGACGATGTGCATGACGCGTTGTCCGGCTCTTGTCGGGCTAGGGCCGGAGCGTGACGGCGAAGCCTTAACATCGGGTCTCGGCGGTGCGGCCGTCAGGTTTCCGGGTGGCGTATCCCTCTCCCTCCTCGGGTCGTGGATGAGCGCGCGTGAAGGACCCCGGTCAGGAGCCGCTGCCGCACGGTGACGGATTTGATCGGCGACGCCGTCCGTGGGACCCCGTTCGGGGCGGACCTCGCGGGTGCCGTCCGGTTCGGGGTGGAGGTAAGCGCGTTGGCCGGTCCGGAGATACCGAAGGACGCTACGGCGCCTGCCTATCCGCGCACGCCGGACGGACGCTATTTCGTCGTCGGCGGACGCCTGTGGCGCTGCACCGATCCGCGCCTGCCCGAGGCGGCCAGACAACGCCATGTCGCCGACCTCATGGATGCGCGGCGTGCGGTCGCCGCGGCCAAGCGCGCGGAGCGGGCGGGCGACCCGCAAGCAGGTTCAAGCCTGGCTCGGGCGCGCGGTGCGGTGCAGGCCGCCAAGGAAGCGTTGGGCGAGCGTGGCCCGGTCTGGTGGACCGACGGGACGCCGGACCAGGGCGGCAGGCACCCGCGCAACACGCCCTACGCCGACTGGTACGCGGCGATCGCGGCGCAGAACCCGCCTCCCGCCGACCGGTGCCCCCCGGAGGACGACGGCGTCAGCGGCGCGGCACCGTCACCGCGATGATGCGGGCGCCGCGAGCAGCCTGCGCGTCCGGTTCGAGCCGCTCCCAGTCCCCGCCAGCGTCCCGCGACAGAATGCGCGCCCCCGCGGAGCGGCGGGACGGGACCCGCGCGCCGGGGTTGATCACCGTGAGGCTCGGGGCCGCCGCCGGCGCCTGCGCGATGCCCGACACCGTCGGGACCCCGTAGGTGCCGTAGCTCCAGGGGGCCGGCACGATCCGGGTGGGCGCGGGAAACGCGCCGAACGGCGCGCCGACATAGGCACCGCGCACCGCCTCGTCCGCGAAGCCGTAGCCGCCGCCGTATCCCCCGATCCCCTGCGCGCCCGCAGCCCCGCCTCCGAGCGAAACGGTGGCCGCGAGGGCGAGCAGCGAGACGGCCGATCGATGGAGACGGCGGCAAGGCAGGGCCATGGGTTCGGAGCTCCGATGCGGCATGCGATGGTCCGGGCAAAACCCGGCGCGGCCGATCTCGTTCCGGGCGCGGCCGGTGCGCCACGCGCGGAGACTGCTTAACCCGTGCCGAGACCTTCGTTACGCACAGGAATGCGCGCGGCGGCGCGCGGTAGGCGTCGGGCCGGCGCGGGCCGCTCAGCGGCAGGTGGTGACGCGGCGGACGATCCAGCCCTCGCCCTCGACCCAGAGCCGGCGGCGGATGCGGCTGCACGTGCCGGACTCGTCCTCGCCCTCCGTCGCGGCGACCGGACGGACCGGGGCGGCCGCCTCGGCGACCTCGGTGACGCCCCGGGTGGCGGGTGCCGCGGATGCATCGGTCGTGAAGCCCAGCGCGAGGACGGCCGCGAGTCCGAGCGCGGGGAAGGCGGATGTCGTCGACATGGATGGGTCTCGCCTGCGCTGCCTTGCCGGCGCGTGCACACCGGTCGGGACGGCGTCCTCGTGCCCGTCCGAACCATCAATCCCCGAGCGCCCGGTTCGGTTGCAGGGTGTCCGGCGAAACCGGCCGGTCCGTGCCGTTCGCGCGGCCGGGACGCCGGAAGTGCGCCGCGTCGCCGCCGTTCACGGCCGGTGTTCCAAGGCCCGGGCGGCGCCGTTCCCGGTGCCCGTGCGAAAGGCCGCGCCGCCGCTGGCGGCCCGGCCCGCCGCGCCGGGCCGCCAGCGGCGCAGCAGCAGCGCGTTGGTCACCACGCTGAGGCTGGAGAACGCCATCGCCGCGCCCGCGACGACCGGGCTGAGCAGGCCGAACGCCGCGAGCGGGATGCCGACGACGTTGTAGGCGAACGCCCAGAACAGGTTCTGCCGGATCTTGGCGTAGGTCCGCCGCGAGAGGTCGAGGGCGTCGGCCACGAGGCCCGGGTCGCCGCGCATCAGCGTGATGCCGGCCGCTTGCATGGCGACGTCCGTGCCCGTGCTCATGGCGATGCCGACGTCGGCGGCGGCCAGCGCCGGCGCGTCGTTGACCCCGTCGCCGACCATCGCGACCTTGTGCCCGCCCTGCTTCAGCCGGACGACCGCCGCGGCCTTGTCCTGCGGCAAGACCTCGGCCAGGACCGCGTCGATGCCGAGTGTCCGGGCGGCGGCCTCGGCGCTGCCGCTGTTGTCGCCGGTCAGCATCACGGTGCGGATGCCGATGCGGTGGAGCGCCGCCACGGCCGCGGCGGAGGACGGCTTCAGCGCGTCGCCGAAGGCGATCAACCCGATGAGCCGCGGCCGCGCCCCCACCTCGGCGATCCACGAGACGGTGCGGCCTTCGCCGGCCAGGACCTCGGCCCGATCGGAGAGGGCCCGGAGGTCGATCCCGAGCTCGTCCATCAGCCGGCGGCTGCCGAGCCGGAGCGGCCGGCCCTCGACCGTGGCGGCGACGCCGCGCCCGGGAAGCGCCGTCACGTCGGCGGCCGGCGGCGGCGACACCGCCTCGGCGCCCGCGCGGGCCGCCACCGCGCGGGCGAGTGGGTGCTCGCTGCCGGCCTGGACCGCGGCGGCGAGGCGCAGCATTTCGGCCCGGTCGAACCCGGCAGCCGGTTCGAGCGCCGTCACCGCGGGCCGGCCCTCGGTCAGGGTGCCGGTCTTGTCGAAGGCGACCGTGTCGACGGCGTGGGCGACCTCCAGGGCCTCGGCGTCCTTGATCAGGATGCCGTGCCGGGCGGCGACGCCGGTGCCGACCATGATCGCGGCCGGCGTGGCGAGGCCGAGGGCGCAGGGGCAGGCGATGACCAGCACGGCGACCGCGGCGATGATCGCGGCCTCCACCGTGTCGCCGGCGATGAGCCAGCCGAGGACCGTGAGCACGGACACGCCGAGCACCACGGGCACGAAGACGGCGCTGACCCGGTCGACGAGGTGCTGGATCGGCGCCTTGGCGGCCTGGGCGCCCTCGACCATCCCGATGATGCGCGCGAGCGTGGATTGCGCGCCGACGGCTGTGGTCTCGACCACGAGCAGGCCGTCGCCGTTGATCGCGCCGCCGACGACCGGATCGCCCGCGCGCTTGGCCACTGGCAGGCTCTCGCCGGTGATGAGCGATTCGTCGACCGCGCTCGCGCCGTCGCGGACGATCCCGTCCACGGGCAGCCGCTCGCCGGGGCGGACCACGACCCGGTCGCCGACCCGCAGGGCGGCGACGGCGACCTCCGCCTCGCCGCCGTCCGGGCAGCGCAGGCGCGCGCGTTCCGGGCGCAGCCGCGTCAGCGCCCGGATGGCCGAGGCGGTCCGGCGCTTGGCCCGGGTTTCGAGGAGCTTGCCGAGCAGGACCAGGGTGACGACGACGGCCGACGCCTCGAAATAGAGGTGCGGCATCGCCATGCCCACGCCCATGCCCTCCGGCCCTTGCTCCGCGTAGGCGCGCCCGAGCTGGTACAGGCTCAGGCCGTAGGCCGCCGAGGTGCCGAGCGCGACCAGCAGGTCCATGTTCCCGGTCCCGGCGCGGAGCGCCCGCCAACCGGTGCGGTAGAAGCGCCCGCCGAGCCAGAACTGGATCGGGGTCGCCAGCGCCCCTTGCAGCCAGCCGGGCGGTATCCACGCGATCCCGAACGGCATCAGCAGCATCGGCGCGACAAGGGGCGCGGCGAGCGCCGCCGCGATCACGACGCGGGCGCGGTCGCGGCGCGCGGCCGCATCCTTCTCCGCCTCGCCGGCTTCCGCGGACGCGCCCTCCCCGGCGACCGGTGCCGCGTCGTAGCCGGCTGCCGCGACGGCGGCGACGAGGTCGGCGGCGGAGACGGTGCCGGCCGGCATCGTGACGCGCGCCCGCTCGGTCGCGAGGTTGACCTCCGCGCCCGAGACGCCCGGAACGCCGCGCAGGGCACGCTCGACGCGCCCGGCGCAGGAGGCGCAGGTCATGCCCGCGACCGCGAGGTCGAGGGTCTCGGTGCCGACCGCGTAGCCGGCTCGGTCGACCGCCTCGGCCAGCGCCGAGATCCGCGCCTGCGGCGCGAGGGTGACGCTGGCGCGCTCGGTGGCGAGGTTCACCGACGCCGCGGACACGCCCGGCACGGCGCGGAGCGCCTTCTCGACCCGTCCGGCGCAGGCCGCGCAGGTCAGCCCCGCGACGGGCAGGGTGACGACGCGGGTCTCGCCGCCCGGCCCGCTCGGGTGGGTGGGCCGCGTCAGGGCCCTGGCTCTGCCTTCCATCACGGGTCTGCCTTCATCGTGCGAGCGCGGCATGCCGGGCGGGTTCGGCTTTCAAGAATGGGAAGGCCGGGGGTCGAAGAAAAGCGAGCGCGGGAGGATAGGCACCTGCGGGCCGTCGGCCGTCCGACGATGCGAACGACCGGCTTCCCATCGGCCGCGTCCCGCGACATGGTCCGGTTCGCGCCGAGACCGAACCGCACGAGCCTCGAACGATGCCGATCCCGGACTCCCTCGCGCCGTTCCACGCCCTCCTCGGCGACGGCGGCGTGCTCACCGCCCCCGACGCGACCGCGCGCTACACCCTCGACCACCGCGCGCTGATGCAGGGCGAGACGCAGGCCGTCCTGCGCCCGCGGACGGTCGAGGAGGTGCAGGCGGTGGTCCGCCTTGCCGCGGCGGAGGGCTTCGGCCTCGTGCCGCAGGGCGGCAACACCGGCTATGTCGGCGGGGCCACCCCGGAGGCGGGCCGGCGGCAACTGGTGGTCAGCCTGGAGCGGATGACCCGCATCCGCGCCGTCGACCCGCTCAACTTCTCGCTCGCCTGCGATGCGGGCACGATCCTCGCCGAGGCTCAGGCGGCCGCGGCCGCGCACGACCTGCTCCTGCCCCTTAGCCTCGGCTCGGAAGGAAGCTGCCGCCTCGGCGGCAATCTCGGCACCAACGCCGGGGGCCTGCAGGTCCTGCGCTACGGCATGACCCGCGATCTCGTGCTCGGGCTCGAAGCGGTGCTGCCGGACGGGTCGCTGTTCTCCGACATGGGGCACCTGCGCAAGAACAACATCGGCTACGACCTCAAGCAGATGTTCGTCGGGGCCGAGGGGACGCTGGGCATCGTCACCGGCGTGGTCCTGAAGCTGTGGCCGGCGCAAGGCTACCGCGCGACCGCGTGGCTGCACCTGACCGCGCACGCGCCGATTCCGGAGATCGCCGCCTTCCTGCGCCGGGAGACCTCGGACCTGATCTCGACCTTCGAGCTGATCTCGGGCGCGTCGCTCGCCCTCGTCGCCGAAATGCGCGGGGCCGCGACCGGCCTCGCGGCGGGCCCCGGCGGCGCCGTGCTGATCGAGCTCTCCGCCTCGTCCCGGCACATCCCCCTCGACGACGTGCTCATGGCGGCGCTCGAAGCCCTGATGGCGCGGGGCTGGCTCGCGGACGCGGTGCTGGCGCAATCGGAGGCGCAGCGGCGGGCGATGTGGACGGTGCGCGAGACCATCCCCGAGGGCGAGAAGCGCGCCGGCGGCTCGGTGAAGCACGACATCTCCGTGCCGGTCTCCGCGCTCGGCGCGTTCCTGGCGCGGGGCGGCGCCATCGTCGCGCGGGCGATGCCCGGCGTGCGCCTGTCCTTCTACGGTCATGTCGGCGACGGCAACATCCACTACAACCTCGTGGTGCCGGAAGGCCGCGACCGCCTCGCCTTCACCCGCGAGGTCGAGGCCGGCATCGCCCACGAGCTTTACGCCGCAGCGATCGAACTCGGCGGCAGCTTCAGCGCCGAATACGGCATCGGCCGCTTCAAGCGCGACCTGCTGCGCCGCTACGCCGACCCCGCGCGGCTCGCCCTGATCGACACCGTGAAGCGCAGCCTCGACCCGGACGGGCTGATGAACGCCGGCGCGATGACGGCGAGCCGGTAGGGGCCGGCTCCGCGGATCGATCCCCGGACTACCCGAATGCGGGCATATGCGCCGGCCGAACCCGTCCGTCGGCACGCGGGAGCCACGCTGCGAACGGCATCCGTTCGGCCGGATCGAACCTGATCGCTCCCGATCACGATACGGTTTCCGGCTGACCGGTCCGGGGGCGGCGCACCCCGTCACCTACGCGTCCTTCCCTCTCCCCTCTGCGGGCTACTGGATTCAGACATCCCGGCGCTCGGCGCTTCGGTGGCTGCGCATCCCCTCGCCCCGCAAGCGGGGAGATGGGACCCGCGCGTCATCCGATCGCATCGGGAGATGCGTGCATCTGTTGGCCTCTGCGGGACAGGGTGGCCCGCGGAGCGGGTCGGGAGAGGGGAGCGCCGCATCCGGAAAGGTCGCTCCCCTCGGCCGACTCGCGCGCGCGACCGAACCGATTGACCGGAGACCGTATGATACCAGGGGCGACTATCATCTACCCTTCCGCCCCCTGCGTAGGGCCGCGATAAAACGGTGAGAGATAACTGCCGTTGGTATCACACCCAGCCTCCATCACCCAAACCCTGCATAGCTCGGGACTCTGGCGGTTTGGCTTCGATGCAGATCGTAATCAAAGTCTTATTAGGGAATCCCCTGTAAGCTCTTAAGCGACTGAATTATGCTGTCATGGCAGCGCCGATCCGTCGCGGAAAAGCCGATGATCTCAAGAGACTCGAACGAGATCGAGCGTAGCACTGCACTGGATGACCTGACGATCGCCGATGCGCCCGAGGAGCAATTCGAAGCGCGTCTGCGCGAGACAAGCGAACTGCTGCGCGCCACCCTGGAGCATATGGACCAAGGGCTGATCTACTACGGGCCGGACCAGCGCGTGCGCGTGCACAACCGGCGCGCCTGCGAGATCATCGACCTGCCGCCGAGCGTCCTGCACGATGGCGCGCGCATGGCCGACGTGCACCGCTTCCTCATCGGACGCGGTGAATTCGCGGGCGACGTGGATCACCTCGGCCGGATGGTCGAGAGTGGCGCGCAGTCGTCCTCCCCCGGCGTGTTCGAACGGGTTCGCCCGAACGGCGTGACGATGGAGGTGCGCGGCACCCGGCTGGGGGACGGCGGCGTTGTCTGGACCTTCACTGACATCTCCGCGCGCAAGGAGGCTGAGCGGCGGATTACCCACATCGCCTTGCACGACGGGCTCACGGGCTTGGCCAACCGTACCCTGTTCAACGAGCGGCTCCGGCAGGGGCTCGCCGACGCACGACGGACCGGCGAGGCGTTCGCAGTGTTGGCGTGCGACCTCGACCGCTTCAAGCGGGTGAACGACACCCACGGCCACCCCGCAGGCGACCGCCTGCTGTGCATCGTCGCCGACCGGCTGCGCGCGGTCGTACCGGACGGAGCGACCATCGCCCGGCTCGGCGGCGACGAGTTCGCGGTCGTCCTCGGACGCCCGCACGGCACCGAGGCCGCGGACAAGCTCGCGCGCCGGATAATCGGGACCATCGCCGAACCGATCGACCTCGGCGGACTCATCGTCGGCGTTGGGGCGAGCGTCGGCATCGCCCTCGCCACCGCAACGTGCGAAGACGCCGACGACCTGTTCCGGTCCGCCGATATCGCGCTCTATCGCGCCAAGGCGGCCGGGCGGAACACGCATAGCTTCTACGATCCCGGACTGACCGACGCGCAGAACTTTCCGTTCGGCAGGTCGCTTCCTTCGGCGGAGGTCGTCATCCCGTAGGTGTAGCGACGCGCAATAGATGCGTTTCCGGACGCAGATTACGGTGAGACGCTCAAGGCGTTCTGGCGCAGGCTATCTGAGATCGAGCGCACGATGCGTGGGACGGACGGAGTCTCGTAAAAGTCCGACGCAGATTATGTGATACCGGTGGCGGCTGTCATCTACCCATCCGTCCCCTGCGCAGGGCCGAGATAAAACGGTTAGGGATAGCCGCCGTTGGTAGGAGGCGTGCGGTTCCGCCTCACAACCGCTTGAGCCAGCGCGGCCAGTCGGGGTGGTGGAACAGGGTGCGGGCGCGCCTGTGCTTCCAGGTGCCGTACTTGTAGAAATCGAAGTCGAGCAGCGAGACCGCGTCCTGGATCATCGCCCAGGTCGCCCATTTCAGGTCGGCCAGCGCCTTCAGGACCTGGATGCGGGCCTCGATCGCCGGGTCCCAGCGCCCGAAATAGGTCTCGATCATCGCGCGCTCGACGGAATCGGAGAACGCCATCTCGTCGAACCACAGGGCGAGTTCGTAGGCGCGCTCGTTGTTCGAGGCGTACTCGAAGTCGACGAGCATCACCCGGTCGTCGGCATCGATCAGGAAGTTGCCGGCGAGCGTGTCGTTCATGCACGGCACGAGGTCGAGGCCGGAGGCGAGCAGCGCCGCCTTGGCCTCGGCGCAGCGCCGCATCAGGAACGGGGCGTCTTCGGGCACGCGCCCGCCGACCGCGGCGACCTGGTCGACGTGCTCCTCGATCATGTCGAACACGGTCTTGGTCAGGCGCAAGGGGCCGGAATCGTTGAACGCCCTCAGCGCGCGAACCGCGTTCCCGCGGACACTGGGCCGCAGGAAGTCGAGGTTCGAGGTCGCGCGAAACCCCTCGACGAAGGCGAAGACCTCGACGCCGTCCTCGGGCAGGAAGTCGATCACCTCGGCGCCGAAGCCGCAGGCCTGGGCCTTCCGGCTCGCCTCGTTGGCCGCCGCGCGGGTGATGAACATCTCGGTGCCGCGCCCCGGCACCTTCACGAACCAGTCCTGCGCGGCGCCGGCCGACACCTGCCAGTTGGCGTTGCTGATCCCGCCCGAGACCGGCCGGTAGCGAAGCGGCACGCCCTGCCAGCGCGGAACGCGGGCGAGGATCGCCTCGATGTCGCGCTCGGCCGCGCTCGTGCCCTCGCCCACGTTCGTCCACATCGTCGCCGTCCTCCCTCGCGGCCTGCCGTCACAGCCCGCGCAGCCACGCCTCGAAATCCCAGGCGCCGGTCGTCGTGCGGGCGTGCAGGAGCCGCCACTGGCCGTACTTGAAGAACTCGATGCCGCCGCGCCGGGACGTCACCGCGCGGACGATGCCCCAGAGGCCCCACATCACGTCGTCTACCGCCCCGTAGAGCCGGCAGCGGTTGAGCCGGCGCGGGTCGCAGGCGCCGGCATAGGCCTCGACCGCCGCCCGGCGGCCGTCCTCGAAACGGCAGACCTCGTTGACCAGCGCGCCGACCTCGAACCAGGGATCGGCATCGCCCGCGAGGTCGAAATCCACGAGGCGGACGCCGCCGCCTTGGCCGTCACTTTGGCCGCCGAGCATCACGTTCGAGGCGATGCCGTCGTTGCGGCAGGGGCGCAGGTCGATGCCCGACGCCCGCACGGCTTCGCCGATCAGGGCGGTGGCCGCGATCAGTCCCTCGGCCCCGTCCGGCAGGGGCGCGCCGACGGACGCCGCCTCGCGGGCGAGCGCCTCCACCTGGGCGAAGGGACAGAAGCGATGGCCGAGCGCGCCCTCGCCCTGGAGCCGGCGCAGGGCCCCGAGCACGTCGGCGAGCCTCCCGGCATCCTGCAGGTCGCCGACCCTGGCGTAGCGCCACGGCTCCGGCAGAAAATCGAGGCCGAGGAGGCCGTCGCCGACGATCCGCACCGCCGGCCCGAGGCCGAGGCGGCCGGCACGCTCGGCCGCCTGCGCCGCGACGGGGGTGACGTCGTCGGCCATGTCGGCGTGGCGCACCTTGAGGAAGACGTCCGCCTCCCCGTCGGCAGCTATGCGCAGGCAGTCCGACGCCACGGCGCGGTGGGTCGGCGAGGCGACCGGGGCGGCGGCAAGCGCGTAGCGGAGCCGACGGCCCCGCCATTCGGGGATGCGGGCGAGGGCTGCTTCCACGCGATGCTCGAACGCCGTCTCGGGACGGCCCACCGCCCTCATCGCGCATCCCCCCGGATCGCGCGCGCGGGCTCCCCGCCCGCCCGGCACAGGCGGTCGGCGGCGCGCAGCAGCACCGCGAGGCCGGCCTGCATGTCGGCCGGCGACGTGGTCTCGGCCTCGTTGTGGGCGATGCCGCCGACGCTCGGCACGAAGACGAGACCGGTCGGGCAGGCGCCGAGCAGGCTGAGGGCGTCGTGGCCGGCCACCGTGTCCATACGGATCGCCCGATGCCCGGTTTCCTCGGCGGCGAGCGCCACGAGATCGCACACGTCCTCCGGAAGCGGGCGGATCGGCCGCTCGACGCGGTCGCGGATCGAGAGGCCGGTGCGGGCGCGCTCGGCCGCCGCGCGCAGCGCCGCGTCGGCGAGCGCGCCGGCTTCCCCGAGGACGGAATCGTCGGCCGAGCGGATCTCGACCGAGAGTGCGACGCGGGCCGGGACGACGTTGGCGGAGTTCGGATCGACCCGGATGCGGCCGACCGAGGTGTGGACGCGGCCCGGCCAGCGATCGGCGATCGCCCGGATTTCGGCGATGGCGTAGGCGGCGGCGAGCAGGGCGTCGCGGCGCAGGTCCATCGGGCACGGCCCGGTATGGGCCTGCGCGCCGATGAACGCCGCCTCGATCTTGGTCGCCCCCCAGTTGCGCGCGACGATGCCGATCGTGGCGCCCGCCGCTTCCAGCACGGTGCCCTGCTCGACGTGGAGTTCGAGGTAGCAGGCCGGCAGCGCAGGCGCCGGATCGGTGCCGCGCTGGCCGATCGCGGCCAGCGCCTCGGCCAGCGTGACGCCGTCGTCGTCGCGGATCGCCAGCGCCGCCTCGGCACGGTGATGGCCGGCATAGGTGCCGCTGCCGAGAAGGCTCGGCCGGAAGCGGGCGCCCTCCTCGTTGGTCCAGTTCACGACGCAGAGATCGGCCGCGTAAGCGGTGCCGGCCGCCTTCGCCCGCACGAGCGCGGCGCCGACGCGGAGCGCGGACGCGACGCCGAGCGTGCCGTCGAAGCGGCCGCCCTGGGGCTGGCTGTCGAGGTGCGAGCCGAGCATCACCAGCGGCGCATCGGATCGTCCGGCAAGGGCCAGCAGTCCGAACTGGTTGCCGACCGCATCGGTGCGCACGGTGCCGTCGAGGTCCCGCACGACCTGCGCGAACAGGTCGCGCGCCTGCCCGTCGGCCGCGCTGCCGCAGAGCCGGTGAACGCCGCCGCCCGCGGTGGCGCCGAATTCCGAAAAGCTGTCGAACAGCGCGTGCAGGCCGGGATCAGGCGGTGATGAGGTCGATGTCATGCCGGATGAAGCGGTCCAGGAAGGGCGGCGGGGGCGGCCGGTCGGTGACGACGCTGAGCGGGTCCGACAGGTCGAAGGTGCACAGGTTCGCCTGCAGGCCGAATTTTCGCGAATCGGCGAGGATCACGCAGCGCCGGGCCTGGCCCTTCAGCGTCCGCCGCAGCACCGATTCGTGCTCCTCGTAATCCATCCAGCCGCGGTCGAGGTCGCAGGCCGAGATGCCCATGAAGACGATGTCGAAGAAGTAGCGCCGGGCGTAGGCCACGGTCTCGTAGCCGACGAGCGCGTTGTCCTTGGCCCGCAGGGTGCCGGGCGTCAGGTTGACCCGCGACGGGCCGGCGCCGATGAGCAGCGCCACGTCGATCGAGTTCGTGGTGAGCGTGAGGTTGCGTTGCGTCAGCCGGCGCGCCAGGGCCAGGGTGGTGGTGCCGGTGTCGATGAAGATCGACATGCCGTCGCGCACCAGCCCCTCGGCGATCGCGGCCACGCGGGCCTTCTCGCGCGGGTTGGTCTTGCCGCGCTCCTGCAACGGGCGGTCCTGGTCGAGGCGCGGCGGCACCGCGCCGCCGTGGATGCGCCGCAGCAGGCCACGCACCTCCATCAGCTTGAGGTCGCGCCGGATCGTCTCCTCGGAGACCTTGAGGAAGGCCGCCGCATCCGAGACCCCGACGCGGCCGGCGCCGTGCAGGCGGGCGAGGATCTCCTGATGGCGGTGGTCCGTCAGCATCGGCCCGCATCGTGCTCCGATCCGCGTCCACGTTCAGCCGGCCAGGGCGGGCGCACGGCGGTGGTGGGTGGCGGATTCGTAGGCGTAGGCGAACCCGAGAAGCTCCGCCTCGCTCCACATCGGCCCGACGAAGATCAGGTTGAACGGCGCCCCCGAGGCGTAGAAGCCCGCCGGCACCGTGACGCCGGGCAGGCCCGCGATGTTGATCTCGCACACCGTGGTCTCGTTGATCGCGCGGCCCCCGTGCAGCGGCGGGAGTTCGTCGCGCATCTGCGGGAAGACGAGGCCGTCGAGGCCGTGCTCGGCCATCACCCGGTCGAAGATGTCGAGATAGGCCTCGCGCAGGGCGAGGAAATCGGACAGGTCCGGCGGCGTGTCCGGGTCGGCGAGGATCGGGGCGAAGGCGGGGATCGCGTGCAGGTAGTGCAGCACGCCGCCGGGCGCGAAGGCGTCCTCGGCCTTCGTCGCCGCGGCGAAGGCCTCGACCGTGCGCAAAGCGGCGCTCGGGCCCAGGCGCCGGAGGTAGAGCTGCAGGTCGTAGGCGACCGATTCCATGCCGCGGGCATCGAAGTGGTTCAGCCCCGGCGTCGGCTCGCCGAGGTCGGCGAAGCCCGAGCCGGCGAAGGGGTCGGCGACCAGCGTCGCCCCGCAGGCGGTGAGCTCGCCCTGCGCCCGCGCGTAGAGGGCGGTCGCCTCGGCCGAGAGGGCCAGGTCGCGCCAGCCCGGCCCGTAGAGGCCGAGGCGCTTACCCTTGAGGGCGTCGGGCGCGAGCTTGGCCGCGTAGCCGCCCTTCGGCCGGCGGCCGATGCCGGCCACCGTCTTCGGGTCGGCCGCGGTGTAGCCGGCGAGCACGTCCAGCGTCAGCGCCGCGTCGCGCACGCACCGGGCGATCGGGCCGACGACGTCGCGGGTGGAGCCGGCGAGCGGCACGACGCCGGCGTTCGGCACCAGCGCGAAGGTCGGCTTGATGCCGACCAGCCCCTGCGCCGAGGCCGGGTTCTGGATCGAGCCGCCGGTCTCCTCGGCGAGCCCCAGCACCGCGAGGCTCAGGCCGACGGCGGTCGCCGTGCCGGCGCTGCTGCCGCCGGGCAGGCTCCCGGGGGCGGCCGCGTTCAGGGTCGGGCCGGCCCAACTGTCGTTGGCGTGGCTGCCGGTGGCGCTGAGCACGGGCACGTTGGTCTTGCCGAGCATGACGCAACCGGCCGCCCGCATCCGCGCGACGACGGGCGAATCGGTCTCCGGGATCAGGTCGACGCCGCCGGCCTTCGCGCTGAGGAAGCGCCAGCCCGCGGTGGTGGGGAGGCCCGCCATGTCCATCGGGTCCTTGATCACCACCGGCACGCCGTCGAGCGGCCCGAGGCTCGCGCCGGCCGCACGCCGCGCGTCGCTGGCCCGCGCGTCGGCCAGCGCCTCCGGGTTCATGATGATGAGTGCGTTGTAGCGCGGGTTGTAGGCCTCGACCCGCGCCAGGAAGGCCCGCGTCAGGGCCTCCGCGGTCACGCCGCTGGCGAACGCGTCGGCGGCGTCGGCCAGCGTCATCTCGACGATCTCGATCTCCGGAATCATCTGCGCTGCATCCATCGCTCGTGTCCCTTTCGCCGGATTCAGACGGTTCTCAGATCAGCTCATGCCGACGAATTCGTCGATCATCGTGCGGTCGCGGGCGACCTCGGGCGGGACCTCGCGGGTGATCATCCCCTTCTGGAGGATCAGCACCCGGTCGGAGAGGCCGGAGATGAAGGACAGGTTCTGCTCCACCAGCAGCATCGTGAGCCCGCGGGCGCGGGTGATGCCCCGCAGCGTCTCGACGATCTCCTCGATGATCGAGGGCTGGATGCCCTCGGTCGGCTCGTCGAGGAGCACGAGGCGCGGGCCGGCGCAGAGGCACCGGGCGAGCGCGAGCAACTGCTGCTCGCCCCCCGAGAGCGCGCCGCCGGGCCGGTCGAGGTAGGCTTTGAGCCGGGGGAAGACGGTGAGGATGTCGGCGATCGTCTCGGCCTCGGGCGTGCGCGCGAGCATGCAGCCCATGCGCAGGTTCTCGTGCACGCTGAGCGCGGGGAAGATCTCGCGCCCCTGCGGCACGTAGCCGATCCCGGCACGCGCGCGGGCCGTCGGCGCGGCCCGGGTGAGGTCGCGGCCGTCGAACCGCACGGTGCCGGTCGTCGCGGGCAGGTAGCCCATCAGGGTGCGCAGCAGGGTGGTCTTGCCCATGCCGTTGTGGCCGAGGATGCCCACGACCTCGCTCGGCGCCACGTCGAGCGAGATGCCACTGAGGATCGGGATGCGGCCGTAGCCGGCGTGCAGGCCCTCGACGGACAGGAGCGGCGCAGCCTTCGGAGCGGGATGCGGGCTCATGGCCTCACGCCGCCTGCTTGCCGAGGTAGACGTCGCGCACGCGCTGGTCGGCGAGCACCGTCCCGACCGCGTCCTCCATCAGGATGCGGCCCTGGTTGAACACCGTCACGGTCTTGGCGATCATCCGGATGAACGGCATGTCGTGCTCGACCACGATCACGGCGTGCGTCCGGTTGATCTCGCGGATCAGGTCGGCGGTGCGGTGGACCTCGTCGTGGGTCATGCCGGCGGCCGGCTCGTCCAGCAGGATCAGCGTCGGCTCCTGCGCGAGCACGGTGGCGATCTCGACCCACTGCCGCTGGCCGTGGGCGAGCTGGCCGACCATGCGCTCCGCGATGTCCGTGAGCCGCAGCCGCGTCAGCGTCTCGTCGACGATGCGCTTGGTGTGGGCCATCGACTTGCGGCGGCAGGCGGCGATGAACACGTTCTCGCGCACCGACAGGCCGTTGAAGACGTTGGGCACCTGCGTCTTGATGCCGACGCCGAGGCGGGCGATGTCGTGCGGGTTGGCGCCGGTGATGTCGGTGTGACGGAAGCGGATGCGGCCGGCGCTTGGGGTGAGCTGGCCGGTCAGCATCTTGAAGAAGGTGCTCTTGCCGGCCCCGTTCGGGCCGATCAGGCAGCGCAATTCCACTTCGCCGAGGACGAAGTCGACGGCGTCCACCGCCGTGACGCCGCCGAAGCGCATGGTGGCGCCGCGCGCCTCCAGCAGCGGCTGCACGGCCGGAGCCGCGGCGGGGCTCATCGGCCCGTTCCCTCGGCCAGCGCCGGGGTCGGCACGGGGGCGGCGGGCGCTTTGCGCGCGGTGAACCGGCCAACCGCGCGCAGGACGAGGCGGCGGGCCACGGGCACGAGACCCTCGGGGACCAGCAGCACGAAGCCGACCAGCACGATCCCGAGGCCGAGGTTGGAATCGACGACGTTCTGCGTGCCGGCGGCGATGATCAGCGCCTGGATCAGCACCGCGCCGAGCATCGGCCCGATCAGGGTGCCCAAGCCCCCGACCAGCACGAAGATGATCACCTGCGCCGACATCGACAGGCCGAACACCGTCGGGCTGATGAAGCCGCCCCAGTTGGCGTAGAGGCAGCCGGCGAGCCCCGCGATGCCGGCCGCGATCGTGAAGGCCAGCAGCTTGTAGAGCCGCGGGTCGTAGCCGATGAGCTGCGCCCGGGTCTCGTTCTCGCGGATCGCCACGACGACGCGGCCGAAGCGGCTCGCCAGGATGCCGCGCAGGAGCGCGTAGACGAGGATCAGGGCCGCCATCGCCGCGTACCAGAGCCCGTCGATGTCGAGCGAGTTGCCGGCGTCGCCGATCTTGTTGATCACGGGGATCGCCGGGATGCCGTTGAAGCCGCCGAGCTCGGCCTGCCCGATCCGGTACTGGCTCCCCGAGGTGGTGTTGAAGAGCTGGAACAGGATCACCGAGACGGTCAGCGTGATGACGCCGACGTAGGCGTCGCTGATCCGGCCGTAGAACATGAAGTAGCCCAGCGCCGCCGCAAACAGCATCGGCACAGCGATGGCGATCAAGATCGGCAGGGTGCTGTCGCCGAGGTTGATCACCGCGACGGCGTAAGCGTAGCCGCCGAGCCCCAGGAACGCCGCCTGCCCGAACGACATGATGCCGCCGTAGCCCCAGACGAAGCCCTGGCTGAGCGCGAACATCGCGAGTGCGGCAAAGCCCGTCATCTGCACGAGGCCGAACGGGTCGACGACGAGAGGCGCGCCGACGAGCAGGGCGAACCCGCAGGCGAGCACCGCGGCAAAGCCCGCGCGGCTCGCGATCGTCCCGGAGCGGGAGGTCGTGGGCGTCATAGGCTGCGCCTCAGGTAGCGGCCGGTGATGCCTTGCGGCAGCACGCGGATCAGCAGCACGGCGGCCACCAGCAGCACCACGTCGCCGATGACGGGCGTCGTCTTGAAGGCCACGAGTTCGTTGATCGACCCGAACAGGCTGGAGGCGAGCCCCGTGCCGGTGATGATCGCCGCCCCGCCGCCGAGCACGGTGATGAAGGCTCGCGCGATGTAGGCCGCGCCCATCGCCGGCGAGACGCCCGAGATCGGCGCGAGCACGCCGCCGGCCAACCCCGCGAGCCCGGCGCCCAGCGCGAAGGTCGCCATGTAGATCCGGTCCGGCGAGACGCCGAGCGCGGCGGCCATGCGCGGGTTCTGCATGGTGGCGCGCAGGACCAGCCCGAAGCGGGTGAACCGCAGCAGCGCCAGCATCCCGCCGAGCGCAGCCAACGCGGCCGCGACGATGACGAGGCTGTAGAGGCTCGCGCCGTAGCGCCCGATCTCGAAGCTGCCCACCGGCGTCGAGACCCCGCGCACGACGTTGCCGTAGAGCGTGGTGATCAGCCCGATCAGCCCGAGGCTGATGCCCCAGGTGGCGAGCATCGTGTCCATCATCCGCCCGTAGAGGAAGCGGATCACGGTGCGCTCGATGACGAGGCCGATCAGCCCGACGACCAGCGGCGGCAGCACCAGCATCGCCACCCAGATGTTGACGCCGGCATCGGCCGCGACGACCGCGGTGTAGGCGCCGAGCATCATGAACTCGCCGTGCGCCAGGTTGATGATGCGCATCATCCCGTAGATCACCCCGAGCCCCAGCGTGATCAGCGCGAGCGTCGCGATGCCGGTGAGCACGTTGAAGCCGAGGAGGCCGGCCAGATCCATGGTGCGGCCTCAGCCCTTGAGGTCGGGGGTGAACTGCTTGTTCGTCCGCGGGTTCTTCAGGAGGTCGCAGGCGCCGCCCGTGTCGGCCGGGAACTGGTCGGGGAAGGTCGCCAGGATCTCCCACTTCCGATCCTTGGGCCGGGCGAGGTAGGTGCTGCGGATGGTGTGGTGGGTCGCCCCGTCCATCGTCACCTTGCCGGCTGGGCTGTCGATCGAGATGCCCGCCTCCAGCGCCTCGACGACCTTGTCGCGCTCGACGGAGCCGGCCTTCTTCACGGCCTCGGCCCAGAGCATGATGCCGTCGTAGGTCGCGGTGTCGAGCTCGCTCAGGTCGGTCAGGCCGGCGCCGAACTTGTCCTGCATGCCCTTGACGAAGGCTTGGCTCGCGGGCGCCGGCAGGTCGTTGTACCAGCCGTAGCAGGTGACGAGGCCGTTGGTGGTCGAGGTGTCCATGGTGGTCAGCTCGTCGCCGAGCCCGAACACGCTGGAGCCGACCGGGATCTTGCCCTTCATGCCGGCCGCGTCCCACTGGCGGTAGAAGCCGGAATGGTTGGCGCCCACCAGCGCCGAGAGCACCAGCTCCGGCTGCGCCTGCTGGATGCGGCTGATCGCGGAGGAGAAGTTGGTCACGTCGAGGGGAAAGAAGTCGGTGCCGGCGACCGAGCCGCCGCCGTCCTTCATGAACTTCGTCATCCAGCTCGCGGTGATGTGGCCGTAATTATAGTCGGCAGCAATGACGTAGGCCTTCTTGCCCCAGGTCTTGAGGGCGTAGTCGACGAGGTGGTTCACGGTCTGGGCCGGCGTGGTACCGGTGCAGAACACGTTGCGGTCGCAGACGCCGCCCTCGTACTGGGTGTTGTAGAAGTACAGGGTCTTGGAGCGGCCGAAGATCGGCCGGATCGCCTCGCGCGAGGCCGAGGTGATGCCGCCCTGGATGACGTCGACCTTCTCCTTCAGCGCGAGCTGCTGCGCGAACTGGGTGTAGAGCTGCATGTTGGACTGCGTGTCGTAGGCGATCAACTTGACCTCGCGCCCGAGCAGGCCGCCGGCCTTGTTGATCAGCTCGACCGCGTACTCCGTGGTCTCGATCATCCGCCGGCCCTCGAGGCCGAGCGCCCCGGTGCCGTCGAGCAGGCTGCCGAGCTTGATCGGCTCGGCGGCCAAGCCGTTGCGCGCGAAGAACGGGCTTGCCACGGCCCCGGCCGCCATGAGGCCGGCCGCCCTGGCGCCGAGCCCGAGCGCGCCGCGCCGACTGATCCCCTGGTCGCCCATGCCTGCCGCTCCGTGTCTGCAACGGCCGCGATCGCGTGCCGTGACCGGAACCACCGTGGCAAATCCGATGCCAACAAATCCAACAAATCACACACGCACGGCTTCGGGCGCGCTGGGGGGGCATGCTCGGGTTGCAGGAAGGCCGGTCCCCACGGGGTGGTGCGGCCTCCCGATCGTCCCGGCCTGGCCGTCCCGCGGGTCCTGCGGCCGCGCCCGCGTCGCGGGTGCTTGACCCGCCCGACGCGGGCGCCGACATCACCGCATCGGGCAAGGAGCGACCATGGCGGGGCTGAAGGACAAGCGCGGCTTCATCGACAAGGACCGGCTCGACCTGTCCGAGCGGAAAGCCGTCGAATACTGGATGAAGCGGTGGGGCGTGACGCAGGACCAGCTCACCACCGCCCACCGCAAGGCCGGCCGCATGGTCAAGGACATCGCGACCGAGCTGGGCAAGCGGCGCTGAGCGGCCCGCCGCCCGGGAGCGGGAGCGCATGCCGGGCCGCACGGCTCGCAGCGGAAGGCCCGGCGATGCCGCCGGACCGGCGGGGCCGAGGCGGGCAGGGCACGGGCGACCGGTCCTCCCGGCGGGTTTGGACCGCCCCTGCCGGTTCCGCGCTCAGGACCGGGCGATCACCGGGTCGTCCGGGCGCGACAGGGCCGAGGCGGCCAGCACGAAGGCGATGCCGAACAGGAAGACCTGGTTGATCGAGAGCTCCTCGAACATCAGCGACGGCACCATGAACAGGACCGTGTAGTGCGCGAACGGCCCGAACCGTCCGGGCGTCAGGACGATCCGGCAGGCACCGACGAGGAAGGCGAGCGCGACGAAGACCCCGCTCTGGACGGCGAGCGATACGATGCCGTTGTGCGGCGTGCCGAGGCCCGTCATGGCCCGCAACTGGTTCTGCGTCGCGACCGCGCCCAGTCCGAAGGGATGCGTCAAGGCGAGCCTCAGCCCGCCGAGGGTCGAATCCAGCCGTTCGCCGACGTTCGCCTCGGTGTTGCCGTCCGACACGAACCGCTTCTCGATCGCGGACTGGAACTTCTCGGGCAGGGGCGTGTAGCCCGTCGCGGCGAAGACCATGACGAGGGCGCAGACCGCCGCCGCCGCCGCAAGGAGGTGATAGGCGCCGAAGCTCCTGCGGAGGATCAGCACGAGGAAGATCGCCGGGACGACGAGCCCGGCGCGGTTGTTGGTCATCGGGAAGCTGACGAGCAGCCCGAGGACGTAGAGCAGGTAGATCGCGGTGCGGCCCGTGCGGAACCAGAGATACATGGCTGCCGCGCCGGCAAGGGCGAAGACGTGGCCGGTTTCGTTGCCGCCGGCCCAGAGGCCGCCGAGCTTGTCCTGCATGAACAGGAGAAGCTCCGCATCGACGCCGTCGGTCGGGACCGCCAGCCCGTAGGCCGTCAGGTCGATTCCGGCCGAGGCCGCGGCCAGCGCGCCGAGAGACCCGACGAGACCGAGGAGGATTCCCGCCGCGAGGCAGTCCGGGCCGGACGGGTCCTTGAACAGGATCACGAGCTGGATCGCCTGCACGACGTACAGCAGCAGCACCAGCGTGAGATAGACGTCGCCCTGCTCCTTGTCGGCCTTGAAGACCAGCGATGCCGTCAGAATCACGACCAATAGCCCGATCGGCAGCATCCGGCCGAGCATCGCGGTCAGCACGTCGTGGCGGAACAGGAAGTACGGGATCGTCAGGAACGGCAGGAGATCGGACAGGCGCTGGAACGGCAGCCCGAAGGTCGAGGTCAGGATGTCGAACTGAAGCGCGACGCCGAGCCCGAAGATCACGAGCTTGTCGGTCGGCGTCAGGGACCCGGCCATGGGCGCCGCATCCGTCTCCGTTCCCCCGCTCCGGGCGACCCGTCGGTCCGCGACCTGCATGACCCGCTCCCTCACCCTGCGGTCGCCGAAGGACGATCCGGTTCGAAGCCTGCCGTGCCCGGCCGCGGATGGGACCGTGGCGACGTCGCCGACCTGCCGGGCGCCGCCGCAGGACCAAGCAGGCATTCGTGGCTTCGCTCACGAATGCCTGCTTCGATCTCTTTGGTGCCGCATCGTTTCTTTGGCGCGAACCGGCGGCCACTTCGCGCAATGATGCTTAGACGACGGCCCGCTAAGAAAGCGGAAACCCGGCACGACACGCGAAGGAAATCCGGCTTTTGCCGAATGCCCGCAGCCCTGGACCGCGCGGGATTGCGTGATCCGGACACGCCGACAATCGCCGGGATCGCTTGGACCCTTGTCCGGCCGTCCTACGTTGAGCCGTGACGATTTCCCTCGGTACCCCCTTTTGGGCCGACCCCAGGGCGCCCGGCCGCCCGGATGCCCGCCTTCGAATCCTGGTGCCCATGCCTCCTGACGCACGACCGAGCGCCGTTTCCTTCCGTCGGACCTCCGTATCGACGGGCATCGCCGGCCTGGACGATATCCTGGCCGGCGGCCTCACGCGGGAAAGACTTTATCTGCTGGAAGGGACGCCCGGCACCGGCAAGACCACGCTGGCGCTGCAATTCCTGCTCGACGGGGTCGCCCGGGGTGAGACGGGCCTCTACGTCACGCTCTCGGAAAGCTCGGACGAACTCCGGGCGGCGGCGGCCTCCCACGGCTGGTCCCTGGACGACATCGAGATCTACGAACTCGTCAACGAGCTCGGCCTCGACCCGGACAGCGAGCAGTCGGTGCTGCATCCCTCCGAGGTCGAGCTCGGCGAGACGGTCAGGGAGGTGATGGAGCGGGTCGACGCGCTGAATCCCGTGCGCGTCGTGTTCGACAGCCTCTCCGAACTCCGGCTCCTCGCCCAGAACCCGCTGCGCTACCGGCGCCAGATCCTGGCGCTGAAGCAGTTCTTCTCGGCCCGCCGCTGCACGGTGCTGCTGCTCGACGACGGCACGTCCGACGTCCAACTCCACAGCATCGCTCACGGCGTCGTTCTGCTGGAGCAGACCCAGCGTGCGTTCGGCGCCGAGCGCCGCCGGCTGCGCATCCTGAAGATGCGCGGCGTCAAGGTCCGGGGCGGCTACCACGACTTCATCCTCGACACCGGCGGCCTCACCGTCTTCCCGCGCCTCGTCGCGGCCGAGCACGGCACCGACTTCGACCCCACCGCCGCGTCGACCGGCTCGGCCGAGCTCGACCTCCTGCTCGGCGGCGGCTTGGTGCGCGGAACCAACACCCTGCTCATGGGGCCGTCCGGCGTCGGCAAGACCACGACCGCGATCCGCTGCATGCTCGCGGCCCTGGAGCGGGGCGAGAAGGCGACCTACTTCCTGTTCGACGAGGGCAGCGCGACGATGCTCGCCCGGGCGGCGATGCTCGGCATGAACCTGCATCCGCACCTGGAGAACGGCAGCCTCACCCTCCTCCAGGTCGATCCGGCCGAACTCGCGCCGGGCGAATTCTCCTCCAGGGTCCGCGCGGCGGTCGAGGAGCACGGCTCGACCTTCCTCATCCTGGACAGCCTGAACGCCTACATCCACGCGATGCCGGGGGAGCAGTACCTCGTACTGCAGATGCACGAGTTGCTGAGCTACCTGAACCAGAAGGGCGCCACGACGCTCCTCGTCCTCGGCCAGCACGGAGTGATCGGCGACGTGAGGTCCGACATCGATCTCAGCTACCTCAGCGACGGCATCCTGCTGTTCCGGTACTTCGAGGCGAAAGGCGAGGTCCGCACCGCGCTCTCGGTGGTGAAGAGCCGGATCAACGCCCACGAGCGCACCATCCGCGAACTCAAGCTCTTCGCCGGCGGCCTCCAGGTCGGCGAGGCACTGGCCGGCTTCCAGGGCGTGCTCAGCGGCCTGCCCAGCTACGACGGGAAGGTCGCGATGCTGAACGACGCGCCCGCCGCCGACGGGACGCCGGAATGATCGCATCCGCGGCGGACGAGAGCCGCGTCCTGATCCTCGCGCCGCGCGGGCGCGACGCCGGCGTCATCGAGCACCTGCTCGCCAGGTCCGGCACCGCCGTCGCCGTCTGCGCCGATCCTGCGACTTGGCTGACGCGCCTGCGCGAGGCGGCGGGCGCAGCGATCGTGACGGAGGAGGCACTCCTCGACGTGGAAGCGGCGGCGCTGGATGCGTGGCTCGACCGCCAGCCGCCGTGGTCGGACTTCCCCTTCATCCTGCTCGCGACGCGTCAGGCCGGACGGCGCCCGGCGCGGGCCGCCGCGACGATCGCGCGCCTCGGCAACGTCGTCCTCCTGGAGCGCCCCATCAACGCCGAGACCCTGGCCAGTGCCGTCGCCTCGGCCCTCCGGGTGCGGCGGCGGCAATACCAGGCGCGCGAACACATCCTCGAACGCGAGCAGGCCCAGGCCCGCCTCCGTATCGCCAACGAGACCCTCGAGCGGCGGGTCGAGGAACGCACTCGTGAGGTCGAGTCGGCCCGCGAGACCCTCGCCTTCGCCCTCGATTGCGCCGGGATGGGCTCCTGGGACCTCGATCTCGTCCACGACACCGCGCGCCGCTCCCGCCGTCACGACGCCATCTTCGGTTACGACGCGCCGGTCCCGGCATGGGGACGGCATGACTTCCTGACGCACACCGTCCCGGAGGATCGGCCGGCGGTCGCGGCGGCCTTCGCCAAGGCGCTGGAGGTCGGCACGCTCGACCTGGAGTGCCGCATCGCGCGGCCGGACGGGGCAATCCGCTGGATCGCGGCCAAGGGCCGGGCGGAGTATCGCGGCGACGGCGAGCCCGTCCGCATGGCGGGCATCGTCCTCGACCGGACCGACCAGCGCAACACCGAGGAGGCGCTGCGGCAGGCCCAGAAGATGGAGGCCATCGGCCAGCTCACCGGCGGCGTCGCGCACGACTTCAACAACCTGCTCACCGTCATCGTCGGCGGTCTCGACATGATGATCCGCAAGCCGGACAACGTCGAGCGGGTCAAGCGTCTCGCGGAGGCCGCGATGACCGCGGCGCGGCGCGGCGAGCAGCTCACCCAGCAGTTGCTCGCCTTCTCGCGGCGGCAGATGCTGCGGCCCCAGACGCTCAACCCAAACCGCCTGCTCATCGACTTCAAGCCGCTCGCCGAGCGCGCGGCCGGCGGCGCCGTCGAACTGGCCTTCGACCTCGACCCGACGCTGGACCCGATCCGGATCGACCCGGCCCAGTTCGAGGCCGCGGTCCTGAACCTGATCGTCAACGCGCGCGACGCGATGGAGGCCGGCGCACGCGGCGCGCGCATTGAGGTCCGCAGCCGCAACGTCCGCCTCGACACGGCAGCCGTCGCCGACCGAGGCGTCGCGCCGGGCGCCTATGTCGAGATCTCGGTGTCCGACACCGGCAAAGGCATCGCGCCGGAGTTGCTGTCGCGGGTGTTCGAGCCGTTCTTCACCACCAAGGAGGTCGGCAAGGGCACCGGCCTCGGCCTCAGCCAGGTCTACGGCTTCACCCGGAGCGCCGGCGGCTTCGTCGCCATCGAATCGGAGGTCGATGCCGGCACCACGTTCCGCCTTCGCCTCCCCCGCTCGGCCGATCCTGCCGGCGAGGAGACCGGCACGGGACCGAGCGCCGTGCTCCCCTTGCGCCGGGCGAGCGAGGGCGAGACCGTCCTACTGGTCGAGGACGACGAGCAGGTGCTCGGCATGGCGGTGGAGAGCCTGGAGGAGCTTCGCTACAAGGTCGTCGTCGCGCGCAACGCCGCCGAGGCGCTGGCCCAGCTCAAGGACGTCGCGCGCATCGACATCCTGTTCTCCGACGTGATGATGCCGGGCGGCATGAACGGCTCGCAACTCGCGGTCGAGGCGCAGCGCCTGCGCCCCGGCCTGAAGGTGCTGCTCACCTCGGGCTACGTCGCCAACCTCGACGAGGGTCAGGTCATCGGCCGCGGCGAGCTTCCCGTCCTGAGCAAGCCCTACCGCCGGGACGAACTCGCGCGCTCGCTGCGGCTGGTGCTCGGCGGGACCGAAGGCTGATGGACCGCGCCGCGCGTTTCTCTCGCCCCCTGCGCGACAGGGTCGCCTGCCGCTCCCGTGTCCCGGCCGGCGATCAGGCCGTGATCCCGTGCCGGGCGAGCAGCCGCTCGGCGCTGTCGTTCCAGACCTCCATGGTCACGATCAGCCCGTCGCGGACGGTGAAGCGGTCGACGTAGCGGTTGTCCGCGAACGGCGTGCCGTCGGGCCACGCGCCGTACAGCGTCCCGAGGCTGTAGACCGTGGTGAGCCCGTCGCCCGGCACCACGTCGAGGCGCTCCATGCGCTTCTTCACCCAGGCGTAGCGCCCGGCATTGAAGGCCGTGACCTCGCGTGGGTGGTGGAAGCTGCGCGCGCCGGTGAACATGATCATGATCCCCGGCGCCATGTAGCCGGCCGCCCGCTCGGGATCGGGCACCATCGAGGCTTCGAGATAGGCGGTGACGGTCGCCGCGTCGCGCGCCGCCGTGGCGTCGATCGCTCGGGGGGTCGGGTCGGTCATCGCGGCATCGCCTCCTCAAGCCGACCCTAACGGCGGCAGGGCCGTGGTGGCGTGCAAGAAGTGTACGCGGCCTGGCGGAAATCGAGGCAGCGCACCCGCGTCATCCGCACGGGACCGGTGCGTTTCTGACGCGGCCGTCGTGGCACATGGGTTGCTGGCCCTGGCGCATCCCGCCGGAGACCGTCCATGCGCATGCGCCCCACGCCCGCCCTGACCCGCCGCCTGGCGCTGGCTGCGGCCCTGCTCGTCTCGACGCTGCCCGGTGCGCAGGCGGTGGAGCCCGTGAGGATCGGCCTCGTCACCGCGCTGAGCGGCCAGTCGGCGAAATCCGGCGAGGCGATCTCCCGCGGCATCGGGCTGGCGATCGACGAGATCAACGCGGCCGGCGGCGTGCTCGGGCGCCCGCTGGAGCTGGTGGCGCGGGACGACGAGGCCAACCCGTCGAAGGGCGTGCTCGCGGCGCGCGAGCTGATCCAGCGCGTCGGCGTCGTCGCGGTGATCGGCGGCCTCGACACGCCGGTCTCGATGGCCATCGTGCCGATCGCCAACCAGATGAAGGTGCCGTTCCTCGGGCCGTGGGCGGCCGGCACCGGCATCACCCGCAACGGCGCCGCCGACAACTACGCCTTCCGCGTCTCGGCCGTGGACGCGCTGGTGGACGAGGCGCTCGTCGCCTACGCGACCCGGACCTACGCGGCCAAGAAGCCGGGGATGATCCTGGTCAACAACGCCTGGGGCGAATCCAACCAGCAGGGCCTGACCGCGGCGCTGAAGGCCGCCGACCTGCCCAGCGCCGGCATCGAGAAGTACGAGGCCGCCGACGTGGACATGGTGCCCCAGCTCACCCGCCTGAAGGAGGCCGGCGCCGACACCCTGTTCCTCGTCGGCAATGTCGGCCCCTCGGCGCAGGTGGTGAAGTCGCTCGACCGCATGGGCTGGGCGGTGCCGGTGGTCTCGCATTGGGGCCCGGCGGGCGGGCGCTTCGACGAGCTCGCCGGCCCGAGCGCGGGCAAGGTCCACTTCATCCAGACCTTCACGTTCGCCGGCAACGCCGCGCCGAAGGCGCTCGCGGTGCTCGACGCGCTGAAGCGGAAGTACCCGGCGATCCGCTCGATGGCGGACGTGACGCCCGCGGTCGGCATCGCCAACGCCTACGACGCCACGCACCTGCTGGCGCTGGCGATCAAGGCCGCCAACGCGACCACGGGCCCGGAGGTGCGCGACGGCTTCTACAAGGTCGCCACCTATCCCGGCCTGATCAAGACCTACGACAAGCCGTTCGCCCCCGGCCGGCACGACGCGCTCGGCCCGCAGGACTACGTGTTCACCCGCTTCAAGGACGGCGAGATCGTCGCGGTGACGAACTGATCCTCCTCGCGTGCTGACCGGAACCCTCGTCACCGGCCTCGGGCTGGGCAGCATGTACGGGCTGATCGCGCTGGGCTTCCACGTCACCTACGCGGTGTCGGGCACGGTGAACTTCGCGCAGGGCTCGGCCGTGACGCTCGGCGCCGTGCTCGGCTACTGGCTCGGCGTGAGCCTGGGCTGGCCGATGCCGCTGGCGATCCTCGCCGCGCTCACGGGCTGCGCGCTGCTCGGGCTCGTCGTCGAGCGGCTGCTGGTGCGGCCCTTCGTCGAGCGCGGCTCGGATGCGTGGCTGCTCGCCACGGTCGCCGGCGGCATCGTCCTCGACAACGCGGTGCTGTTCACCTTCGGCAAGGAGCCGCGCAGCCTGCCCTCGCCGCTCGCCGTGGCGCCGGTGCAGATCCTCGGCGCCGGGGTCTACCCGCTCCAGCTCGTCATCCCCGTGGTCGGGCTCGCCGTCGCCGTCGCGATCCGCACGGTGTTCCGGAGGACCGATCTCGGGCGGGTGCTGCTGGCGGTGGCGCAGAACGCGGACGCGGCGCGCCTGATGGGCATCGACGTGCGGCGTGTGGTGGCCTGCGCCTTCGCGCTCTCGGCTCTGCTCGCGGGCATCGCCGGCCTGCTCATCGCGCCGCTGTTCTCGGTCTCGGCCGAGATGGGCGCGCTGTTCGGCCTCAAGGCCTTCGCCGTGGCGATCCTCGGCGGCATCGGCTCGGCCACCGGCGTCGTCGTGGCGGGGCTCGTCTACGGCCTCGTCGAGGCCACCGTCACCGCGACGCTCGGCTCGTCCTACACGCAGCTCGCGGTGTTCTCGGGCATCATCCTGGCGCTGGCGCTGCGGCCGGACGGCCTGTTCGGGCGGCGCGCCGTCGACAAGGTCTGAGATGGGGCGCCTGCACCATCCGGCGGCGATGCCGCTCGCCGTCGCCGCGCTCACCGCGTCGGGCCTCGGGCTGATCGCGGCGAGTTCCGGCTACGCCCACTTCGTCATCGCGCTGGTGGCGCTCACCACGATCGGCGGCGTCGGCCTCAACGTGCTGCTGGGGCTGACCGGGCTGATCTCCTTCGGCCATGCCGGCTTCACCGCGATCGGCGCCTACGCGAGCGCGATCCTCACCGGCGCCGGCCTGAGCTTCTGGCTGGCGCTGCCGGCGGCCGGGCTGCTCTCGGCGCTGGTCGGCGTGCTCCTGGCGGTGCCGGCGATGCGGGTGAAGGGGCCGTATCTCGCCATGGTGACGATCGCCTTCGGCTTCGTCGTCGAGCACGCGCTGATCGAGGGCGGCGCGCTGACCGGCGGCCAGAACGGCCTCGTCGTCACCGCGGGTCCGAGCCTGTTCGGGCGTCCCTTCGCAGAGCGCGAGCTGGCGATCCTGGCGGTGCTGGGCGCCGGGGTAAGCCTCTACGGCTTCCACCGCCTTGCGCAGAGCCGCCTCGGCCGGGCGATGCGGGCGGTGCGCGACGCCGACATCGCCGCCGCCTCCCTCGGCTTCGACCCGGTGCAGGTGAAGACCCTGGCATTTGCGATCTCGGCAGCCCTCACGGGGCTCGCCGGTGCCGTGCTGCCGCCGCTGATGCTGTTCATCGCGCCGAGTTCGTTCCCGTTCTCGCAGTCGATCCTGTTCGTGCTCGCCGTCGTGGTCGGCGGCGCCGGCACGGTGCTCGGGCCGCTGTTCGGGGCGCTGGTCACGGTGCTGCTGCCCGAGACCCTGTCGGGGCTTGCCGAGTACCGGCTGCTGTTCTTCGGCCTCGCGACGCTGGTCGTGCTCCGGCTCGTGCCCGCGGGCCTCGTCGGCAGCCTGTCGCGGCTGATGCCGGGCCGGCCTGACGTGCGTCCCGCCGGAGACGCGGACCCCGCCGCGTTCCTTGCCGCCTTCCTTGCAGCCTTCCCCGGCGAGGGCCGGCGCGAGGCCCTCGTGGTCGAGGGCCTCGGCATCGCCTTCGGCGGCATCCGCGCGGCGGAAGGCGTGTCGTTCACGGCGGCCTGCGGCGCGGTCACCAGCGTGATCGGCCCGAACGGCGCCGGCAAGACCACGGTGCTCAACATGATCTCGGGCTTCTACGGCCCGCAGGCGGGCACGGTCCGCCTCGGCACCCGCGACCTCGCCGGCGCACCGGCCGAGCGGATCGCGCGGGCGGGCATCGCGCGCACCTACCAGACCACGCGGCTGTTCGGCTCGCTCAGTGTCGCCGACAACGTGGCGCTCGCCTTCGCCCCCGGCCGCCTGCTGCGCCGGGCCGGACGGGACGACCGCGCGACGGCCGCCGCCCTGCTGGCGTTCACCGGATATGCCGGCGCCCTCGACCGGCCGGCGGGCGAACTGCCCCATGTCGACCGGCGCCTCGTCGAGATCGCGCGGGCGCTGGCCGGCCGACCGCGCGTGCTGCTCCTCGACGAGCCGGCCGCCGGCCTCACCCGCGCCGACACCGACCGCCTCGGGGGCCTCCTGCGCAGGATCGCGGCCTGCGGCGTCGCGGTGGTGCTGGTCGAGCACGACATGCCGCTGGTGATGGCGGTGTCCGACCACGTCCTGGTGATGGATGCCGGCCGGCCGATCGCCGCCGGCCCGCCGGCCGCGATCCGGCACGACCCGGCGGTGCTGCGCGCCTATCTCGGCGGCGCCGACACGCCGGCGCGGCCCCGCGCGCACCCGTGGAGCGGGCCCGCGGACGCCGTGCTCTCGGCGCGCGCGCTCACCGCCGGCTACGGCGCCGCGCCGGTGCTCGACCGCGTCTCCCTCGACGTGCGGCCGGGCGAGACCGTGGCGCTGCTCGGCGCCAACGGGGCGGGCAAGTCCACCGCGATGCGGGCGCTCGCGGGGCTGCTCCGCCCGGTCGCGGGCTCGATCGCGCTGGAGGGCCGCGCGGTCGCGAGCCTTCCCGCGCACGCGATCGCGCGGCGCGGCCTCGCCCTGGTGCCGGAGGGGCGGCAGGTGTTTCCCGAACTCAGCGTCGTCGAGAACCTGCGGCTCGGCGCCCACGGCCGCGCGGAAACGATCGATCCGGCCGAGATCGAGGCGCTGCTCGACCGCTTTCCGCGCTTGCGCGAGCGCGCGGCGAGCCGGGCCGGGCTGCTGTCGGGCGGCGAGCAGCAGATGCTCGCCATCGCCCGCGGGCTGATGGCGCGGCCCCGCATCCTGCTCCTCGACGAGCCCTCGCTCGGCCTCGCGCCCGCGATGATCAACGCGCTCTACGCGGTGGCGGCGGAGCTGCGCGACCGCGGCGTGACGATCCTCATCGTCGACCAGATGGCCGCGCTCGCCCTCACGGTGGCCGACCGCGGCTACGTGCTGGAACAGGGCCGCGTCGCCGCCGCCGGGCCGGCAGCGGAGCTTGCGGCGAACGCCAGCCTGGAGGCGGCCTATCTCGGGGCGGCATGACCCGTCCGCCACACGAGGAAGTCACGACGCATGGACACACGCACAGGCCACGGCCGCTACGGCTACAGCGCATTGCCCGACCGGGCGCCCTACGACTGGCCGGAGGGAAAGCGCCTCGCGGTCTACGTCGCGCTCAACCTCGAGACCTTCGATTTCGGCTCCGGGCTCGGCGCCGAGCTGGCGCCGGGCGGCCCGCAGCCGGACGTGCTGAACTACGCGTGGCGCGACTGGGGCAACCGCGTCGGCGCGTGGCGGATCAAGGCGATGCTGGACGACCTCGCGCTCCCGGCGAGCGTGCTCGTCAACAGCCGCCTCTACGCCGACTGCCCCGGCCTGATCGAGGCGTTCCGCGCCCGCGGCGACGAGATCGTCGGCCACGGCCGCACCAATGCCGAGCGCCAGGGCGGCCTCGACGAGGCGGCCGAGCGGGCACTGATCGCCGAGGCGACCGCCCTGCTCACCGAGCACGAGGGCAGGCCGCCCGCCGGCTGGCTCGGGCCCTGGATCTCGCAGTCGCGGGTCACGCCCGACCTGCTCGCCGAGGCCGGCTACCGCTACCTGCTCGACTGGGCGCACGACGACCAGCCGGTGTGGTTCGCCACCCGCGGCGGCGGGCGCATCCTCTCGCTGCCCTATCCGCAGGAGCTGAACGACATCCCCGCGATCGTCGCCCGCAAGGAGACCGGCCGCCAGTTCGCCGAGGCGATCGGCGACGCCTTCGACGAGATGCTGGAGCAGTCGCGCGCCGCGCCCCTGGTGATGGGGATCGCGCTGCACCCCTACATCGTCGGCCAGCCGCACCGGCTGAGGCCGCTGCGCGCGGTGCTCACCCGCATCGCCGCCCGCCGGGACGCGGTCTGGCTCACGACGGCCGGGGCGATCGCCGAGCACGCGGCCGGGGTGACGGGCTGAGGCGCGCCCCCGGCGCCGAGGCGGCGGGCCGCCGCGCGGGCCTCAGAGCGGCCGCACCGCCGCGCGGGGATCGTGCCTGGCCAGCCGCGCGAGCAGGTACTCGACCTCCGCCACGGCCCTGGCGCTCATCGCCGCCCCGGGCCGGCGCTGGGCGTCGGAGGCGATCAGGCCGCGGCGCGCCATGACGTACTTGCGCACGGCCAAGCCGATGCCGGGCTGCTGCTCGTAGCGCAGCAGCGGCAGGTGCGCGTCGAACAGGTCGTGGGCGGCCTCGCGCGCGCCCGAACCCGACAGCCGGACCACGTCGGCGAGCATGTCCGGGAAGGCGTAGCCGGTCATCGCGCCGTCGGCGCCGCGCTCGCACTCGAAGTCGAGGAACAGGCCGCCGTTGCCGCACAGGATCGATATGCGCCGCATCGACCCCTCGGCCTCGAAGCCGCGCAGGCTCGAGATCTTCTCCAGGCCCGGCCAGTCCTCGTGCTTGAGCATCGCGCAGGACGGGTTGTCGGAGACGATCCGGGCGATCACGCCCGGCGTCATCACCACGGAGAAGTTCAGCGGGTAGTCCTGGATCACGAACGGCACGTCGGCGCCGATCGCCTCGGAGGCTTGAGCATAATAGGCGACGATCTGATCGTCGGTGCGCAGCGTGTTCGGCGGCGCGATCATCACCCCGGCCGCCCCCGCATCCATGGCGCTGCGAGCGAGCGCGGCCATCGCGGCAAATCCCGGCGCCGAGACGCCGACGATCACCGGCAGCCGCCCCGCCCGCGCGATGAAGCGCCCAGCGACGGCGAGCGCCTCATCAGGAGCGAGCTTGGGCGCCTCGCCCATCACACCGAGCACGGTGAGGCCGGTGGCGCCGCTGTCGGCATAGAAGTCGGTCAGCCGGTCGATCGAGGCGAGATCGATTGCGCCGCCCGCGTCGAACGGCGTCGGGGCGATCGGGAAGACCCCGCGTTCGGAAGCATTCAGGCGCATGGTCGTTGTCCTTGGCGATCGGGGGATGGTGCCGGCAAGCGATAGGCCCTCCCGCCCTATACCCGCCCGCCGCGCTTCGTCGAAGGGGCCGTGCCCCCGCTCAGCCGATGCCGAGCCCTCGGATGAGCAGCAGGCTGATGGCGACGAGGACGACGAGCGAACCGGTGACGGCGGCGGTGACGCGGCCCCCGACGCGGGCGAGGACGCGCACGTCGACGCCCAGGCCCAGCGCCGCCATCGAGACGATGGTGAGGAGGCCGGCGAGCCGCGTCATCGCGCCGGCCGCAACGTCCGGGATCAGGCCGAGCGAGCGCAGGGTCGCGAGCACCAGGAACCCGACGATGAACCACGGCACCAGCGTCGTCGGGCTCAACCGTCCGGGCCTCGGCGCGGCGCCGCCCTCGGGGGGCAGCCTCCGGGCGACGAGCGAGAAGGCCAGCACCACCGGTCCGAGCATCAGCACGCGCACGAGCTTGACCAAAGTGCCGACCTGCGTGCTCACGAGCCCGACCGGCACGGTGGCCGCGAGCACCTGCGGCACGGCGTAGACCGTCAGCCCGGCGAGCACCCCGTACTGGTGCTCCGAGAGGCCGGCGAGCGGCACGAACAGCGGCAGCCCGAGCACCATCAGCACGCCGAGCACCGCGGTGAAGGCGATCGCGGCGGCGACGTCCCCGGCCGCGGCACCGATGACGGGGGCGACGGCGGCGATGGCCGAGTTGCCGCAGATCGCGTTGCCGCAGGCGACCAGGATCGCCATCCGGGCGGGAAGCGCCAGCAGGCGGCAGAGGCCGTAGCTCGCTACGAGCGTCAGCGCCACGGTGGCGACGATGCCGGCGAGCAGCGCCGGGCCGGAGGCGACGATCGCGCCCAGGCTGAGCGAGGCCCCGAGCAGGGTGACGGCGAGTTCCAGCACCTGCTTGGCGCCGAAGGCGATGCCGCCGCGGAACCGTTCGCCCGGCGTCCAGGCGCTGCGGATCGCGACGCCGAGGAGGATCGCCACGACCAGCGCCTCGACGTAGGGATGCTCCAGCGCCTGCTCCTCGATCGCCTGTAGTCCCATCGCGAGCGCGGTGACCGCCCCGCAGACGAGGAGGCCGGGCCAGAGCTGGACGCTGCCCCTCGCGGACGGACCTTGCATCGGCGCCCTGGGCGGCGCCTCGACCGAAGCCGGCTCTGCGGGCACGTGACCTCTCGTCCGTGGGATGCCGGACCCCGGCACGGGGCGGTCGGAACAAACTTCCGCGCGGGGAAGCCGGCGGAGAAGAAGTCTCTCCTTGCCGCGGAATCTTCGGAAGACGCAACCCTTGCTCCGGATGGGTCCGAACCCGACGTTCCATAGTATGACAACCCCGTTCGAGCGACGCGTGCCGGCCTACGATCCCTTCGGCGAGCCGATGAATTGCGCGCGCGCGTCCGCCGGAGCCAAGGCCTTCGGCGAGACCCGCGGTTATCGCGAGACGCGCCGCGCCGCCCTCGTGTTCTGGGCCCTGGCGCTCCTGTTCCTCGGGGGCCGGATCTACCTGTCGGACCAGCCGGCGCCGCACGGCGCCGTCGCGGAGGCCGGCCAAGCGACCGTCCTGCGCTGAGGGCCGTCCCAGTTGCGATCGGCCGGTCAGGCAGGCCGCGCCGCCTAAGGCGTAGCGACGCGCCGGGCCGCACCGGATCAGTGCGTCGGCGATGTGCCGTTCCACCGCCGCGAGGTTCAGGTTCGGCATCGGGCTCCAAGCCCCCGTCGGGCAGCGCACCGCGGCGGAGCCGTGGGGTGCGAACGCGGTTCCGGGTTCAGACCTGTGGGTCGGCCACGTCCCGGCACCCGGCATGGGCCGTGGTTAGCTTCTTCATCAAGCGCACCAAGGTCTCCCGCTCGTCCGGCGCGAGGGCGGCCACGGTCGCGGCGTGCGCGTCGCGGGCGGCCACGGCCATCGTCGCGTGCAGGTCGCGGCCCGCCTGCGTCGGCCGGCACGCCTGGGCGCGCCGGTCGGCGGTCGAGGTCGTCCGGCTGACGAGGGCGCGCGCCTCCAGGCGCTTCAGGGCGCCGGTGGTGGTGGTCCGGTCGAGGGCCACGGCGTGTGCCAGCGTCGTCTGGTCGGCCTCGCCGCGCTCCACCAACTCCGAGAGCAGGCTGTACTGCAACGGCGTGATGCGAAAGGCGGCACAACGCTCGGAAAACAGGCCGACATGGATCTGGTGAACGCGCCGGGCCAGGAAGCCCGGCCGGTCGGCGAGCGGCCAGGACGGCGCCGTGTCCGCATCCGCCGGCTCCGGATTTCCGCCTGCACGCCCGCATTCCATCGCCGTCCGCTCCCATGGCTGCGTGTGGCACGCAGCCTGCTTCAGGATAATTACGAAGCATACTTCGCTTTTCGACGCAGCCGATCGCCGGCCCGGCCGGCACCACGACGAGGAAGCCCGATGGACGAGTCCCGGTTCGACCTGCTCCTGCGCGGCGGGCGCGTGATCTGCCCGGCCTCCGGCATCGACGGCATCCGCGACGTGGCGATCCGCGACGGGCGCATCGCATCGGTGGCGGAGGCGATCATCCCCTCCGCGGCGACCGAGGTCGTCGACGTATCGGGCAAGCTGGTGCTGCCGGGGATGATCGACACCCATGCCCACGTCTACCAGTACGTGACCGGCCGCTTCGGCCTGCCGCCGGACATGGTCGGCGTGCGCTCGGGCGTCACCACGGTGATCGACCAGGGCGGTCCCTCGTGCATGACGCTGCCGGGCTTCCGCAGCTTCATCGCGGAGAAGGCCGAAACCCGCGTCTACGCCTTCCTCTCCGCCTACCTTGTCGGCGGCCTGGAGGGGCATTTCTACCCCAACCTCTACAGCCCGGACGGCGTCGACATCGAGGCCACGGTGAAGGCGGCGACCGAGAACCGCGACCTCGTGCGCGGCATCAAGGGGCACGCCGAGATCGGGGGCTTTGCCCGCTGGGGCATCAAGGTGATGGAACTGGCCGCCGAGATCAGCCGCCGCGCCGACCTGCCGCTCTACGTGCATTTCGGCCAGCTCTGGGGCCTGCCCGAGAGCGGCGCCAACGGCGAGGACGCTAACACCATAATGGAGCGGGTGATCCCGCTGCTGCGCCCCGGCGACTTCCTCGCCCACCCGTTCACCCGGCACCCGGGCGGCTTCATCAACGAGGACGGCGTCGTCCACCCGATCATCCGCGCGGCGATGGATGCGGGCCTGCGCGTCGACGTCGGCCACGGCAGCCACTTCTCCTACCGGGTCGCACGCGCCTCGCTGCCGGCGGGCGTGATGCCCTACACGCTCGGCGCCGACATGCACGGCTACAACACCGAGGTGCCGAAGCCCGCCGGCACGCCGGACGAGCACCACGACGACGAGAACCACCCCTTCCTCGGCCAAGCGCGCTTCAGCCTCACCCAGGCGATGAGTTCGATGATGGCGCTGGGCCTCTCCCTGGAGCAGGTCGTGCCGATGGTGACCTCGCACCCGGCCGAGATGCTCCGGCTCTCCGACCGGATCGGCGCGCTGACGCCCGGTTTTTCCGCCGACGTCTCGGTGCTGCACGACCATCGCGGCCGCTTCCTGCTGCGCGACAACGAGGACACGCGGGTCGTCGCCGAGCGCCTGCTCCAGCCGGCCTTCTGCCTGCGCGCGGGCAAGCGCTTCGATGCCGACTCGCCGATCCTGCCGCAGGCGATCGCGGCATGACGGGTCTCCCGATCCTCGGCGAGGGGGTCGGCGCCCGCCTGCCGCGCAAGGAGGACGACCGCCTGATGCGCGGGCGCGGCCAGTATGTCGGCGACATCCGCATGCCGGGGATGCAGGACGTGGCCTTCGTGCGCAGCCCGGTGGCGCATGCCCGCATCCGGGCGATCCACGTGCCGGAGGCGTTCCGCGGCCGGGTGTTCACCGCCGCCCACCTCGACGGCGTGCTGCCGATCCGCGCCGTCTCGGGCCTGCCGGGCTTCAAGGTCTCGGAGCAGCCGGTGCTCGCCACGGGCAAGGTCCGGCAGGTCGGCGAGCTCCTGGCCTTCTGCGTCGCGCCGACGCGGGCTGAGGCCGAGGACATCGCGGCCTCGATCGTCCTCGACCTCGAAGAGCTTCCGGCCGTCCACGACATGCTCGCCGCCCGCGAAGCCGGATCGGCGCTGGTGCACGAGCATTGGGGCGACAACGTCTTCCTGGAGACGCAGGTCGACGTGAACTTTTCCGCCGCGCTCGATGCGCCGATCCGGGTCTCGCGCACGATCTCCACCGCGCGGCAATGCATGGCGCCGATCGAGGGCCGCGGCGCGGTGGTGCATCTCGACCACCGCGCCGACCAGCTCGTCGTCCATTCCGCGAGCCAGATGCCGCACATCGTGCGCAACGGGCTCTCCGAGTGCCTCGGGATTGAGCAGGGCCGCATCCGCATCATCGCGCCCGACGTCGGCGGCGGCTTCGGCTACAAGGGCATCCTGCTCGCCGAGGAGATCTGCCTCGCGTGGCTGGGCTTGCGCTGCGGCCATCCGGTGCGCTGGCTGGAGGATCGGCGCGAGCACCTCACCGCCAACGCCAATTGCCGCGAGCACCATTACCGCATCACCGCCTACGCCGAGCGCGACGGGCGCTTACGCGGCATCGACTGCGAGGCCACCGTCGATTCCGGCGCGTATTCCGCCTACCCGTTCTCGGCCTGCCTGGAGGCGGCGCAGGTCGCGAGCATCCTGCCCGGCCCCTACGACTTCCCGAGCTACCGCTGCCGCACGTGGTCGGTGGCGACGAACAAGTGCCCGATCCTGCCCTATCGCGGGGTCGCCCGCACCGGCGTCTGCTTCGCGCTGGAACTCGTGCTCGACGCGGTGGCGCGGGAGGCCGGCATCGAGCCTTGGGTGGTGCGCGAGAGGAACCTCGTGCGGCCGGAGCAGATGCCGTTCGACAACATCACCAACAAGCACTTCGACAGCGGCGACTACCCGCAGGCGCTGGCGCGCGCGCTCGAAGCCATCGACCTGCCGGCGCTGCGCGCACGCCAAGCCGCGGGCGAGCCGGACGGGCGCCGGATCGGCCTCGGCCTGGCGATCTACTGCGAGCAGGCGGCGCACGGCACCTCGGTCTATTCCGGCTGGGGCATCCCGATGGTGCCGGGCCACGAGC
>NZ_CAXTHR010000008.1:595-55428 GCF_964244095.1 uncultured Methylobacterium sp. | reverse complement strand
GTGCTGCTCTGCCTCGACGAGCCGGCCGCCGGCCTCAACCCGCGCGAGAGCGGAGAGCTGAACGCGCTCCTGCGCGACATCCGCGACGCGCACGATACCTCGGTTCTCCTGATCGAGCACGACATGTCGGTGGTGATGGAGATCTCCGACCACGTCGTCGTGCTCGATTACGGCGTGAAGATCGCCGACGGCACGCCGGGCGCCGTGCGCGCCGACCCGAAGGTGATCGCCGCCTATCTCGGCGTCGAGGACGAGGAGGTCGAGGCGGTCGATGCCGAGGTCGGCCTCGCCGTGACCCACCTGGAGGTCGAGGCTTGAGCACGGGGATGAAAGCGTGAGCGTCGCCGGCATCAACGTCCTCGTCGAGGAGACCCGCGCCCTCGCGGCCGGGAAGGCCGGGGCGAAGACGACGCTGCTCTCGGTGCGCGGCGTCTCGACCTACTACGGCAGCGTCGCGGCGTTGCGCGGCGTCGACCTCGACGTGAGCGAGGGCGAGATCGTCACGCTTATCGGCGCGAACGGGGCCGGCAAGTCGACCCTGATGATGACAATCTTCGGCGCGCCCCAGGCCAGGGCGGGCACGATCACCTACGACGGCCGCGACATCACCCGGATGCCGACCCACGCGATCGCACGCCTTGCCATCGCGCAGTCGCCGGAGGGGCGGCGCGTTTTTCCGCGCATGAGCGTCTACGAGAACCTGCAGATGGGCGCGGCGCTCCAGGCCGGCCAGCACTTCGCGCGGGACCTGGAGCGGGTCTGCGCCCTGTTCCCGCGCCTGAAGGAGCGCCTGACCCAGCGCGCCGGCACCATGTCCGGCGGCGAGCAGCAGATGCTCGCCATCGCCCGCGCGCTGATGAGCCGGCCGCGCCTGCTGCTGCTGGACGAGCCGTCGCTCGGGCTGGCGCCGCTGGTGGTGAAGGGCATCTTCGACGCGGTGCGCGACCTCAACCGGCAGGACGGCATGACGATCTTCCTCGTCGAGCAGAACGCCTACCACGCGCTGAAGCTCGCCCACCGCGGCTACGTGCTCGTCAACGGGCGCATCACCATGAGCGGCACGGGCCGCGCGCTGCTCGCCGACCCTGCGATCAAGGCCGCCTACCTCGAGGGCGGCCACGCCGCCCCGGCGGAGGTGTGAGCGATGCAAGGGTTGATCTACGAGGAGGATGCGATCGGCCTGTTCCTCCTCGTCACCGTGGCGATGGGCGGCTGGGCCGGGTGGATGGCGGCGCGCGGGCTGGCCAAGGCGTGGCGGCCGTTCTGGCAGATCGTGCCGGCGCTGCTGGCCGTCGCGGCGGTGGTGCGCTTCATCCACTTCGCGCTGTTTAACGGCACGCTCGCGTCGCCGCACTACTATGCGGTCGATGCCGTCGTCGTCATGATCGTCGGCGCGGCGGGCTATCGCTGGACCCGGACGCGGCAGATGACGACGCAGTATCGCTGGCTCTACGAGCGGACCTCTCCGCTGACGTGGCGCGCTCGCGAAACGGCGCCGGGTGAGCCATGATCGCCGCCCGCACGCGGCGCGAAAGCACGATTCTTGCGCGGCGTGCGGTATCCGGAATCGGACAACGAAGGGGACAAGGGATGAGAGCGATACTTCTGGCGGGCCTCGCGCTCGGCATGATGGCCTACGGGCAGGCGCACGCCGCCGACATCAAGATCGGCGTCGCGGCACCGATCACCGGCCCGAACGCGGCCTTCGGCGCGCAGTTGAAGAACGGCACCACCCAGGCCGTCGAGGACATCAACAAGGCCGGCGGCATCAAGGGCCAGAAGCTCGTGCTCTCGTCCGGCGACGACGCCTCGGACCCCAAGCAGGGCGTGTCGGTGGCCAACAAGTTCGCCTCGGAAGGCGTGAAGATGGTGGTCGGCGACTTCAACTCCGGCGTCTCGATTCCGGCCTCCGACGTCTACCAGGACGCCGGCATCATCCAGATCACGCCGGCCTCGACCAACGTGAAGTTCACCGAGCGCGGGATGTGGAACACCTTCCGCACCTGCGGCCGCGACGACCAGCAGGGGGCGGTCGCCGGCGACTACCTCGCCGCCAAGTACAAGGGCAAGAAGATCGCCTTCGTCCACGACAAGACGCCCTACGGCAAGGGGCTGGCCGACGAGACCCTGAAGGCGCTGAAAGTCAAGGGCGGCAAGGACGTGCTCTACGAGGGCATCAACCCCGGCGAGAAGGACCTCTCCGCGCTGGTGTCGAAGCTCAAGCAGGCCAACATCGACATCGTCTACTACGGCGGCGTCTTCGCCGAGGCCGGCCTGCTGATCCGCCAGATGCGCGACCAGGGCCTGAAGGCCCCGCTGATGGGCGGCGACGGCATCGCCGACAAGGAGTTCGCGCAGATCGGCGGCCCCGGCACCGATGGCTCGCTGATGACCTTCGCCCCTGACGCGCGCAAGAACCCGGCGGCCAAGGATGCGGTCGCGGCCTTCAAGGCCAAGAACATCGACCCAGAGGCCTACACCCTCTACGCCTACGCCGCCGTCCAGATCCTGAAGAAGGCGATCGAGGAGACCGGCTCCACGGACGGCAAGAAGCTCGCCGACTACCTGCGCCAGGGCAAGCCGACGCCGACCGTGATCGGCGACATCGCCTACGACAAGAAGGGCGACATCACCCGGCCGGACTACGTCCTCTACGCCTGGAAGAAGAACGCCGCCGGCAACGTCGACTACACCGGCAACGAGATCGCCAAGTAGTTGCATCGCCAGGTAGCCGCATCGCGGCGCGCCCGAAACCGAGCCGCCCCGCACCCCGCGGGGCGGCTTTTTCCTGCCCGGAGCCCGAGACAGATTGGCGGCTTTGCAAGCAGATTCGATGCCGGTATCCGGAATTCCCATGCGTCCGCCCAGAAATCGTGCACACTGCGCGGAGCACGGGCGGACAACGCCCGGCTCCGACGGTTCGGATCGACATTCGGGTGGGATGCTTGAACGCCGAAATTTCGCAGGTGCCGGCCGTGCCGGACATCCCGCACGACCGGAGGACGATCCGGGCTTGCGGTCGCGCAAGCATGCCGCGCGCCGCGGCGCCGGCCGTCCGTGGCGGCCGGCCGGGCAGGGGGACCGGCATGTCCCCGGCAAATCCGCCAAGCTTGCACCCCATCCCGCCGATCCGGCACCATCATTGCAGAGGTGCGGTCACAGCCGGCCGCCCGCTGCGCGTCCACCACACGCCGCGATCGCTGCGGCCCGTTCCGGGAGTTTCGTCTTGACGCAATCCTATCTCGATCGTCGCGGGATCGTCGCTGGCCTCGCCTTCGGCGTCTCGCTGCTCGCCGCCGGCGCCCAGGCCGAGGAGCTCACCGGCACCCTGAAGAAGGTGAAGGAGACGGGCTCGATCACGATCAGCTACCGCAGCTCGTCCGTGCCGTTCTCCTACCTCGACGGCGACCAGAAGCCGGTCGGCTACGCGATGGAGATCTGCATGAAGATCGCCGACGCGGTGAAGGCGAGCCTCAAGCTCGACAAGATGGAGGTGAAGTTCAACCCGGTCGAGTCGGCAACCCGCATCCCCCTGATCGCCAACGGCACGATCGACCTCGAATGCGGCTCGACGACGAACAACCTCGACCGCCAGAAGCAGGCGGCCTTCACCAACACCCACTTCCTGACGGCGACGCGCTACGTCTCGAAGAAGGACGCCAAGCTCCACACCATCGACGACCTCAAGGGCAAGACCGTGGTCTCGACCTCGGGCACGACCAACATCAAGCAGATCAACGAGGCCAACACCGCAAAGAGCATGGGCCTGACGATCCTGCCGGCCAAGGACCACGCCGAGGCGTTCCTGATGGTCGAGACCGGCCGCGCCGTCGCCTTCGTGATGGACGATGTGCTGCTCGCCTCGCTGGTCGCCGGCTCGAAGACGCCGGACGCCTACGAGATCTCGACCGAGGCACTGTCGAAGCCCGAGCCCTACGGCATCATGCTGCGCAAGGACGACGCGCCGTTCAAGGCGGTGGCCGATGCCGCGACCAAGGCGCTCTACGAGAGCGCCGAGGGCAAGGCGCTCTACGCCAAGTGGTTCGAGAAGCCGATCCCGCCGCGGGGCATCAACCTCAAGCTCCCGATGAGCGAGGCGATGGCCAAGCAGTTCAAGAGCCCGAGCGACAGCGCCGATCCGGCCGTCTACTGACGTCCCGTCCGCGGGTCCCGGCGGGCAACGCCCGCCGGGACCCGAGACGCCGATCCAACGAAGAACGAGCGGTGAAGCGCGGGCGATGAACTACAACTGGAACTGGCGCATCTTCTTCGATGCCTCGCCCGAAGGCACCGGCAGCTACGCCGACATGCTGCTGTCGGGCCTCCTCTGGACGGTCGTCACGGCGCTCTGCTCCTGGGCCATCGCCTTCACCCTCGGATCGCTGATCGGCGTCATGCGCACCCTGCCGTCGAAGGCGGCCAACGCCGTCGGCACGGCCTACGTCGAGCTGTTCCGCAACATCCCCCTGCTCGTGCAGATGTTCCTGTGGTACTTCGTGCTGCCGGAACTGCTGCCGCAATCCTGGGGCAACGCGCTGAAGCAGTTGCCGAACGCGCCGTTCTACACCGGCGTGATCTGCCTCGGGTTCTTCACGGCGTCGCGCGTTGCCGAGCAGGTCCGCGCCGGCATCCAGTCGCTCCCGCGCGGCCAGCGGCTGGCCGGCACGGCGATGGGCTTCACGGTGGCGCAGACCTACCGCTACGTACTGTTGCCGAACGCCTACCGGGTCATCCTGCCGCCGATGACCTCGGAGTTCCTGAACAACCTTAAGAACACCTCCGTCGCGCTGACCATCGGCCTGCTCGAACTGACGGCGCGCGCGCGCTCGATGCAGGAATTCTCGTTCCAGGTGTTCGAGGCCTTCACCGCGGCGACGATCCTCTACGTCCTGATCAACCTCGTCGTCATCCTGCTCGCGTCTCTGCTCGAGCGCGGCGTGGCGGTTCCCGGGCAGCGTTGATGTTCTCGAACTTCGATTTCGGCGTCGTCTTCGGATCGCTGCCCTACCTGTTCGGCCAGGGCATGGTCTTCACCGTCACGCTGACGGCGCTCGCCGCCGGCATGGGCGTGGTGCTCGGCACATTGCTCGCGATGGCGCGGTTGTCGGGCGTGCCGGGCCTCAAGCACGTAGCCAAGGTCTACGTCGAGCTGATGCGCTCGCTGCCGCTCGTGCTGGTGATCTTCTGGTTCTACTTCCTGGTGCCGTATCTCGGCGCCTACGTCACCGGCGCCTCGCGGCCGATCCAGGTCGGCGCCTTCGCCTCGGCGCTGATCACCTTCACGCTGTTCGAGGCGGCCTACTTCTCCGAGATCATGCGCGCGGGCATCCAGTCGATCCCCAAGGGCCAGACCGGCGCGGCCTACGCGCTCGGCATGACCTACGCGCAGACGATGCTCACCGTCGTGCTGCCGCAGGCGTTCCGCAACATGCTGCCGCTGCTGCTGACCCAGACCATCGTCCTGTTCCAGGACACCTCGCTCGTCTACGTGCTCTCGCTCACCGACTTCCTCGGCGCCGCCTCGAAGATCGCCCAGCGCGACGGACGCCTCGTCGAGATGTACCTGTTCGCGGCGCTGGTCTACTTCGCCGTCTGCTTCTCGGCCTCGTTCCTGGTGCGGCGGCTCCAGAGCCGCGTCGCCATCATCCGCTGACGTCCGATCCTGAAGGGACCGCGCCATGACCTCGACGCCGATGCCGGCCCCGACCATCACGATCCCCGTCGCGCCCGCCTCCGTGGCGCCCGGCGATGCCGGCTTCCAGAAAGGGCCGCTCGCCGGCCCGCCGCCGGTCACCGCGACCGGCACGCCGATGATCGCCATCGACGGCGTCAGCAAATGGTACGGCGACTTCCAGGTGCTGACGAACTGCACCACGCAGGTCGCCAAGGGCGAGGTCGTCGTGGTGTGCGGCCCGTCGGGCTCGGGCAAGTCGACCCTGATCAAGTGCGTCAACGCCCTGGAGCCGATCCAGAAGGGCCAGATCACCGTCAACGACACCAAGGTCGTGGACAAGGCCACCGACCTGCCCAAGCTCCGCTCGCGGGTCGGCATGGTGTTCCAGCACTTCGAGCTGTTCCCGCACCTCTCGATCACCGAGAACCTCACGGTCGCCCAGCGCAAGGTGCTCGGCCGCTCGAAGGAGGAGGCGCACCAGCGCGGCCTCGACCTGCTGGCGCGGGTCGGGCTCTCGGCGCACGCCAAGAAATTTCCCGGCCAGCTCTCCGGCGGCCAGCAGCAGCGCGTCGCGATCGCCCGCGCGCTGGCCATGAACCCGGTGGTGATGCTGTTCGACGAGCCGACCTCGGCGCTCGACCCGGAGATGGTCGGCGAGGTGCTCGACGTGATGGTGCAACTGGCCAAGGAGGGCATGACCATGATGGTCGTGACCCACGAGATGGGTTTTGCCCGGAAAGTGGCCGACCGGGTGATCTTCATGGACCGCGGCGAGATCGTCGAGGATGCGCGCAAGGAGGACTTCTTCGGCCAGCCGCGCAGCGAGCGCGCGCAGCAGTTTTTGTCGAAGATCCTGCAGCACTGACCGAAGGTTAGCCGGACCTGTTGCCGCAATCCCTGTGGCGCGCTCGTCCCTCTCGCTTCTGCGGGAGAGGGTGGCCCGCGAAGCGGGTCGGGAGAGGGGAGCGACGCTTCCAGATAGCGCGCTTCCCTCTCCCGACCCTCGCTCACGCGAGGGCCATCCTCCTCCGCAGAGGGGGGAGGGAGGGCGCGTCGGGGACATCGGTCGGCGTGCCCAACTTGGACCGCCTCCCGCAGTGAACCCGGCGAAAACTACGTCCCCGTCCCGTCGTGCCCTGCGATCAAGGCCTCCACGGGCTTGCGCCACGTCGAGGGCTGGTCGTCGGACCCCGAGCCCAGCGGGCATTGCACCATCACGCTGTCGCTCCAGCGGCCGTACTTGTAGCCGACCGCGGGCAGGTGACCGACGCGGACGAAGCCGCAGGCCTCGTGCAGGCCCAGGGACGCGGCGTTCTCGGAATCGATGTAGCCGATCATCTGGCGGTAGCCGCCGGCGGCGCAGGCCTCGATCAGCGCCGGCAGCAGGCGGCGGCCAATCCCGGCATGCAGGTGTTCGGGGTGGACGTAGATCGAGTGCTTGAGGGTGTAGCGGTAGGCCGGGCGCTTGCGGAACGGCACGGCGTAGGCGTAGCCCGCCACCATCCCGTTCCGGTCGGCGACGAGGTGCGGGAGCCGGTGCTTGCGCATCGCCTTGCGCCGACGCCGGAGGTCGTCGGGAAACAGCCGCTCCTCCTCGTACTCGCCGACATCGCCGACGCCGCGGCGGATGTGGTGCTCGTAGATCGCCACCATCGCGGCGACGTCCGCGTCGGAAGAGGGACGGATCACGATGTCGGCGCAGGCCGCGGCGGCCGCCAACACGTCCTCCATCAGCGCGCCTCGCGCATGACGTAGGTGTGGAATCGGATCTGACCGTCCGCCTCGACCTGCCGGTAGACGCCCTGGATCTCGGCCTCGAAGCCGGGAAACAGGTTGGCGGAGGCCTCGAACATCTTAAAGTAGTCCAGCATGGGTTTCGCTCGCGCGTCGATCCGCTCGCCCGGCAGCACCGTGCCGATGCCCGGCGGGTAGACCAGAAGCAAGGTCGTCGCCACGCGGCCCTCGGCTTCCGCGATCGGCACGAAGTCGACGTGGTTGCGCGTCAGCATCTGCGCCGCGGCTTTCGGCAGCATTACCATCTCGGGCAGGTGGCCCGGCTCGAACTGCTTGCGCTGGAGGGCGCTGGTGCCGGCCTCGCGGTGGAAGGCGTGCAGGTCGGCGCAGAGGTCGCGCAGGCGCACGCCCCGGTAGCGGTTCGGGCGGCGGCGCACGAAGTCCGGCATCGCGTCGTCGAGCAGCACGTTGTCGTCGTGCAGGCGCTTGAAGGCGACGAGCCCCGAGATCAGCGTGCCGGCTTTTGAGGATTCGACGCCGGGGGTGAGCAGGAAGAGCAGCGAGTTGAGGTCGTTCTTCTCAGCTACGATCCGGTTCTCGCGCAGGTACTGCGCGACGATCGGGGCGGGCACGCCGTGATCGGCGTATGTGCCGGTCGCGCGGTCGAAGCCGGGGGTGAGCACGGTGAGCTTGTTCGGGTCGGTCATCGCGTAGCCCGGCGCCGAGTCCGGGCCGACATGGGTGAAGCCGTGCCAGCGCGCGCCGGGCGCCAGCGCCCAATGCCTCGGGTCGGAGGCGAGCGCGTCGGTGGACAGGCTCTCCCACGGCACCTCGGCGCCGTCCGGGCCGGTCGTCACGTCGGGGACGAAGGGATCGAAGAACCAGCGCCGGCCCGGGTCGGCCTCCTTCTCCTCGAACTCGCGGCGGATGGCGCGGACCTTCTTGCGCCATTCGATCCCGAGGCGGATCGTGTCGTCCCACAGGATCATGCCGGAGCGGCCCTTCATCATCTGCGCGCCGACGTCGAGGGAGGCGAACAGGGGATAGAACGGCGACGTGGAGGCGTGGACGAGGAAGCTCTCGTTGAGGCGGCGGTGCTCGACGCGCCGCGTCTGCCCGCGGATGTGGGCGTCCTTGGTGTGGATCTGCGAGGCTTGGCTGAAGCTCGCGAGCTGCTTGTGGGTCGATTGCGTGGCGATGATGCCGGGCGAGGTCGCGTCGAGACCCTTCAGCCCCATGGCGAAGCGGCCGGCGTAGAGCGGGTGGAACTTCATGAAGCCGGCCCAGGCCTCGTCGAACAGGATGTAGTCGCACAGGTGCCCGATCCGGGCGACGATCCCTTGCGCGTCGTGGATCGTGCCGTCGTAGGTGCACTGCTCGATCACCGCGACGCGGAACGGCCGCTCGCGCCGCCATGCGTCGGCGTCCTCCACGAGCGGATTGCGCCGGATCTTCTCGCGGATCGCGGCCTCGTCCAGGGCCTCGTGGTAGATCGGGCCGATCAGCCCGTGGGCGTTGCGGTCGGTCTCCAGGAAGATCGGGATGCCGCCGGCGAGCATCAGCGCGCCGTGGTGGGCGGCCTTGTGGTTGTTGCGGTCGAACAGCACGAGGTCGCCCTCGGCCACCAGGGACCCCAGCACGATCTTGTTCGAGGCCGAGGTGCCGTTGAGGACGAAGTAGGTCTTTTCCGCCCCGAAGATGATCGCGGCCTCCTTCTGCGCCCTCAGCGCCGGCCCTTCGTGGGTCAGGAGGTCGCCGAGGTCGAGAACCGAATTGTCCAGATCATCGCGAAAAATCGCTTCGCCGAGGTGCTCGACGAAGATGCGGCCGATCGGCGAGCGATTGTAGAAGATGCCGCCGTTGTGACCCGGGCAGGTCCAGAGCTGGTTGCCCTTCTCGGCATAGTCGACGAGCGCGCCGAAGAACGGCGTCTTCAGGGTCTCGGCGTATTGCGTCACCCGGCTCACCAGCCCGCGGGCGATGAACTCGGGCGTCTCCTCGGCGAGGAAGATGTAGCCGTCGATGAAGTCGAGCAGTTCGACGGGTATGTCCTCCAGGCGCTTGCGGCGGACCAGGATGACGATCGGCATCTCGAGGCCGCGCCGGCGCATCATGTCGATCAGCGCCGCCGCCCTGCCGTCCAGCCCGCGCTTGCCCCAATCGACCACCATGCAGCCGATGGCGGCGTCGGTCTGGACGGCGATCGCCGCGTCCTCGACGCGCCGCGCCCGGATCACCTCGAAGCCCCGCCCCTCGACCGCCTTCACGATCTGGGCGACGCGCACGCCCTCCAGGTCGTCCGGGTCGAAGGCCGGCGCGCACATCAGCACGGTGAAGCGGCGGTGAAAATCCATGGCGGGCCTCTGCCTGGCGGTTGGGCGCACCCGTGCGGCGCGTTCGTGACGGTTGGATGACGACGCGGAAGCTCGGCCCATGCGCGAGCGCGCCGCCCGTATCGCCACGGCTCGCCCGGCCGTCCGCCGCGAAGCGTCGCCGACGACCGGAGCGGCGCAGGGTTGCGGCGCCGCGTCCTTCTCAAGCCATCGCGGATCGGCAGGAAAAACGGAATCCGCAGCACGGCGACGCAGTCCCATGCGCTATGCTGCCGGCTCACGTGCGACGGCGCACGATCTATGCGTCCAACGCATTTTTGCAATGCACAAAACCGAGCTGTGCAGCGCAACATGGATCGGCCATCGTGCGGTCTCCCGGTGCAACCGGCTCTCCGTCCGGACACGCCCGGCGGACAGGTACCGCACAGGACGTCCCATGCGCTCGCTCACCTACGCCCTAGCTGCCCTCGCCGTCTCCGTCGCCTCGGCCTCCGCCGTCGAGCTGAAGCCGGCCAGGGCCAGCTCGGTCGATCTCGGCACCTATCGCGGCTCGATCTACTACACCGCCACCGCGAACGGCTACCGCATGGTCGCGACCCTGACCCCGCTCGACGCCGACGGCGAGCACACCCCGGTCGTGCGCCTCGTCACCACGCTGAACGCCGACCAGACCGTCACCCTCTCGGTGCCGGGCACGCTCGACGCCGGCGGCCGCGAGACCACGGTCGCCTTCTCGCGCCGCGGCGACGTCGTCGAGGTCGCCGCGGCCGATTGATCGGCGCCGACGCCCATCGGGCGGACGACACCGGGACCCGGCTCCGCACGGCGGCGCCGGGTTCCCGCGTCCTGCCGACGCCTCGCTTTCGCCCCACCGGCCCACGAGGTAAGGTCGCGGCCGACCGTTAACGGATCTTTCACCACGCGCCGCGAGCGTCCGTTCCGTCCCATGCAGACCGCCGTGATCCTCCGCCGTCCTCTCTTGTCGCTGGTCCTGGCCTTCGCCGCCGTGCCGGCCGAGGCCCACCCGCACGTCTGGGTCACCACGAAGGCCGAGATCGCCTACGAGGGCGGCAGGGTCGCGGCGGTGCGCCACGCCTGGACCTTCGACGCGGCCTACACGGCCTTCGTCACGCAGGGGCTCGACGCCGACGGCGACGGCAAGCTCACCCCGGACGAACTGGCCAATCTCGCCGCCGAGAACACAGCGAACCTCGCCGCGTCCGGCTACTTCACCAAGCTGAAGGTCGGCGGCCGGGAGCAGGGCTTCGCCGACCCGGCCGAGCCGCGGATGGCGGTGGAGGGCGGCGCGCTCACGCTGAGCTTCCGCCTGCCGCTGAGGACGCCCGCGGCGCAAGGGCGGGGCATCGTCTCCCTGGAAGTCTACGATCCGACCGCCTTCGTCGCGTTCGCCCTCTCGGGGGCGACCGACGCCGCGACGCTCGCCGGCGCGCCGCCCGGCTGCGCCGCGACCGCGACCCGGCCCAAGCCCGCCGAACCGAAAACCGCCGAGGCCGGCAAGCCCGGCATGAGCGAGGCGTTCTTCGAGGCGCTGACCGCGGCCTCCGGCTACGGCGCCCAGTTCGCCGACCGAATCCTCGTCGCATGTCCCTGAGCAGGGTTCGCAAAACTGCCCCGCGGTTTCGCGAAGAGACCCTGCGACAGGCCCAGGACCTCGGCGCACGAAGCGTCGGCCTGCCGACGCGACCCGGCTCGGGCACCGGGCTCGTCGCGCCCGCCGGCCGGCGCCTGCCGCTGCGGCTCGCCCTCGTCGCGGGGGCGATCGTCGGCGCGGCTTTGTTGCTGTCGGCCCTCGTCTGGCTCGTGGCGCCCGGCCTCGCGGCCCCGCCGCCGCGCTCACCCTTTGGCATCGGTTTTCGCGAGGCCGCCCCTGCGGCGACGGGCCTCGGCGGCTGGCTGCTTTCCGTCCAGTCGAGCTTCTCGCGCAACCTCCAGGCCGCGCTGTCCGCCCTGAAGGACGGCGGCGACCGGGGCCCCCTGGTGGCGCTGGGCTTCGCCTACGGCGTGTTCCACGCGGCCGGGCCCGGGCACGGCAAGGCCGTGATCGCCGGCTATCTCTTCGCCGGCGAGCGGGCCTTGCGCCGCGGCTTCGGGCTGTGCTTGGCCGCGGCCATGCTCCAGGCCCTGGTCGCCGTCGCCCTCGTCGGCGCGGGCCGCCTCGTGCTCGGCGCCACCGCCGCCGGGATGACGCGGGCCGGCACCACGATCGAGACCGTCAGCTTCGCCCTCGTCGCCCTCCTCGGGCTCGCGCTGACGTGGCGCAAGGCCGGGCGGCTCGCCGCCCTCGGTGCGCCGCCCGCCTGCGGCCCGGACTGCGGCCACGCGGCGCTGGCGGATGCCCGCGCCCTCGAAGCCCTCGACACGTGGCGCGAGGGCGCCGGCGTGGTGATCGCCGCGGGCGCGCGCCCCTGCGCCGGGGCCGTGCTGCTCCTGGTCTTCGCCGGCGCGCAGGGCATGCCGGCGGCGGGCATCCTCGCGGTCTTCGCCATGGCGCTCGGCACCGCGCTGACGACCGGCGCGCTCGCGAGCCTCGCGGTCTTCGCCAAAGGCGCGGCCCTGCGGCTCGCCGGCGGCCGCGGGCAGGCGGGCGTGCTCGCGGTCGGGGCCCTGGAACTGCTGGCCGGGGCCTTCGTGCTCGTGCTCGGCGCCGCGATGCTGCTCGGCCTCGCGCTGAACCCCGGCGGCTGATCGGCCCTCGCCATCCGGCTGCCGGCATGGCACGCTTCCCGCCTGGGCGACGAGGTTCGGCATGACAGGGTTCGACACGGGGTTCGACCACATCCTGAACTGGCGGCTGCTGGCCGGCTCGCACCCGTTCCCGGGGCCGGACGGCGGCACCTGCATCAACGAGGCGGCCCTGGTCGCCGCGGGGCTGCCCTATCGGGCGATCCGGTCGAGCGACGACTGCCCGCCCTGCTTCTCGCGCCCGCTCGGCGCCTACGCCCTCGGGCTCAACGACGCGATGCCGGACGGCGAGCGCCACCGCCTGATGGCCTTCGTCCTGCGCCTGTCGGGCTCCGCCGACGCGCCGCCCGTCGAGGCCGAGCGGACCGCCTTCCTCGCCCGCGAGAGCATCCGCCGCCTGCTGCCGCCCCTGCTGGCGCGGGCGGGCCTGCACGGACGCGCGGCCGCCTGCGCGGATGCCGCCGACCTCGCGGCGGCACTCGCCGCCGCGAGGTCGGCGGCTTGGCACGGCGGCGCGCGGGCTGAGGCGGCGGCCGGGCGCAGGGCCTGGGTCGCGGGGGCGCTCGCAGCCGCCGTCGCCCGCACCGCCACGGCGGCGCTCCGCGCGGCCGACGACCCGCGCTGCGCCGCCGAGATCGCCGAGGGCGCCGCCCCGTTCGCGCCCGGCACCTGGGCGCGCGCGGTCGACATCCTCGACGCCGCGCTCCTGATCGGACGGCGGGCGCCCGACATCGACCGCGTCGCGGCCAGGGACCGGCTCGACGCGGCGCGGGCGCTCGCGCACGCCTGACGGCGCGGTGGATCTCCCGGTCGACGCGGCGGCAGGACCGGCCGCACGCCGTCACGCCGCGGCGGATTCCGCCGCGGGATCGAGCTCCACCATCTGGCAGTTGTCGAGCCAGATCCCGGTGAGGTGGAAGAAGAAGGTGCCGTGGCCGACGACCGCGACGGTCGCTTCCGGTCGCGCCCGCAGCCAGTCGCGGAACGCCGCGACGCGCCCGTCGAACAGGCGGCGCGGCTCGACCGGGTAGCCGTCGATCCCGGCGCCGTCCGCGGCATGCCACCAGATCTCCGGCACGTGGCCGACGTCGAGGTGCGGGAACTCGGCGGCGATCTCGGAGGCCGCGCGGCCCACGTCGCAACTGCTCTCCTGGCATTCACGATGCAGCACCTCGACCAGAACCCGCGGCTTGGCCGGGTGCGTGCCGAACAGGATCGCGCTGGTCTCGATCGCCCGGGTCAGGGGCGAGGTCACGACGAGGTCGAACGGGATCGCCGCCAGGGCCGCCCGCGCCGCCTGCGCCTGCGCCTGCCCGCGCGGGGTCAGGCGGGCGTCGCGGTGGCCGGGGTCGCGGCCGGTGGCGCGGTGGGCGGCGTTGAAGGTCGATTCGCCGTGGCGGATGCAGACGATGCGGGTCGGGCCGTTCATGGGTCTCGCGGTCTCGCTGGCTGGGGGGGAAGGGGCTCGGGGGAAGGGGCTCGGGCGAAAGGTCTCGGGCGAAAGGTCTCAGGGAAGCGTCCGCCGCGCCGGACCATGTCGATTCCGTCGCCGTCCGGGTCGGCGGCGGAGACGGATCGCGCAGGCCGACCAACCTGAGCCTGAAGGCTCCGGCATCGTAGGCGATCGACCGCGCCGCGTCGCGGACGCGGATCATCGCATGCACCGGCTTGGACATGCACCGGCCCGGACATCGTTGGCTCGTCGCGGATGCGTTCGTGGTGACGCGACGGGATGTGGCGCGCGGAGCCCGCGATGGAAAGGCGGTCCCGCCTGGGCGCGGCGCCGCCCGGCGTCGCGCCGTTCTCCGGCACGGACGACCCCGCGGCGGCGGTGGACGGGGCCGAATCCCGCGTCAACCGCCGGCCCGCGGCACCTCCGGAGTCCCTCCGGCAACACGGCGTTACAATTCAGGGGCCGCCCGCCATCTTCGATTGTCGCCCGCCGCAGGGCATAAGCACCGGACACGTCCGGCCGGGACGCCCGCGAGACGGCTTTCGATGAACGCGACCGTGCCCCACATCCTGATCGTCGAGGACGACCGCGAGATCGCCGACCTCGTGGCGCGCTACCTGCGCGGCAACGCCTGCCGCGTCACGCTGGCCGGCGACGGCACGGAGATGGACCGGGCGCTGGCCGATGCCCGCGTCGACCTCATCGTCCTCGACCTGATGCTGCCGGGCGAGGACGGCCTCAGCCTGTGCCGGCGCCTGCGCGGGCGTTCGGCCGTCCCGATCCTGATGCTGACGGCCAAGGCCGAGGAGATCGACCGCATCGTTGGCCTGGAGATCGGCGCGGACGACTACCTCGCCAAGCCGTTCAACCCGCGCGAGTTGCTCGCGCGCATCCGCGCGATCCTGCGCCGCTCCGGCAACGAGGCGACGGAGGACGAAGGCGTGCGCCGGATGCACTTCGTCGGCTGGACGCTCGACGTCGCCTTGCGGCAGGTGACGGGCCCGGAGGGCGCGCGCATCGCGATCACCGGCGCCGAGTTCGACCTGCTCCACGCCCTGTGCCTGCGGCCGGGCCGCGTGCTCTCGCGGGACCAGCTCCTCGACCTGACGCAGGGGCGCAGCGCCGGGCCGTTCGAGCGCAGCATCGACGTGCTGGTGAGCCGCATCCGCCAGAAGATCGAGCGCGATTCGCGCAACCCCGAGATCATCCGCACGATCCGCTCCGGCGGCTACCTGTTCACGCCGGAGGTGACCCGCTCATGAGGTTGGCCGATCTCACGGCGCGCCTGCGCCCGCGCAGCGTCGCCGGGCAGATCGCGCTGCTCGTCGTCGCGGCGATCGTCGTCGCCCACGCCGTCGCGACCACCGCCTTCGTGCTGCTGCGCGAGCCCTGGCGCCCGGACGACCATCCCGGCGTCGCGGCCGGCCGGCTCGCGATCATCGCCCGGCTCCTCGACGCCTCCCCGGCGCAGGAGCGCGGCGCGTTGCTGGCGAACGCGGCGCGGGCCGTGCCGAACCTCCAGCTCGCACCCTGGGACGGAGCCGACGCGACCGATGGCGGCCTGAACCGCCCGGTGGTCCGCCGCCTGCGCGACGGCTTCGCCCGGCCGCTGACCGTCGTGGACATCGGCGGTCCCGAGGCCCGTGCCGCGGGCCAGTTGCGTCTCGGGATCGCGACGCCGGGCGGCGCCCGGCTTCAGGCCAGCCTGACCGACGACCCCCTGCGGCCGCCCCACGAGGGCGCCATCATCTTCACCGTGCTCTTCCTGGCGCTGACGCTGACCCTGCTCTCCCTCTGGGCGACGCGCGCGCTGACGGCGCCGCTGGCCCGGCTCGCGGGCGCGGCCGAAGCCTTCGGCACCGGCGATGACCACGTCGCCCTGCCCGAGGCCGGCCCGCGGGAGGTGATCGCGGTCTCGCGCGCGCTCGACCGCATGCGCGGCCGCGTGCGCCGCCTGATCGACGACCGCACCCAGATGCTGGCCGCGATCAGCCACGACCTGCGCACCCCGATCACCCGGCTTCGGCTGCGCGCCGAGTTCATCGAGGACGACCATGCCCGCACCATGACCCTGCGCGACCTCGACCAGATGAACGCGCTGGTCGAGGCGGCCCTCTCGTTCGTCCGCGACGGGCGCGGACCGGATAGGGGCGCCCGGACGCTGGTCGACCTCGCCTCCGTGGTGCAGACCGTCTGCGACGGCTTTGCCGACATCGGCGCCGACGTCGCCGTGACCCAGACCCGCCACGTGCTGGTCCGCGGCCGGCCGGACGAGCTGCAGCGGGCGATCACCAACCTCGTCGACAACGCGGTCAAGTACGGCGCGCGGGCACGCCTGAGCATGGAAGGGACGCCGCGCGGCGTGCGCGTGCGCGTGCACGATTCCGGTCCCGGCATCCCGGAATCGGAGCGCGACGCGATGCTCCAGCCCTTCGTGCGCGGCGACCGGGCGCGCAACCTCAACGAGGCGGGCGGCTTCGGCCTCGGCCTGTCGATCGTGCTCGCCATCGTCGAGGCGCATGCGGGCGTGCTGACGCTCGCGAACCGGCCCGAGGGCGGGCTCAGCGCCGCGATCGAGCTTCCGCGCGCCGTCCCGGTTCCCGAGGATCGGCCGGAAACGCCGATGGCCGAGGCCGCCGAATGACGTGCCGGCGCGTGTCCGATCGCCCGCGCCCGCCTCGACATCCGGCAAACGTCCGGCGCGCGAGACGCCGCTGCGTGCGGCGTGCCTTGCGCCCGCCGCGCCGTGCCATAACTCAGGATCGGGCGTATCACCGTCGCGCACGGGCCGCGGCGCCCCCCGGCCTTCGAGGCATGTCCATGACCTCCACCGATGCCGACATCCTCGCCACTGCCGCAGCCTGGCGGCGCGACGGGCGCGCGGTGGCGCTCGCCACCGTGATCGAGACCTGGGGCTCGGCGCCGCGCCCGGTGGGCAGCCACCTCGTCGTCGACGGCGCGGGCAACTTCCTCGGTTCGGTCTCCGGCGGCTGCGTCGAGGCCGCGGTGATCACGGAAGCCGCCGACGCCATCGCCGACGGACGGCCGCGGGTGATCGAGTTCGGCGTCGCCGACGAGACCGCGTGGCGGGTCGGGCTGTCCTGCGGCGGCCGCATCCGCGTCTTCGTCGAGCGGATCGACTGACCATGCTCAGCCGAACCCTGGTCGACCTGAACGCTGAGCGGCGTGCGCGCCGGGCCGCGATCCTCGTCACCGACATCGCCGACGGCACGCAGCGCCTCGTGCGGGACGCGGAGATCGCCGCCGACCCCCTGGCCGAGCCCCTGGGGCGTCACCTCGCCGCCGGCCGCAGCGGGCTGATCGAGGCCGAGGGCAGGACGCTGTTCCTCACCGTCCAGGTGCCGCCGGTGCGGCTCGTGGTGATCGGCGCGGTGCATATCAGCCAGGCGCTCGTGCCGATGGCCGCGGCGCTGGATCTGGCCGTGACGGTGATCGACCCGCGCACCGCCTTCGCCAGCCCCGAGCGGTTTCCCGATGTCGCGCTCGTGCCGGAATGGCCGGATGCCGCGCTCGGCGGCTCCGTGCCGGCCCTCGACCGGTACTGCGCGCTCGCAGCCCTCACCCACGACCCAAAGATCGATGACCCGGCGCTGATCGCGGCGTTGACGGCGGAGTGCTTCTACATCGGCGCCCTCGGCTCGCGGAAGACCCATGCGGCCCGCGTCGAGCGGCTGAGGCTGGCCGGGTTCACGCAGGCGCGGATCGGGGAGATCCGGGCGCCGATCGGCCTCGCCATCGGTGCGGTCAGCCCGGCCGAGATCGCGCTCTCGGTGCTGGCGCAGGTGGTGGCCGCCCTGCGCCGCGCGCCGCGCGAGCCGGGCGCGTGAAGTTCGGGCCGGTTCCGGTCGGTTCGGCGCTCGGGCTGATCGCGGCCCACACCGTCACGGCCGGCGGCGCGACCCTGCGTAAGGGCCGCGCGATCGGTCCCGAGACCGTCGCCGGCCTCGAAGCGGCGGGCGTGCGCGACCTCGTCGCGGCGACGCTTGAGCCGGGCGACGTCGGCGAGGACGAGGCCGCCGAGGCCCTGGCCCGGCACCTCTCCGGCGCGGGCGTGCGGCGCGAGGCGCCGTTCACCGGCCGCTGCAACCTGTTCTCCACGCAAGGCGGGGTGCTGGTGATCGACCGCGCCGGCATCGATGCGGTCAACGGCGTCGACGAGGCGATCACCGCGGCGACGCTGCCTCCGTTCAAGCCCGTCGTCGCGGGCGAGATGGTGGCGACCGTGAAGATCATCCCCTACGCGGTGCCGGGCGACGCGCTGTCCCGCGCCCGCGCGGCGGCGGGGCCCGGCGCGCTCCGGGTCGCGCCCTATCGCCGCCGCCGCGTCGGCGTGGTCTCGACCCGCCTGCCGAGCCTCAAGGAGGCGACCATCGAGCGGACACTGGCCGTCCTCGCCGAGCGGCTCGCGCCGACCGGCGCAGAGGTCGTTGCGGAGGCCCGCGTGCCGCACGCGGCCGGTGCCGTCGCGGCCGCGCTCTGCGCAGCGGTGGACCGGGGCGGTGCCGATCTGGCGATCGTGTTCGGCGCCTCGGCGATCGCCGACCGGCGCGACGTGATCCCGGCGGGCATCGAAGCCGCCGGCGGAACGGTGATCCATTTCGGCATGCCGGTCGATCCTGGCAACCTCCTGCTCGTCGGCGCGCGCGCAGGTGTGCCGGTGATCGGCGCTCCCGGCTGCGCCCGCTCGGCGAAGGAGAACGGCTTCGACTGGGTGCTGCACCGCCTGCTCGCGGACCTGCCCGTCGCCCGCGCCGACATCGTGGCCCTCGGCGTCGGCGGCCTGCTGATGGAGATCGTCTCGCGGCCGCAGCCGCGCTCCGGCGCGCCGCGCGCGGCCGACGATGCCTGACGCCGCCGTCGGCGCCGTGCTGCTCGCGGCCGGCCGCGGCACCCGCTTCGGCCCGGAGCCGAAGCTCCTCGCCCGCCTCGACGGCAAGCCGCTGGTGCGCCATGCCGCCGAGGCCGCCCTCGCGTCGCGGGCGCGGCCGGTGGTGGTCGTGCTCGGCGCCCATGCGGACCGGATCCGCGCCGCGCTCGACGGCCTCGACCTCGCCTTCGTCGAGAACGCCGCCTTCGCCGCCGGGCTCTCGACCTCGCTGCGGGTCGGGCTCGGCGCGCTGCCGGCGGGAACGACGGGAGCGGTGATCCTGCTCGGCGACATGCCGCGGGTCAGTGCCGAGCAGATCGATCGCCTTGTCGCCGCCTACCGCACAGCCGACCCGCGGCCCGCGGCCGTCGTGCCGGTCGTCGCCGGCCGGCGCGGGAACCCGGTGCTGCTCGACCGCTGCCGGCTCGGCGCCGATCTCGCCCGGCTCACGGGGGACCACGGCGCCGGTCCGCTGCTGACGCGCCGCCTCGACGTGCTGGAGATCGTGGGCGAGCTCGGCACGGGCCTCGACGTCGATACGCCCGCGGCGCTCGCCGGGCTCTAGTACTACGGCCGGGTTTGTGCGTTGTCCTGGTGGAGGTGTGCCATGACGATGGTGATGCCAGCGGACGCAGCGGGCTGGGCGCGGGGTCTGGACGAGGTGCTGGAGCGGATTGCCGATCGGTTTGGACGGACCGAGCCGTGTCGGCGGGCTGAGGCCTACCTGCGCGGTCTTCTGGCGCCGGTGGAGCGCAAGAACGGCTGGCAACTGGCGGAAGCGGCCGGTGACGCGACACCGAACGCGGTGCTGGTGCTGGATGAGACCGGCTTCCTGAAGAAGGGGATCACGTCGGCCAGGGTGCAGCGTCAGGACAACGGCACGGCCGGGCGGATCGAGAATGCGCAGGTGGGCGTGTTCCTGGGCTATGCCGGGCGTCACGGCCATGCGTTGATCGACCGGGCGCTGTACCTGCCCAAGTCCTGGACCGAAGACCGTGCCCGCTGCCGGGCAGCGCACGTGCCGGACGATGTGGGATTTGCCACCAAGCCGAAGCTCGGCCTTGCCATGCCGGAGCGGGCGCGCCGCGGGCCTGCCGTTTTCCTGGATCGCGGGCGACAGCGTCTACGGGGCGGAGCCTGCTATCCGGCGCTGGGGGCAGGAGAACCGGATCGGCTACGTGCTGGCCGTGACGACGGGCCAGCGTCTGGCCATGCGCCCGGTAGCCGACTGGTTTGCCGAGCAGATCGCAGCTCTGCCTGAGGACGCGCCGCCGGTCTGGCAGCGCCTGAGCGCGGGAGACGGCGCCAAGGGGCCGCGCCTCTACGACTGGGCCTGCGTCCCGTACCGCGGCGGCGCGCCCGGCTTCCGATGCACGCTTCTCGTGCGCCGTTCCCTGACCGATCCGCACGAGAAGACCTTCTATCTCACCCACGCGCCCAGCAGCACGCCGCTGTGCGATCTCGTGCGGATCGCAGGTCAGCGCTGGACCATCGAGAGCAACTTCGAGCAGGCCAAGAGCCTGCCCTGGACCCGATCCGGGGGGCGAGGTCGGGCTCGACCAGTACGAGGTGCGCTCCTTCGTTGGCTGGCACCGGCACGTCACGCTGGCGATGTTTGCCCATGCCGACCTCGCCGCCCTGCGCCGGGCGGCCAACGGGGGGCGTGCGCCCCACGGATCTGGCTGCGGACCTGCTGCCCCTGACCGTGCCCGAGATCCGGCACCTGCTCGCCGCCCTCGTCGGCCTGCCGCGGCCCGAAGCCAGCCCCGTGCTGCGCTGGTCCATCTGGCGACGACGCCATCAGCAACGCGCAAGACGCTCACACTGGCGGCGAACCCGAAAAGCCCGAAGGCCACCGACAAACCAAAAGCCGCGTAAAACCCGGCTGTAGTACTAGAGCGTTTTCCATGATCCCCGGATCACGGAAAACGCTCTAAGCCCTTGTGTGGTCGCATTTTCTTTACGCGAGCCGGTATCCATCTCGCTGGAAAATGCTCTAGGCGGCCGCCTGATCGCGGCATGCCCGGTCCGGCATCAGCGCCGCTCGGCTGGCTCTGAGACGCGATGCTACATCCGAGGCCCGCCCGGTCTGCGCCGAGCGGGCCTTTTCTTTCGGCGATTGCCACCGTGCAGAAATCAGGATTTTTTCACCGGCCAAGCTGCACAGCTGCCTTCACCGGCGACCTTCCGCCGCCAGCCGGGACTCGTATGAAAGCAGGGTCGAGCCATCGCCGATATCCGTTCATCCTTCGACGCGCACCGAGCAGCTTTACGATCGGCGCAGCGATGACGTGAATTTGGACGAGATCGGCGAGTCCATCGATAGGCGAACGGAAGCATGGTTGCTCGACGACTATGTCCGGCCTTGCCGGCTTTCGAAATCCAGCGAGCTTTGATCGACGAAAAACCGTCGGAACAAACCAAGAAGCCATCGATGGCGCTCTTGCTTATGAGCCGATCTGTACCTATGGAAATCATGAGCGAACCAATATAGGAAGTCGATCTTGAATGCTTCGAACGTCGTCGGAGCACGGCTCCGGGTCTTTGCGTTGTCGTTGGGCCTCGCGGCTCCGCTCGCCGCAGGGTCTCAGGCCCGTGCCGCTTCGGTTGCCCCCGTGGCCGCCGAGCATGGCATGGTGGTCAGCGCGCAGCACCTCGCGACCAAGGTCGGCGTCGATGTTCTCAAGCGAGGCGGCAACGCGATCGATGCGGCCGTCGCGGTCGGCTACGCGCTCGCCGTCGTCTACCCCGCCGCGGGCAACCTGGGCGGCGGCGGCTTCATGACCATCCAGTTCGCGGATGGGCGCCGGACGTTCCTGGATTTTCGCGAGAAGGCGCCGCTCGGTGCCAGCCGCGACATGTACCTCGACAAGGACGGCAACGTCATCAAGGGGCTGAACACGGGTGGGCATCTCGCCGTCGGCGTGCCGGGCACCGTTTCCGGCCTGGAGACGGTGCGCGAGCGGTACGGGACGATGGCGCGGAGCGATCTGATCGCGCCGTCCATCGATCTTGCCGAGGCCGGCTTCGCCCTCGAACAGGGTGACGTCGATATGTTCGCCCTGTCCACCGACGATTTCCGGAAGGACCCGGCGACGGCCGCCATCTTTCTCAACCAAGGCCGGCAGTTTCAGGTCGGCGACAAGCTGGTTCAGACCGATCTCGCGGGCACCCTGCGGGCGATCGGCGCGCGCGGCGTCGACGGCTTCTACAAAGGTCAGATCGGAGACGCGATCGTCGCGTCCAGCAAGGCCGGCAAGGGGATCATCGTCCAGGCGGACCTCGATCGCTTCAAGACCCGCGAGATGGCACCGATCGAGTGCGATTATCACGGCTACCACGTGGTCTCGGCACCTCCGCCGAGTTCGGGCGGTGTCGTCATCTGCGAGATCCTCAATATCCTCGACGGCTACCCGATGGCGAAGCTGGGTTGGGGCTCAGCCCAGGCCCTCCACTACGCGATCGAGGCGATGCGCCACGCCTACGTCGACCGCAACAACTTCCTCGGCGATCCGGATTTCGTATCGAACCCGATCCAGCGCCTGACCGACAAGGCCTACGCGGCCTCGATCCGGAACAGTATCGATCCCAAGAAAGCCGGCGTGTCCAGCGCGCTGAAGGTCGGCGTGCCGCCGCACGAGGGCAGCAACACGACGCACTACTCGGTCGTGGACGAGATGGGCAACGCGGTCTCGGTTACCTATACCCTCAACGACTGGTTCGGTGCGCGCGTCACGGCGGCGGGCACGGGGGTGCTGCTGAACGACGAGATGGACGATTTCACCTCCAAGGTCGGCGTACCCAACATCTATGGCCTCGTGCAGGGTGAAGCCAACGCGATCGCGCCGGGCAAGACACCCCTGAGCTCGATGAGTCCGACGATCGTGACGAAGGACGGCAAGCCGGTCCTGGTCACGGGCACGCCGGGCGGTAGCCGGATCATCACCGTCGTGCTTCACAGCATCCTGAACATCATCGACTACGGGATGAACGTGCAGGAAGCGGCCGATGCGCCCCGCATTCACCACCAGTGGCTGCCCGACGTGACGTACGTGGAGCGGTTCGCCCTGTCGCCGGACACGCGCACGGTCCTGGAGAGCATGGGGCACACGTTCGCCGGGCCGCAGCCGGCCAACCATCTTGCGGCCATCCTCATCGGCGCGCCGACGCTCGGGGGCAAGCCGGTCGGGAGGAACCGCTTCTACGGGGCCAACGATCCCCGCCGCAACACCGGTCTGGCGGCGGGATATTGACGGGTCCGTCAAGCCTGCGGAACGCGTCGCGGGGCACCCCTCACGCGTAGGCGGCGCAGATCCCCAAGAAGTCCTCGGCGACCAAGCTTGCACCGCCCACGAGCGCCCCGTCGACGTTCTCGACCGACATCAATTCGCGCGCGTTGCCCGGCTTGACCGAGCCGCCGTAGAGGATGCGGATCCTGGCCGCCTCCTCGCCCACGAGCTTGTCCAGCATCTCGCGCAAGGATGCGTGGACCTCGGCGATGTCGCGGGGCGTCGGCGTGCGGCCCGACCCGATCGCCCAGACCGGCTCGTAGGCGATCACCGTGTCGGCCGCCGTGGCGCCCTTCGGCGTGCCGATGGCGAGCTGTGCGCGCACGATGTCGAGCGCCCGGCCCTGCTCGCGCTCCTCCATGGTCTCGCCGACGCAGATGATGCCGCACAGCCCCGCCCGCCTGGCCCCGAGCGCCTTGGCGTGGACGCCGTCATCGGTCTCGTGGTGGTAGGCCCGGCGCTCGGAATGGCCGACGATGACGTAGGTCGCGCCGAGGTCGGCCAGCATCTCGGCGGAGATCGAGCCGGTGAAGGCGCCGCTGGCCTTGGCGTGCAGGTTCTGGCCGCCGATGGCGATCGGCGAGCCGTAGGCGGCCGCGACGCAGGTCGAGATCAGGGTCGAGGGCGGGCAGATCAGCAGGTCGATTTCTTCGGCGAGCGCGGGCTGGAGGCCGGTGCGCACCGCGTCGACGACCGGGATGGAGGCGCGCGTGCCGTTCATCTTCCAGTTGCCCGCAACCAGGGGCCGCCGTCCCGAACGCATCATCGATGTCCTCGCCGTCCCGCCGCCGCCCGCGAGGGCCGGGGCTACCAGAGCAAGCTTGAGGGCGCAAACCGCGCCGGCCTTTGCCCGCCCGCGCGGATGGTCTATCGCGGACGGATTCGAGGGACGGCGGCTCCGTCGCCAGCCCGAGCGCGTGTTTAAGACGAGACCATGCTGCAGAACATCCGCAACGCCAGCCAGCACTGGCTCGGCAAGATCGTGCTCATCGTGATCTTCACGTTCCTGATCGCGGGCGTGGCGATCTTCGGCGTCGAGGAGTTCTTCCGCGGCGGGTCGAGCACGGCGGTCGCCACCGTCGGCCGGACGCCGATCACGGCCGAGGCCGTGCGCACCGCCTACCAGAACCAGCTCCAACGCTACCAGACCCAGATGCGCCGGACGCTCACACCGGATCAGGCCCGCGCGCTCGGCGTCGACCGGCAGGTGCTGGCGCAGCTCGTCACGGAAGCCTCCCTCGACCAGAAGACCCACGATCTCGGCCTCGCGGTGCCGGATGCCGCGGTGATCCGTGCGATCCACGACGAGAAGAGCTTCCAGAACGCGCAAGGGCAGTTCGAGCCGGCCCTGTTCTACCAGACCCTCCAGCGCGCCGGCCTGAACGAACCGATGTTCGTGCGCGAGCAGCGCGCCGTCATCGCCCGGCTGCAACTCGCCGAGGCCGTCTCGGCCGAGCTGCACGTGCCCGAGGCGATGCGCGGGGCGGTGCACCGCTACGCGACCGAGCGGCGCAGGGCCGCCTACCTGATGCTGCCGCCGTCGGCCGCCGGCGCGGTCGCTGCGCCGGACGAGGACGCGCTGAAGACCTATTACGCGGGCAACATCTCGGCCTATCGCGCACCGGAATACCGCACCGCGAGCCTGCTGATCCTCGACCCCGACGCCCTGGCCAAGCCGGACGCCGTCCCGGCCGACGAGGTGCGAAAGGTCTACGACCGGGAGAAAGGCCGCTTCGGTTCGCCGGAGAAGCGCACGATCCAGCAGATCGTCTTCCCGGACGCCGCCGCCGCCGAGGCCGCGCGTAAGGCGATCGCCGACGGCGCCAGGACCTTCGAGGCGGTGGCCCGGGAACGCGGCACCGACGGCAAGGACCTGACGCTCGGAACGCTGACGAGAGCCGAGCTCTTCGACCCGGCGGTGGCGGATGCCGCCTTCGCGCTCGAGAAGGACGGCACCAGCGCGCCGGTGAAGGGCCGGTTCGGCACGGTGCTGCTGCACGTCCCGGCCATCGAGCCGGAGACGGTCAAGCCCTTCGCGGACGTCGAGCCCGAGATCCGCAGGCAGATGGCGCAGGCCCGCGCCCGCGAGGGGCTCGACAAGCTCCACGACGCGATCGAGGACCAGCGCGCGGGCGCCAAGCCGCTCGCCGAGATCGCGCGCGAGCGCGACCTGCCGCTCGTGACGGCGGCGGTCGACGCGCAGGGCAAGGACCCCGCCGGCCAGCCGGTGGCCGGCATCCCGGACCCGGACGCGACGCTGCCGGCGCTGTACCGCTCGGAGATCGGCGGCGACAACGAGCCGCTGCGGACGAAGGCCGGCGGCTACGTCTGGTACGACGTCACGAAGATCGAGGCCGCCCACGACAAGCCGCTCGACGCGGTGCGCGACGCGGTCGCCGCCGGCTGGCGGGCGGGCGAGGTGACGCGCCTGCTCCAGGCCAGGGGCAAGGCGCTCGCCGAGCGCCTCGACAAGGGCGAGACGCTCGAGGCTCTGGGCACGGAGGTCGGCGTCAACCCGCAAGATGCCGACGACCTCGCCCGCAACCAGCCCAAGGACGGCCTCACCGTGGACGTGGTCAACCGCATCTTCGCGACGCGCGTGGGCCAGGCCGGCTCGGCCTCGGCCGGCGAGGCGCGCGCGGTCTACAAGGTCGAGGCCGCGACGATGCCGGCCTACGTGGCGGCCAGCCCGGCGGACAGGACGATCGAGGGCAACTTCCGCACGGCTTTGGCCGACGACGTGCTCGGCGAATACATCGCCGAGGTGCAGAAGAGCGCCGGCGTCAGCGTCGATCAGGCGGCGCTGCGGCGCGCGATCGGCGGCGAGTATTGAGGCCCATGGCCGAGCCGTCGCACTACGCCGCCTACGCCGCCGCCTACGAGGCCGGGCGCCCGGTCCTCCTCGACCTGACCCTGGTGGCCGACCTCGAGACGCCGGTCGCGGCGTTCCTGAAGCTGCGCGCCTGCCATCGTGGCCCGGCCTTCCTGCTCGAATCGGTCGAGGGCGGCGCGGTGCGCGGGCGCTACTCGATGATCGGCCTCGACCCCGACCTCGCGTGGCGCTGCCGTGACGGCCGGGCCGCGCTCGCCCGCGGCGACCTTTCGGATTTCTCCGCCGACGCGCGCGCGCCGCTGGACAGCCTGCGGGCCCTGATCGCCGAGAGCGCGATCCTGCCCGGCGAAGGCCCCGAGCTTCCGCCGATGGCAGCCGGCCTGTTCGGCTATCTCGGCTACGACATGGTCCGCGCCATGGAGCGGCTGCCGGCGCCGAACCCCGACCCGCTGCACGTGCCGGACGCGATCCTGGTGCGGCCGCGGGTGATGGTGGTGTTCGATTCGGTGCGCGACCTGATCACCGTGGTCTGCCCGGTGCGGCCCATCGCCGGCACCGGTGCGCGGGCGGCCTACGAGGCGGCGATGATGCGTCTCGACGGGGTCGCCGCGGCGCTGGAAGGCCCGCTGCCGATCGAGGCGCGGGTCGATCCCGCGGACGTGGCCCATCCCGAGCCGGTCTCGAACACCGCGCCGGAGGATTACCGGGCGATGGTGGCGCGGGCTCAGGCGTACATCGTCGCCGGCGACGTGTTCCAGGTGGTGCTGTCGCAGCGGTTCGAGGCGCCGTTCACCCTGCCCGCGTTCGCGCTCTACCGCTCGCTCCGCCGCACCAACCCGGCGCCCTTCCTGTGCTACCTCGATTTCGAGGACTTCCAGGTCGTCTGCTCCAGTCCCGAGATCCTCGTGCGGGTGCGCGACGACAAGGTGACGATCCGCCCGATCGCCGGCACGCGCCGCCGCGGCGCGACGCCGGCCGAGGATCGGGCGCTGGCCGACGAGCTGCTCGCCGACCCGAAGGAGCGCGCCGAGCACCTGATGCTGCTCGACCTCGGCCGCAACGACGTCGGCCGGGTGGCCAGGCTCGGCACGGTGACCGTCACCGGCTCGTTCTTCCTCGAATACTACAGCCACGTGATGCACATCGTCTCGAACGTCGAGGGCGACCTCGACCCGAAGCACGACAACCTCGCGGCGCTTGCCGCAGGGTTTCCCGCCGGCACGGTCTCGGGCGCGCCGAAGGTGCGGGCGATGGAGATCATCGACGAATTGGAGCGCGAGAAGCGCGGGCCCTACGGCGGCTGCATCGGCTATTTCGGGGCGCGGGGCGAGATGGACACCTGCATCGTGCTCCGCACCGCGATCGTGAAGGACGGCCGCATGCACGTGCAGGCCGGTGCCGGCATCGTCGCCGATTCCGATCCGGCCTCAGAGCAGCAGGAATGCGTGAACAAGGCGCGCGCCCTGTTCCGGGCGGCGGAGGACGCGGTGATGTTCGCAAGCCGCGCGCGGCGGGGGCAGTAGTCCGGTGCCACGGTCTCGTAAGGGCGGCGCGCTTGGGTTGGCGTGAGGGGCACGCGCGGAGCGGGAGAGCTTCCACGTCGCCGTCTATCGAGGCCTAATCAAAATGCCGCGAGGTCAACGTCCGAGCCGGCGGTATCATCCAAACTTCATCGAAAACTAAGGGATTTTGACGATCGTCACGTCACATTCCGGCAGTCAGGCGTGAGATCAGATGAAGCTCGGCATTCGCGCGCGCCTCTATGGCGGTTTTGCAGCCCTCGTCGTCCTGGCGGGCGGAATGGGCTTGTTTTCCTACATGCAGCTCGTGGACGTGGACGAGATCTACAACCAGAGGGGTCGCCTGGAGCAGAACGTCCGCGACGTGTCCTCCATCAACAAGCTGAGCGATCATTTCCTGGCCCAGAGCTACGCGTTCCGGGCAGGTCAGACCCAGGCCGACGTGGCGGGCATGACGGTCGATCTCGCATCGATCAGGACCCTGTCCGAGGCTCTGATCGACCGCGCCGAAACGGACGAACGCAAGGCGATGTACGCGACGATCCGCGAGCAGAGCCTGGACCTGTCCGGTCGGATGGCGCGCCTGGCCGAGGTCGGCGGCACGATCCGCGACGGCAAGGCCGGCCTGTTCGGCACCGGCGACGCGATGGTCAAGGCCGTCGCGGCCCTGGCCTCGGAGATGCGGGCGAACGGCGAGGAGGCCGGGGCGGCTCAGACGCTGGCGCTCGAGAATGCGATCTTCGCCGTCCGGGTCGCCAACTGGCGCTTCCTCGCGACCTTCGATGCCAAGGGACCGGCGACCTTCGCCGCCAGCACCGGCCGCGCGGAGACGCTTCTGAAATCCATCCGCGGACTGAGCCTCGCCCCGAAGCAGCAGGCGGCCCTCAAGGCGGTCGAGGACGCGCTCGCGGCCTACGTGGCGAACTTCAATACGGTATCGGCCGCGCTGCTCGCGACCGACGCGCTTTATGAGCAGATCCTCAAGCCGAAGCTTTCCAAGATGGACGCGGTCGGCCTCGCGGTGCACGAGAAGCTCGACGTCGCGCTGAAGAGTCTCTTCGACGAGAGCGAGGCGACGATGAGTCGTGCGCGCGCCGTGCAACTCGGCCTCCTCGGCCTGATCCTGGCGCTCGGCGCGGGCCTCGCCCTGGTCATCGCCCGCAGCATCATCGGGCCGATCTCCGGCATGACGCAGGCGATGAAGCGCCTCGCATCCGGCGAGACGGACATCGTCGTGCCCTCGCAGGACGCGACGGACGAGATGGGCGAGATGGCCCAGGCCGTCGACGTCTTCCGGCAGAACGCCATCGCACGCACCGAACTCGAGGCCCGTCAGGTCTCCGAGCAATCCGCGCGGCAGCGCCGGGCCGATCGCGTCGACGCGCTCGTGCGCGGCTTCGAGAGCCGGATCGAAGGCTCGCTCAACGTCGTCACCTCCGCGGCGACCGAACTCGACGCCACCGCCCGCTCGATGACGGGGGTCGCCGACAACACCAGCAGCCAGGCCATGGCCTCCAGCGCGGCCGCCGAGGAGACCTCGGCCAACGTGCAGACGGTGGCCGCGGCCGCGGAGCAGATGGTGGCATCGCTCCACGAGATCGAGCGTCAGGTCCATCGCTCGAACGAAGTCGCCAGCCACGCCGTCAGGGAGGCCGACGCGACCACGTCCTCCATGACCGATCTCGCCCAGGCCGCGGAGAAGATCGGCGATGCGGTGACGATGATCTCCGGCATCGCCGGCCAGACCAACCTGCTGGCGCTCAACGCCACCATCGAGGCGGCGCGGGCCGGCGAGGCGGGCCGCGGCTTCGCGGTCGTGGCGGCGGAGGTCAAGGAGCTCGCCGGCCAGACCGCCCGGGCGACGCAGGAGATCTCGGGTCAGATCGCTGCGATCCAGGCCGCGTCCGGCCAGGCGCTGAACGCGATCCAGCAGATCGGCCGCACCATCGTCTCGGTCAACGAGATCACCGGCACGATCGCCGCGACCGTGGTCGAGCAGACGGCGGCCACCAACGAGATCGCGCGCAACGCCTCGGAGGCCGCCCGCGGCACCCAGGACGTGTCGATGAACGTCGCCGGCGTGCTGGCCTCGTCCGGCGAGACCGGCAGCGCCGCCCAGCAGGTGCTCGGCGCGGCGGCGGAGCTGGCCAGCCAGTCGCTCTCGGTCAAGAAGGACGTGGACGACTTCCTGGCCGCCATCCGGGCGGCCTGATAGGATCTCCGGCTGATGGGTTCGGGGGCGTCGCGTCTCCCGCAGGGGCGGAGCGGCGGTCGTCCGCCGGACCGCATGCGATGCAGGGTCCGTTTTCCCGGACGGGTGACGCGACAGCGGAACCCGATCCGGGACCCGGCACGGGACGTCGCGAAGCGTCGAACCCCTTGGCGGCCGAACCCTTGGCAGTCGAACCCTTGGCTCCGGTCGGATCGAGCCGCTGACGCGGCCCTTCGTTTCGCTTGGCGCCGGATCACCGTCCGCTCACGCTCCAGGCGTCCGGGAAAACGGCGCGACCGAAGCATTCATCGGATACCGTATGATGGATCGGGACTGGCTGATCGGCACCGGGCTCGCCTTCGTCGCCGGCTTCGTCGACGCCGCAGCGTTCGTCGCCCTGGCCGGCCTGTTCACCGCGCACGTCACGGGCAACTTCGTCCTCATCGGCGCCGAACTCGTCTCGACGTCGAGCGGCGTCGTCTCCAAGCTCTGCGCGTTGCCGGCGTTCATCCTGGCGGTCGCCGCCACGCGCCTGATCGCGCTGGCGCTGGAGCGCCGCGGGATCGCGCCGCTTCGCTGCCTCCTCGGCCTCGAAGCCGTCGTCCTGGCCGGCTTCGGCGCCGCCGGCGTCTCGCTGGCGCCCTTCCTGTCGGCAGACAGCGGACCGGCCGTGCTCGTGGGCATGCTGGGCGTGACCGCGATGGGGATTCAGAACGCGACCGGCCGGCTCGCCCTCGGGCACCTCGCCGCCACGACCGTCATGACCGTGAACGTCACGCAGGCCGTGCTGGACGTCACCGACCTCCTGCGCGGAGAGCGCGGCGGCGGTGCTCGGACACGCGCACGCCTCCGGCGGATGCTGCCCGCCGTGCTCGCCTTCGCCGTCGGGGCACTGGCCGGCGCGTTCGGGGTCGCGGCCTGGTCGTTCTGGTGCGTCATCGTCCCGGTCTCAGTGCTCGCGGCGGTGATGATCGCTCCGGAGCCCGTCCAGGACGGGTCCGGAGCTTGACGCCGCCACGCTGCGCGCCCGGGCCGAGGTTGCCTGGAGCGGCGCGCGGCGCGTCGGCACCAAGGCGGGCTTGAGCCCGTCGCGTCCCGAGCCGCCCCTGCCCGCATCGAGCCCGAGTTGACCGGCGCACGCCGCCCCGTCACACACGCGCGTCGGCCCGCGCGTGAGCCCATGCCCAACGTCCTCGTCATCGACAACTACGATTCCTTCACCTGGAACCTCGTCCACCTGATCGGCCCGCTCTGCGGCGCGATCGACGTGGTGCGGAACGACGCCGTCACGGTGGAGGATATCAGGCTGAGGGCGCCGGACGCGCTGGTGCTCTCGCCCGGCCCGTGCACGCCCAACGAGGCCGGGATCTGCCTCGACGCGGTGCGCCGCCTGAGCGGCGAGATCCCGATCTTCGGCGTCTGCCTCGGGCTCCAGGCGATCGGGCAGGCCTTCGGCGGCGACGTGGTGCGGGCGCCCGCGCCGATGCACGGCAAGGTCTCGACCATCCGCCACGGCGCGCGCGGCGTCTTCCGCGGGCTCAACGACGCCTTCGAGGCCACCCGCTACCACTCTCTCGTCGTCGACCGGGCCGGCTGCCCGGAGGCGCTGACCGTCACGGCGGAGGCCGACGGCCTGATCATGGGCCTGGAGCACGCGCACCTGCCGGTGCACGGGGTGCAGTTCCACCCCGAGAGCATCCGCTCGCAGCACGGCGCGCAGATCCTGCGCAACTTCCTCGACATCGCGACCGCGTGGAACGCGGCGCGTGACAAGGCCCGCGCCGGCGTGCATTGACGAGGCGCCCTCCGCCCGCCGGACGGCCCGATCGCAGCCTCGGAAAGCCGGCCCCGCCAGACGCCATGGACGCCTTCAAACCCCACCTCGCGAAGGTCGCCGCCGGCCTGAGCCTGAGCCGCGCCGAGGCGCGCGCCGCCTTCGACGACCTCCTGTCGGGCGAGGTGACGCCGGTGCAGGCCGGCGCCTTCCTGATCGCCCTGAAGGTCCGCGGCGAGGGCCGCGAAGAGATCGTCGGCGCCGTCGAGGCGATGCGCGCGCGGATGATCCGGGTCGCGCCGGTGGCGGGCGCCGTCGACGTGGTCGGCACCGGCGGCGACCACTCGGGCAGCTACAACGTCTCGACGCTGGCCGCGATCCTCGTCGCCGCCTGCGGCGTGCCGGTGGCCAAGCACGGCAACCGCGCCGCCACCTCGCGCTCGGGCTCGGCCGACGTGCTGGCGGCCTTGGGCGTCAGGCTCGGCCTCGACCCGGAGGGGTTGAGCCGCTGCCTGCGGGAGGCCGGCCTGTGCTTCATGTTCGCGCAGGTCCACCACGGCGCGATGCGCCACGTCGCGGCGGTGCGCGCCGAACTGCCGGCGCGGACGATCTTCAACCTGCTCGGCCCCCTCGCGAACCCGGCCGGCGTCGAGCATCAGCTCCTCGGCGTCTCGCAAGGTTCGTGGGCCGAGCCGCTGACGCAGGTGCTGGCGGACCTCGGCAGCCGCCGGGTGTGGACCGTGCACGGTTCCGACGGGCTCGACGAGATCACCGTCACCGGGCCGACGCGGGTGGTGGCCCTGGAGGATGGCCGGATCGCGACGTTCACCATCGACCCGCGCGAGGTCGGGTTGCCGCTCCACGGCCTCGACGCCCTGCGCGGGGGTGATCCCGAGCACAATGCCCGCGCGCTCGCAGCGATCCTGTCGGGCGCGCGCAACGCCTACCGGGACATCGCGGTCCTCAACGCGGGCGCGGCGCTCGTCGTCGCAGACGGAGCCGGCACCCTCGCCGAGGGCGTCGCGCGGGCGCAGGATGCGATCGATTCGGGGGCGGCCGGCGCCACGCTCGCCCGACTCGTCGCGGTCTCGAACGGATAGGGAGTGCCGATGCCCGCCGCCCTCACGACCGACCTCGCGCCCGAACCGCCGACCGCGATCCCCGACCGGCCGAGCGTGCTCGCCCGCATCGCGGCCTACAAGCGCCGCGAGATCGCCGAGGCGAAGCTGCGCGTGCCGCTCTCCGAGCTGGAGGCGCGCGTCGCCGAGGCCGCCCCGCCGCGGGGATTCGCCGCCGCGATCCGCACCCACGTCGCGGACGGGCGCCCGGCGCTGATCGCCGAGGTGAAGAAGGCCTCGCCGTCGAAGGGCCTGATCCGGGCCGACTTCGACCCGGCGGCGCTGGCCGCCGCCTACGCGCGCGGCGGCGCCACCTGCCTCTCGGTGCTCACCGACGAGCCCTCGTTCCAGGGGCGCCCCGAGTACCTCACCCAGGCCCGCGACGCCTGCGCGCTGCCGGTGCTGCGCAAGGACTTTTTGTTCGAGCCTTACCAGGTCTACGAGGCGCGGGCCTGGGGCGCGGACTGCATCCTCGCGATCCTGGCCTGCCTCGACGACGACGAGGCCGAGGCCCTGGTCGAGACGGCCCACGACCTCGGTATGGACGTGCTGGCCGAGGTCCACGACGCGGCCGAGCTCGCCCGCGCGATCCCGCTCGGCACCGCGCTGATCGGCGTGAACAACCGCGACCTGAAGACCTTCGCGGTCTCGTTCGAGACCGCGATCCGCCTCGGCGCCGGCATTCCCGCCGACCGCATCGCGGTGGCCGAGAGCGGCATCGCGGATCACGCCGACGTGGCGCGGCTTGCAGCCCACGGCCTCGACGTGGTGCTCGTCGGCGAGAGCCTGATGCGGCAGGCCGACGTGACGGCGGCGACCCGCGCCCTGCTGTTCGGCGAGACACCCGCGAAGGCGCAGGGCTGACGTGGACGACACCGCACCCCGCCTCACCCACCTCGACGCCGCGGGCGCGGCCAACATGGTCGATGTCGGCGACAAGCCGGCGACCACCCGCACCGCCTGCGCCGAAGGGCTCGTGGTGATGCGGCCCGCGACGCTCGCGCTGATCCGCGAGGGCGACGCCAGGAAGGGCGACGTGATCGGCACGGCGCGGCTCGCCGGCATCATGGCGGCCAAGCGCACCCACGAGCTGATCCCGCTCTGCCACCCGCTGCTGCTCACCAAGGTCCGGGTCGAATGCGAGGCCGACGACGCGCTGCCAGGCCTGCGGCTGACCGCCGAGGTACGGGTGCACGGCCCGACCGGGGTCGAGATGGAGGCGCTGACCGCCGTGTCGGTGGCCTGCCTCACGGTCTACGACATGGTGAAGGCGGTCGATCGCGGCATGCGCATCGAGGGCATCCGCCTGCTCGCCAAGGACGGCGGACGCTCCGGCGCCTACCGGGCGGAGGATGGTGCGCGGTGAGGCGTTTCGCGTGAGCGGCCTGATCTCCGTCGCCGAGGCGCTGGCGCGCATCCTGGCGGGCGTGCCCGGCCCGGTCGCGGCCGAAACGGTGGCGCTGGCGCGCGCCGCCGGGCGGACGCTCGCCGCCGACGTCGCGGCGCTCCGCACGCAACCGCCGTTCCCGGCCTCGGCGATGGACGGCTACGCCGTGCGCGGCGCCGACGCGGCGGTGGCGGGCGCGGCGTTGCGGCTCGTCGGCACGAGTGCTGCCGGCCACGGCTTCTCCGGCGCGATCGGCCCGGGCGAGACGGTGCGGATCTTCACCGGGGCGCCGGTCCCCGAGGGCGCCGACGCCGTCCTGATCCAGGAGAACGCGCGAGCCGAGGCCGGGGCCGTCGTCGTCCTGGAGGCGGTGGTCCCCCAAAGGTTCATCCGCCGCGCGGGGCTCGATTTCTTCGCCGGCGACGCGCTGCTCGCGGCCGGCGACACCCTCGACGCGCGCCGCCTCGCGCTCGCCGCCGCCGCCGGCCACGGTCGCGTCGCCGTGCGGCGCAAGCCCCGCGTCGCGATCCTCGCCACCGGCGACGAACTGGTCCAGCCCGGCGAGACCCCGGCCTGGGACCAGATCATCGCCTCGAACGCGCTGGCGCTGGCCGCGCTGGTGACGTCGGCCGGGGCCGAGGCGATCGACCTCGGCATCGCCGGCGACAGCCTTCCCGCCCTGGAGGCGGCGTTCGGGCAGGCGCGGGCCGCGCGCGCCGACCTGCTGGTGACGCTCGGCGGCGCCTCGGTCGGCGATCACGACCTCGTCCAGGCGGCGCTCGCCCGCGAGGGGCTGGAGCTCGGGTTCTGGCGCGTGGCCCTGCGGCCGGGCAAGCCGCTGATGCACGGGCATCTGCGCATCGTCCCGCACGGTGATCCTCGGCTTGCGGATTCGGACGATGCGTCGGCAAGTTCGATGATGGTGATCGGGCTGCCGGGCAACCCGGTCTCGTCGATCGTCTGCGGGCTGCTCTTCGTCGTGCCGGCGGTCCGGGCCCTCCTCGGCGACCCCCTCGCGGGGGCCGACCGCAGCGAGCCCGCCACCCTCGGCCGCGACCTCGACGCCAATGACGGCCGCCAGGACTACCTGCGCGCCGGCCTCGACACCGCGCCGGACCGGATGCCGGTGGCGCACCCGGAATCGCGCCAGGATTCGTCGATGCTGGCGGTGCTAGGCAAAGCCGAGGCCCTGCTGATCCGCGCGCCGCACGCCCCGGCGGCCCGCGCCGGCGACCCGTGCCGGATCATCCGCCTCGACCGCACCCTGCTCTGAGCGAGACCAAGAGACCAGCGATGGGCTTCCACATCGACCACGTCCACCTGCGCAGCCGCGACGCGGTCGCGGCGGCGGGATTCTACGTCGGCGTGCTCGCCGCCCGCGAGGTCCGCCGCGAGGGCGCGCCGCCGAGCCGGGTCGTGCTCGATCTCGGCGGGCTCACCGTGTTCATCGAGCAGGCGCCCGCCGACCTCGCGCCGCCGGCGAAGGCGCCCCATCTCGGCATCGAGCATATCGGCCTCGGCGTCGCCGACCTCGACGCCACCCTCGCCGACCTGCGCGCACGCGGCGTGCTGATCCTCGTCGACGCGAAGGCGATGCGGCCGGGCCTGCGCGTCGCCTTCATCGCCGGCCCGGACGACGTGCGCATCGAGCTGCTGGAGCGCCGCGACGTCCCGCGCGGCTGAGGGCCCGAACCGGAGGAAGCACCGGTGCGCGACCCGGCCATCACGGAGCGGCTTCATCGAGGCCCGGCCGATCCGCTCCGGCCGGGCCACCAGCATCCGTGGAGCATCTTCCAGCGAGGTGGTGACCGGCTCGCGTGGAGAAAATGCGACCTCATACCAGTGGCGCCTATCATCTACCCATCCGTCCCCTGCGCAGGGCCGAGATAAAAGGGTGAGGGTTAGCCGCCGTTGGTATAAGGTGTGGAAATTGCGGATACTTCCAATCGAGAGTTCGATCGGCAAATGGCGCATCCCCATCATGGCTCAATCTGATGTCGAGACCGCACTTGATGCCCTGTATGCCGCAGCCCTCGATTCCAACGAATGGCCGCGGGCACTCGCTGTGCTCGCAGAGAATGTCGGTGCCGTCGGGACTGTCATTCTGCCCTTTGACCAAGCACGTGCTTCAGAGAGCGTCGCGTCGGAAAGTTTGGCCGAAGGAAATGCGGCCTATCGATCGGGATGGTTTCAATTTGATAGCCGAATCCAAAAAGCAAAAGACATACACCTCCCCCCCGGAATAGTGTTTCTCGACAGTCAGCACATAACACCTGAATTTATTCAGCGCGATGCGTTCTATCAAGAATTTCTTGGAAAATACGGGCTTGGTAGCTGCCTGAGCTACATCGCCGATGATCCTGATGGAGGGCTGGTAACGATCAGCACACAGCGTGCTCTTAAATCTGGTCGTTATGAGAATACTGAAATCTCTTGTTTTGAAATCTTGGCGCCGCACATCGCGCGGGCTTTCACCATCTCGTCCCGGTTCGCACAGGCCCTTGCTCTCACATCTGATTTTTCGTCCACCCTGCAGCATTTGACCGTTGGGGTGATCATTCTCGATCCCAAGGGCCGCGTGCGTTTCGTCAGTGAACCAGCACGGCAGCTGTTGGGCGATGGTCTTCAAGCGCCGCTTGGTCAAGTCCCCCGCGCATCGACATCCACGGAACGCATGAAACTCGAACGACTGATCGCAGATGCCAGTGAGGGTCGCGTGGTTCGTGCAGGCGCGATGGCGATCCGCCGGCCCCGCTGTGGCCGCTCGCTGTACGTCGAGGTGGTGGGTATCCGTTCCGAAGCGGTCGCAGCAGGCATCACCGGTGTCGCGGGTCGGGCGGTCATGCTGCTTCTGCGCGATCTATACCGATCTGCCTCTGATCAAGTCATCAAGGTGCTGCAGGATCTCGGACTTACCCCAGCGGAAGCACGCATCGCATCTCTTGTCGGTGCAGGTCGATCACCTCGCGATATCGCTGAGATGGGTTCTGTTTCGACCTGTACAGTTCGCACACAACTGAAGTCGGTTTATGGAAAACTTGGAATTTCAAGGCAGAGCGAGCTTGCGATACTCGTTACTAGAATCGGAGACTTCTCATGATTTATTAATTTGACCATGAACGTTGATAAGTAATTCGATTACGTTTATCAAAATTACCAATAACAATCACGATTGATTCCATGGAATCGGTACTATTTGAGGATGCAGTCAACAGGTAGCAACATCGGGCTGATATAATGGCAGTGGCGGCTATCATCTACCCATCCGTCCCCTGCGCAGGGCCGAGACAAAAGGGTGAGGGATAGCCGCCGTCGGTATTAGAGCACTTTTCATGATCCGGGGATCACGAACAGTGCTCTAGAACCGGTAGGTGAAGTTGCCCTTCACGGCATGGTCCTCGGCGCGGTTTCCGACCTGGCCGGTATAGGCGATGCCGAGCGTCGCATTGGCCGAGACCCGGAGGTCGAGGCCGGCCTCGGCCACGAGCGCGTCGCGGTCGATCGGGATGCCGGCCGTGAGGAAGCTCGGGCCGTTCGCGCCGAAGGCCAGCAGCGCGGTGGGCACCACGTCGCCGAAGGCGCGGCGGTAGCCCAGCAGCCCGTGGGCCGAGACCGGGGCCGCGAAGCCGAGGTCGAGGCTGGTCTGCGCCCGCATGCCGGCGGTCGCGGTCCCGAGGTCGTAGTCGCGGGCGAACCCGGTGAGCGCGGCGGCCCCGCCGGTCTCGGCGAAGCGGTCGCGGCCGATCGCGATGATGGCACCGCCGACGAAGGGCTCGATGTAGGAGAGCGTCGTCACAGGCACCGGCGCGGCATCCTTGCGGATCGGCGGCGAGGCGCCGCCGCCGAGGAAGAACCTGTAACCGAGTTCGCCGAAGCCCTGGATCGTCGAGCCGCCGGTGCGCGCGCTCGGGGTGTCGCTGAAGCCGGCAAACAGCACCGTTCGGCGCAGGCGTTCCGAGTTGTCGGCGTAGACCGCGCCGAGGCGCAGCGAGACCGGCCCGAGCTCGTAGCCGCCGTAGAGGCCGCCGAAGCCGCTCTCGATCGAGCCGGATTGCAGGCGGCCGGCGGTGTCCAGGTTGGTCACGGTGTAGCCGCCGGCCACGCCGAAGCGGAAGCCGCTCTCGACGCGCGCGTCGGCGCCGAGCACGAAGCCGCTGGTCTGGCGCGACAGGCCCGCGGCGTTGCCGTCGGTGCGCGCTTGGCCGAAGCTGCCGAAGCCCTGGCCCCAGAGGCCGAACACCCGCGGGTCGAGGACGCGCACCGGCACCGGGACGGGCGCCGCCTGCCGGCCTGGCAGGTCCGCGGTGTAGGCCGCCGGCAGGCGGCCGTAATCGGCGCCGTCGGCGTAGCCGGGCGTCGCGCCCCAGCGCATCCGGTCGAGGATCGCCTCGCGGACGAAGAACGCGGTCTCGAACGCGGCCGAGACCGCGCTGGCGTGGATGTCGCCGGTCAGCGCCTGAAACGCGGCCACCGCCTCGGGGGTGGAGAGCGCGATGGTGCGGTCGTAGGCGCCCAGCCCCGCGCCGCCGGCCTGGACCGCGGTGGCGACCGCGGCCTGGTTGCGGGTCTGCGCGATCGCCGCGAAGGCGATGTCGTTGCGCGTCAGCGTCAGGTCGACCGCGTTGGCTTGGTAGCGCAGGCTCGGGGTGAGGAAGGCGAGGTTCGCGGTCACGCCCGCGAACTGTCCGGTGACGCCGCCGCCGGCGTCGAGGATGGCGTAGCGGGTGCGCGGGTCGTAGCTGCCGCCGGCGGCCAGCACCTGCACGGTGCCGCCGTTCAGCGTCGCGGTGCCGGTGGTAGCGATCCGGTCGGACTGGCCGGCCGCGTTCGCCTCGACCTGATAGGTCGAGCCGGCCGCGAAGCCGACGTTGCCGGAGACGTTGAGCGTGCCGATGGAATTGCCCGGCGCGACCGTGCCGCCAGACATCGCGCCGATGCCGCCGACCGTGCCGGTGCCGCCGAGCAGGCCGCCGCTGCCGATCGTGGCAAGCCCGGTGATCGTGCCGTTGGCGTAGAGGGCGCCGCCGTTGCCGATGGCGACGTTCGTCGTCACGCGATCCGCGGTATCCATGCGGAGCGTGCCGGTGACGTTGCCGAAATAGCCCGCCGCCGCGTAGAGGTCGATCCGGCTCCAGTAGCTCAGCGCCGTGCCGGAGAACGCCGCCAGCGCGTTGGTCTCGGTGTTGACGATGATCTGGTTGATCGTGCTCGTCTGCAGCGATCCGTAGAGGCCGCCGCTCGGGGCGATCGTCCGCGCGGCCGTCGTGCTGCCGCCGTAGAGCGGCGCCAGCAGGATCGACGCGTCCGGGCCGCCCGTCGGGGCCGCTTCCCGCGGTGCTTGCGCGAAGCTCAGGGTCGGCAGGCCGTAGGTGAGGCGCGACTGGTACAGTGCCTGGTTGGCCGCCGACGGGACGTAGGGGTTGCCGGCGGTGTTGGCCGCGCTCGCGGCGCAGACCGCGACCGAGGCGCCGCACTGTGCCGCTTCGTAGGACTGGAGTTCGGCGGCCGCCGCCGTGAACAGGCCCGGCAGGTTGATCGCCGTGCCGGTCGTCGCGGCGTTGCCGATGTAGCCCGGATTGGTGAAGGCCTGGGCGAGGTCGTAGGCCGCGAAGGCTCGGGACGCGATGATGTCGAGCGGGTAGTGCACCCCGAGCACGATCCGGCTGTCGCCGTACTCGGCGCCGCGGGCGAGCAGGTTCTGGTATTGCTGCGGCACCAGCATGGCGAGCAGGATGCTGTCGGTGATCCCGTAATTGGTGTGGCCGCTCGGGAAGGAGGGGTTGGTGGCGAGCCCGTTCAGCGCGGTCGGGTCGAAGATGTTGTAGCTGTTCGGCGCCACCTGGACCGGGCGCGAACTGCCGTACACGTCCTGGTTCGCCTGCCGGTTGGTCACGCCGTAGGCGAGGTCGTAGACGCTGTCGCGGGTGTTCGGCAGGCCGTTGGCGGTCGGCAGCGTGAAGCCGGCCGGCGCGACGGCCGGGACCGGGACGTAGCCCGGCGGCGTCGTGCCCGGGTTGGTGGCGGCTCCGTTGGCGAAGAAGTTCTTCGCCACGCCGAGGTCGGCGCTCGTGAAGTTGTAGGCGTTGTTCAGCAGGTTAAAGGTCGCCGCCAGCGGCCCGGTGGTCGCGGTGCTGGCGCGGATGCCCGTCTGGTAGATCGATCCGAGCACGGGACCGAGGCCGCCGACCGGCTGGAGCGGGTTGAGGCTCCCCGGCATGCCCGGATTGCTCTGGATCGCCTGGAGCGGAAGGCCGCCCGCGATGTTGTCGCCCGGCCCGAGGTTGACGACGCTGCCGTTGACCAGCGTGATCGAGCCGAGGAAGGGGGTGCTGCCCGGCAGCGACTTGTCGCTGATCGCGAACTGCTGCTGCGCGATCGACGCGTTGCGGTTCTCGGCGACCGCCTGGGACAGGTTGAGCTGAAGCGTCTGCTGTCCGACCGGCGTCGCGTTGAGGCCGAGATACGGCCCGAGCAGGTTCAGCACGTTCACGTTGGCCGGCGTCGTGTTGACGGTCTGCGCCTGCGCCACCGTCGATGCGTAGGCCGCGGCCATCACCGCGATGATCGACACACCCTGCTTCAGGTCCATGGCTCGCCCCCCTCGCACCGCTCCCGACGGCGGATGGGGAAGTCGTACCGAAGTCTACGTTTCCGTCTTCGTCATAATCCAGTCACAATAAGACAAGTCCGGCGATGTTGCCTCAAAGCAACGCGAAGTCAATATAGACGGCAAACCATACGGGCGAACTGTCCGGGTCACGATCGATCCGCCGGGCGGCGGCGCGACGCCTCCGGCCTCAGATCCGCCGGCCGGAGGCGTCCGGGTCGGCGCCGACGACCTCGATGAGCAGCGCGTCCGCGCGGGTCCGGCCGTACTCGTCGACGACCTCGACCATCGCCCGGTGCGTGCCGGGGGGCAAGCCGGCCGGCCGGCGCAGCGTCCAGACGCGCGTCGAGGGCTCGGCCTTGACCCAGGGCTTCCGCGTCGCGGCGTTGTGGGCTTAGACCTGCTCGACGAAGGAGTCGGGGCGCCGCACCCGCCGCATCGCGGCCGGCGGCCGGTCGCCGAGCCGGCAGGTCACCGTCGTCCTCGGGCCGCCGTCGAAGACGTTGACCACGAGGTCGGTCGCGCCGGCGGCCTCGGCGGCGATCGGCGAGCCGAGCAACTGCTGGATCGTGTAGTCGCGGGCGAGCTCGGGGTTGCGGCCGTGGAACTGGCTCTCCAGGCATATCCGCATTGCCCGCTCGGGCTCGGAGGCCGGCTGGTGGAGGTCGGTGAAGCGCGGCAGGTTGTTGCCGTCGCACGGCACGCGCCAGCCCGCGGGCTTGACCACGAAGACGGCGGACCCGTCCGCGACGGGCAGCGCGTAGCGGCCGTCGCGGTCGGTCCGGGCAACGTCCCGCCCGTTGGAGACCATCACGTCGGCGATGCCGGGGTCGTCCCTCCGGTCCCGGAGTGGTCCTCGAACACGATGCCGGTCACCGTGCCCGAGGCGCGGCCCTCGGCCCGCGCCGGCGCGGGCCGAGGGCGATGCCGGCCGCGGCTCCGAGGCCGGTGACCGCCGCGCGCCGCGTCGGCCCCGCATCGGCGGCATTCGTCATCGCTGTCTTCCCGGCATCCGGCGACCTCGATCGGCTGCGCCCGCGCCGCCCTCACAAAGCGCGGACCCGCTCAGAACACGTGGCGCAGGATGAAGAACAGCACGCCGGCCAGCGTGATCGCGGCCGGCAGCGTCAGGACCCAGGCGAGCGCCATGTTGCGCACGGTCGACATCTGCAGGCCGGAGCCGTTGGCCGCCATGGTGCCCGCGACCCCGCTCGACAGGATGTGGGTGGTCGAGACCGGCAGGCCGTAGAGCTCGGCGAGCCCGATCGTGCCGGCCGCGACCAGCTCGGCCGATGCGCCCTGGGCGTAGGTGAGGTGGGTCTTGCCGATCTTCTCGCCGACGGTGACGACGATCCGCTTCCAGCCGACCATGGTGCCGAGGCCGAGCGCCAGGGCGACGCAGACCTTCACCCAGGTCGGGATGTAGCGCGTGCCGTCGTTGAGCAGGCCGGTGTAGGACTTCAGCGTGCCGGCCTCGGCGTCGGAGAACGTCGCGCCGTTCTTGGGCAGGAGGCGGATCGCGTCGGAGGCGAGGTACATGTCGTTGCGCAGGTTCGAGGTCTGCGCCGCCGGCACCTGCCTGATCGCGCCGTAGTTCTTGACGTTGGCCGCGATGTCGGCGGAGAGGGCGGCGAGCGCCCCGTACACCGCCGGCCGGTTCAGGTCCTTCGTGCGCAGCGCGTCGGCGACCTGCCTGCGCGCGGCCGCCGCCTCCGGCTGGGCGTCGGCGCCGGCGTAGCCCGCAAACACCCGGCTCGCGGCCTGCGACGCCTGGACGAAGGCCGGCGTGGTGTCGTCGGCCATGGTGCGGTTGAGGGCGTAGGCGGTGGGCGCGGCGCCGATCAGGATCAGCATGATCAGGCCCATGCCCTTCTGCCCGTCGTTGCCGCCGTGGAAGAACGACACCAGCGTGCAGGTCAGGATCAGCAGGCTGCGAATCCACAGCGGGGGCGGCGTGTTGCCCTTGGGCGCCTCGTAGAGGTCGTGGCGCCGGACGGTGACCTTGAGCGCGAGCAGCAGCAGGGCGGCGGCGATGAAGCCGAGGACAGGGCTGAACAGCAGCGCCTTGAACACGCCCGTCGCCTGGCCCCAGTCGACGCCGGAGGTCGCCGAGCCTTCGGCCGCCATCAACTGGTTGGCGAGCCCGACGCCGATCACCGAGCCGATCAGCGCGTGCGAGGAGGAGTTCGGCAAGCCGAACGCCCAGGTGCCGAGGTTCCAGATGATCGCGGCGATGAGCAGCGCGAAGATCATCGCGTAGCCGGCCCCCGACCCGACCTGGAGGATCAGCTCGACCGGCAGCAATGTGACGATGGCGTAGGCCACCGCGCCCGAGGAGAGCATCACGCCGAGGAAGTTGAAGGCGCCCGACCACACCACCGCGACCAGCGGCGGCATCGAGTGGGTGTAGATCACGGTCGCGACCGCGTTGGCGGTGTCGTGGAAGCCGTTCACGAACTCGAAGGCCAGCGCGATCAGCAGCGCGAGGCCCAGCAGCGCGAAGGCGCCGATGGCCAGCGGGCTCTCGCCGACCGCGTTCATGTCGGCGATCAGGCTGACCACCGCGTAGCCGAGGCCGGCCACGAGCACGAGCAGGAAGACGATCACGCCACCCGGGTGCATGCCGCGATCGAGCTTGGGACCGTGCGCCCGCACGGACGCCCCTCCCGGCAAGCCTGCCGGTGACATAGCGGTATCGGACATCCGGGGCCTCACCGACGATCACGCTTCGGAACACCGCCCGCTTAAAGCGCGCGCATGACGCTCCGGTGACAGAGGTCCGAGCGCCGCCCCGAGGGGCTCGGAGGCGGCGCTCGACCCGAAGTCCGTCGCCCTCGGGAAACCCGCACGGCGCGATCGCGTCGGGGCGACCCGTCTCGGAGCCCACCGCCGCCGGCCGCGCCCGTCACCACGTCCGGGACCGGATCGCGTCGCGCCTGCCGGCTCGGCGCCGCGCGCATCGCGACGATGGCGCTCGCGGCCGCGGCGCGCTAAGCATCATTGCGCGAAGTGGCCGCCGGTTCGCGCGAGAACGATGATGCGGCACCCAATGATGCGGCACCAAGGAGATCGAAGCAGGCTTTCGTTGGCGAAGCCACGAAAGCCCGCTTAGGCTTCGCGCCGCAGCCGCCGGTCCCGACGCGTCTCGACCGAGCGTCAGTGCTTCCCCGTGCGCGCGAGAGACCGAAGGTGAGGGACGTGACCCTTCCGGAGAGACCCGTCCGCTTCCCCCGATCCTCTCCCGCACGGGAGGGTAAGCCGGATCGTGCGCGTGCCCGCACGTCCGTTCGGCCTGCCGGGTTCGTCCTCTCGGCCGCCCTCGCCGTCCTCGCGGCGAGCCCTGCTCCGGCGGCGCCGCGCCCGGACGGGCCGCAGCACTTCGTGGCCAGCTACCGCCTGAGCTTTCTCGATCTCGGCGTGGGCACGGCGGAACTCACAGCGGACCTCACGCCCGAGCGTTACGCGATCGGCCTCGGCGGCGGCCTTTCGGGACTCGCGGGCTGGTTCTTCCAGGGGTCTGGCAGCGCGCGCTCGGCCGGGCGCCTGTCGCCCGGCGGCACGGTGCCGGCCGAGTTCCGGATCGACAGCCGCTACGGCACCGCGCCGGTGCGCGTCCACGTGACCTTCGATGCGGGCAGCGTGCGCAGGGCCGAGGTGGAGCCCGAGCCCGCCCCGAAACCCGACCGCGTGCCGGTCACGGCCGCCGACCGATCCGGCGTCACCGATCCGATCGGCATGCTGGCCGTCCCCGTCGGCCCCGGCCCCCTCGCGCCGGCCCTGTGCGATCGCCGCATCCCGGTCTTCGACGGCGCGACGCGGGCCGACATCGTGCTGTCGCGCGGCGCGGTCGTCCAGGTCGAGAGCGGGCCCTATCGCGGTCCCGCCCTCGATTGCCGAATCCGCTGGGTCCCGGTGGCGGGCCACCGCGCCAAGGGCTCGTCCGTGCGCCGGATGTCGGAGAACGACGACATGCGCGTGCGCCTCGCCCCCGTCACCGGAGACGGGCTGCTGCTGCCGCTCGCGATCGCGGTCGGCACGGGCTGGGGAACGGCGCGCATCGAGGCGACGCGCTGGGGCGCCCCGGCCCCGAACCGGGCCGCCGCGGGACCTTGAGCCTCCTCCGCCGTCGGGGCCGGCCGGCGCATGGCGCGCTTCGCCGGTGAGGATCGTCGACGCGAAGACCGGCGCCGATCTCAGCCCTCGCGTCGGCGCGGCTCCAGATGCACCCCCACCAACAGTTGCAGATGGTGACGAAGCTCGTCGTGGCTACAGTTCAGACAGCGGTTGGCCGTTCGTCCACGGGCAGCGCGGCCCGGTCGGGCAATGCTCGACCTTGTTCCGCCCGCAGGCCCAGCGTATCCGCACCCTCCATCAGACCCTGCAGGCGCGTGCTGCCAATCCGACGGCGGACCGACGCTCTGAGGCGCATGGTTGGGTTGGCCTACGGCTGCCGCGTGGTGCCAGGCGCACCGGGTGAGCGCGGGATCGACCCGGAGCAGGCGGCCGTCATCGCCGGCCTGCGGGCGCACCTCGCGGCCCGCGCCCGATCGAAGTGTTCGTCCGAACCTACGACGCCGAGCGCCGCAGCGATGCGGCCCGCCACCAGGACTTGGTGGTCGCGGTGCTGCACCACGCGCGGGCGGCGTGACGCCGCTCGGTCGCTCGGGCTCAGCGCGGCTGCGCTTGCCCGCCCGCGCCCCAACCATGTGCCTGGATCGCCTTGGCCAGCTTGCCTTGCATCTCGGGCATCACCGACTGCATCCACTGCTGCGTTCCCGTCATCTGAGCTTGGGCGAGCTGTGGTTGGGCTGCAACGAGCCGCTTGCCGACCGGCGTGGCGTAGAACGCCGCGATGGCCTGGAGGTCGTCTTTCCCGAGCGCGGTGGCGAAGCCGCGCGCCTGAATGTCCAGAAGCTCGTCGTAATGCGCGGTGAGGGTCGGCAGCACGACCTCCTGGACCAGAGCTTGAGCCTGGTCCTGCTGCTTGACCCCGATCTGCTGCATCATTCCGACCATGGGCGTAGCCATCGCGTTCAGCAGGGCCGTGCGGTCGCCCTGCATCTGCGCAACCACGTCGCGAGCCGCCTTCAGGGTAGCGGGATCGGCTGCGATGGCGGGCGCAGTGGGTTTGGCTGCGGGCTGCGCCATCGCCGAGCATGGCAGCAAGACGCCGAGCAAGAGACCGAAAACGCGTGTCGGGAGGCGCATGGGTGATCCGATTGCAGTGCCAGCGTGATCCAGCCCTCCGGCCAGACGCTCGCTTCTGGTATCATACCCAAGCGCGGATGCGGCAAGAGCGCCGGCGGGCAGCCGCCGGAACCGATCCTCATCGATCGCCAGATGGGCTACGCCTGCAGCATCGAGACGGACGCCCGGCCGGAGCACGGCGAGATCGCGGCGATCTGGCACGACGCGAAGACCGGCCGGCGCAAGACGACGAAGCACAAGGACAACCGGGAAGGGCCGGCCCGCACCCCTTCCGCTCCGAGGATGAGACGAAGCGGGCCGACGAGGTCCTGCGCGCCGGTACGTCCAGGCCTTTCAGGACCACGCCGACAGCCCGACCAGGCTCACCCCCGCCTCGTTCACCCGATGATGTGCAGCCCGCTCTCGATCTGCGCGATGAGATGGACCTGGGCCTTGGCGCTCTGGCCGATCTCCAGGGCGACCGCCGCCTGAGACACGCCGTGCGCGAGCTGGTCGGCGAAGAAGGCCGCCCCGCCCGGCTCGGCATGCCGCCCGAGCGCGCCGAGGTAGAGGCCGTCCACGAACCCGGCATCGTCCAGGCCCGCATGCGTCATGGCATACTCGGACGAGCCCAGCATGCCGGCCGCCACGCGACCCAGCGCCTGGATCGCCCCGTCGACGCCCCCGCTCGCGGCCGCCTGATGCACCTGGAACGCGAAGCTCTGGAGCCCGCCCGCATCCGGGGTCCGGCCCAGGACCGCGTAGTACTCCCGCGCCATCGCCGCATCGATCGCGTCGACCACGAACACGCCGGTGTCGAAGGCGGGCCTGATGACGCCCTGCGCCTCGGCCGAGGTGGCGACTTCCACGGCCACCGTCGCCTGCGACACGCCCCGGTCCAGCTCGTTCGCGAAGTAGATCAGTCCGCCGCCGTCTGCCGGGCGATGGAGCAGGTTGGCGTAGAGCCCCTGGATGTAGGCGTTCGCGTCGGCGACCGGGCCGCCCCGCTCGGCCGAGGTCAGCAGGGTGCCGGCCACCTCGGCCAGGCCGGCCCCGGCCTGGATCGAGGCGGTGAAGTTCTCCAGCCCGAGCGGGTCGGGCGCCCGGTGGAGGAGGGCTTCGTACAGCGCGTAGACCCCCGCGGCCGGGCTCGTCACGCCGTGCTCGACGGCGCCGAACAGGGCGAGATCGGCGGCGCTCGGCCTGGTCAGCCGGATGTCGAGGTTCGCGGTGGCGGTCTGGAAGTTTCCGGTCTCGGTGTAGGTGAAGTGCTCGACGAGCCCGGCCGCGGCCCTGGTCCCGTCCGGCGCGTAGGTGAGGCTGCCGTCGGCGTTCAGCACGAGGTCGCCGTATCGACCCGCGAGCACGCGGCCGACGGCGGTGGCCTGCCCGTTCACGGCCGTCACGGTCAGCGATCCGCCGCCCGGCAGGGTGTCGTTGGCGAGCACGCCCGCGGCCGCGACGGCGAAGGACCGGTTCGACGCGGGAGTGTAGCTGTCGGCAACCCTTGCCCTTCAGCCAGGCGTCGAGGGCGGCAAAGAGTTCGTCGATCGCGCCGGCTCGCGTCAGGTGTTCCCGGAACAGCCACACCTTCTTACGGCACGTTTCTACGAAAGTGACTGTTGTTCGTCGGATGGCTGCATTTTGAGCAAGGCGGCGCTCGCCTGCGCAACGAGGTCGGCTGAGAGCAGAAACGTCATTGTCCCTCCGCCCACCAAGCTAAGGGTCAAAGCGGGCAGGCTCGTAGCCCCGTCGATGTGACCCTCAACCCCCGATACGGGCAGGGCGCCGGGAGACACGACGGTCCCCTCCGGAATGCCTCTTCCGATGCTGCAGATGAAGCTCGACATCAGAAGGGAGGTTCCGAGATTGTTGGCGCCGTCCGGAGTGATGTCGACATTTGTCGTATGATCGCCGATCGTAAAATTCATTCTAGGAATAATGTCCTTACTGATATCGATGTAGATGCCGAGCTGATCTTTTTCATTGGCCATGATCATGGTACCTTTCTGGAGTCTAACACCGCCGAGAACGCCAAGCGATGCATGTTCAGCAGTGATCCTAGTCTCAGAACGAGGCGAGCATGCGTGGAAAATCAATCCTTACGGTCGTTCGCAGATCAAGACAACCGACCTTAGCATGCGTGCCTACACGGTTGCATTCATTATACTTTTGCCGGCTTGATCGATAAGCGATGCCTGACCGACCTCGGACTGCCTTGGATCGGTCCTACGGCAATACGGCCTTCCGCCTTTCCGTGTCGGGCATAATGAAGCCAGGGTTCGGCCTGCGCCTCGAGGACGTCGGGATAGCGTGCGAGGTAAGCCATCGTGTCGAAGGCCGGTCCGGGAGATCGGCCCTCGTAGCTGCCGTCGTTGAGGAAGTGCGCGAGCGGATCGACGCCGGCCGCCGGCACGTCGACGTATCGGATGTTGTACCATGCACCGTCGAAGAGGCCGGCGGCCAGGAGTGCCGCCCGCCGCCTGCGCATCCGGGCCGCGGCGGTCCACTTGGCGCGCCACGATGTCGGGCGACGGGGCTTCTTCAGGGTCGGGACGACGGGCGGCGGCGGCACGAAATACAAGCGGCGGCGTTCCCGCCAGCGCGGTTTCTCCTGGGTCACGTCGACGGGGAACTGCGGCGCGGGCGCCGGGGCGGCTTGGACCTCCGCGATGGAAGGCAGGCTTGCCGCCTCTGCCTCGTGGAGGATGGCCGCCGAGAGCGCATCGCGGGCCACGAACAGGGCGCGGCGTCGATCCGCCGCCCGGGCGAAGAGGCCGGATGCGGAGAGCTCTCCGGACGGCACGGCATCCATGCTCACAACTCCCTCAGGCGGTCCGCGATCCTGTCGCCGTAGGATGCCCACGTGCCGATCGCGCGCGTCTGAACCTGGCGGTTCAGGATGGCGCGCAGATCCGCGTTCGTGGCCATTTCCTCGAGAGCGGCAGAGACCTCGGCCACGTGATTCATATCGACGGTCAAGCAGCCTCCGTCGGCGGCGAGTTCGGCCATGACGCCGCCCTCGTGACACAGGCACGGCCGGCCCATCCAGAGGCTTTCCATGATGGGCAGACCGAAACCCTCCGCGAGGGAGGGGTAGACCGTAAAATGCGCGCGCCCGTACTGCGCGGCGAGGTCGCCATCGGACAGGATGCCGTGCCAGACGATGTGGGCATCGGCCTGCTCGGCGAGCCGCACCGAGGCCGCGAGGCCGTCGGCGCCGGTGTAGCTGTTGCCGACGAGGTTGAGGTGCACCGGCAAGTCCGGTCTGCGCCGCCGCAGAGCCTGGAATGCTTCGATCAGGCTGCGGTGGTTCTTGCGCGGTTCGATCGTCGATACGCAGAGGATGTGAAGCTCGCCCTCCGCATCCGGTGCCGTCTCGACGCGCGCATGGTCGCTGAACTGCGCCGGCAGCCAGATCGCCTCGCGCCGCTCCGGCACGGGCTCGCCGTGGTCGCGGTGCCACCGCTCGAACTCGCGCAGGCTGAAGCCGGAATTCGCGTAGAGGGCATCGGCGGCGCGGACTGCCGCGAGGTAGGAGGGGAAGGCTTCGGCGACGGCTGCATCGACATAGCGCGCCTCGTAGATCGGCAGCATGTCGTGGAAGACGAACGCGGTCAAATATCCGTGGTCGCGCGCCCAGCGCACGCGCGCCTCGGCGGTGTTGTCGAGGATGACCTCGGCCAGGAACACCACGGGCGGCCGCGTGCAGCCGGGGTCGGCCGCACGCAGAAGATGCGAGAGAGGCTCGCGGTAGGCGAGCGCCTCGGCCGTGGCGCCGATCCAGTCCTTGGCTCCCGCATTGCTGCATAGGAACGGGTAGTTGTGAATCGACAAGCGTTCGTAGGTCTGGTTTGCCGCATCCCACTTCACGAAGAGGATGTCGAGATCCGGGCGCTGCGTCAGCGCCGCGGCCAGCCGGCGCGTCACCCGGATCACGCCGGAATTGGCAGGATCGCGCGCGGCGTTCGACACGTCCATCACGATGAGACGCCGGGCTTCGGCCGCTCGGGGGATCGGGCGCCGCAGAGGCTCGAGGATCGCGCGCGTCCAGCGCGCCAACGTCCCCGCCCAGGACAACCGGGCGCGAAAGCCCGCGAACCGCTCGAGACGGACGATCGGCTCCGGGATGCCCGTCGTCAGCACTTGGACGGCCTTGTCCGCCATCTCCGCCTGGGACTGGCAGAGGAACCAGGGATCGACGATCACCTCCGGATGGGCGCCGATCGCGAAGGCGAGGACGGGGCGCCCCAGCCACTGCATCTCGGCGATCGGCAGGTTGAAACCTTCCCACAGCGAGAGGCTCAGGCCGAGCCCGCACCGCTCCATGACGGCTTGCAGACCGGGATCGCTCAGGGTCGGCAGCGTCGTGACGTGGGCCAGCAGGTCGGAGGGAAGCGGAAGCGCATCCGGTCCGGTCAGCAGGAGCAGGTGCGCCTCGGGCACGGCGGTCCGGACGCTGCGCAGAACGTCGAGGGCGGCCAGGGAGTTCTTGTAGCCATTCACCTCCACGCGCCCGAGGGCGAGGACGAGGCGCTCCCCGGCCTCGACGCGTGCGTCGAGCGCCGCGATGAGGCCGTCCTCGGCTGCCGCGACGTCGCCCGCCGCGAAGGGCCGATCCGCCATGTGATCCGCCCCCAGGGGGATCGTCGTCACGCCCTGGCTGCCGCCGCGATCCGGCTCCGTCTGACTCTCGCGGATGAAGCGGCTGATCGGCAGGACGGCGCCGATGGCCGGCAGGCACATCTGGCGCAGACGCCGCAGCTCCTGCTGAACCGGCAGGGCGGCCTGCGGAAATCCGTCGTGGGGCACGGCGCCGGCGTCGATGAAGAGGCTGTGGACGCCGATGGCCGGCGCCCGTGCGGCGATCCCGAAGAAGGGCCATCCGCCGCTCACGACCACGTCGACGGGCGCAAGCGCCCAGGCGTCGAGGAGATGCCGCGTGGCCAGCGCATCGGCGCCCGCCAGATCGATCCCCTCGGGAAGCGGAATCACGTCGATCCGATCGCTGACCCGACCGAGTACCGCCGGGTCGCAGCGCAGGCAGGCGAAGGACACCTGCGCGCCGTGTGCCGCGAGATGCTCGGCGAGCAGGACGAGGATGCGATCCACGCCGAAGCGCGCGAGAAAGCGCTCGTTGCAGATCAGGATGCGGGGTTCGGCGAGGCGGCGAGGCTCGGCTGTCACGCCAGTTCTCGGACCGGGAGATGGAAGCTCGTGCGCGGCGCAAGCGCCGTGAGGAAGCGTGCGGCGCTCGCACCGTTCGGGGCAAGCGCCGCCCCGCTCTCCACGTCCTGCAGGGCCGCAATCCGGCCCACCGCGTCGAGGAGCGTCTCGTAGGTGCCCACATCCCCGCCCCGCTCCGTCACGCGCGCCAGGGGGGAATCGGCGGGCGCCAGCACGGGAACGCCTGCGCGCAGGGCCTGCAGGACCAGGGGCAGGTCCGCCTCGCCCGTCTCGCCCCAGAGCCAGAGCAGGCGGGCCCGGCGCCATACCTGGGATCCGGCCCAGCCGTGCCATATGAAGCGAATCCGGCGGGGCCTGTCCTCGACGATGTGGAAGCGATCGAGCATCAGTTGGAGCTTGAGCGCGAAGGCGCGGGATCGTTCCCGGCCCGCGCACACCACGACGAGATCATCCGGCGCGGGCGCGTCCGGCACCGTCTCGTAGAGCGCGCGCAGGCGCTCCATGATCCGCGCCTCGTCGAACGCATCGCGGCGCGCCGCATTGTAGGCGCCAAACTTTTGGGCCAGGTCCGGCTCGTCGACGAACCGACGCATCGCGGCGGCCAGGGCGTCGGGGTCGCCCGGCGTCACGAGCAGACCGGACGCCTCATCCGCGACGAGCTCGATATTGCCGCCGATCCGGCTCGCGAGCTGCGCCGTGCCCGATGCGATCGCCTCCAGCAGCGTCACCGGTTCGTTCTCGGGCCAGTGCGAGGCCAGCACCACCACGTGCACGCGCGCCAGCAGGACGAGGGCGTCCGTGTGGGCAAGGCGTCCTGCGAAGCTCACGGCCTCGCCGAAGCGCCCGGCGGCGATGTCGCGGACCAGTCCCTCGGCGAGGTGTCCGTGCCCCGCGATCGTCAGATGCCAGCGCCCCTGCATCGCGGGATCGCGCGCCAGCGCCTCGGCGGCAGCGAGGAGCGTGGGGATGCCCTTGTGCTCGCCGAGGTAGCTGAAGCAGGCAAACTGCACGGGATCGGGCGCAGGCTTGGCGCTGACCGGGATGTGCTCGCCGGGAATGCCGTTCGAGAGGGCCTGAGTCGGACGCCGGACGACGTTCGTGGTCTCGTAGAAATCCGCGAGGTAGCGGCTCGGACTGAGGAGCTGGTCGGCCTGATCGAGGCACCACGCCACGTAATCGCGCCGCAGCCGGATAGGCAGGTGCGCCCCGTCGCGGGCGGCCGTCGCCGGCAGGCAGACGGCGCACGCCTCGACATCGGGACAGACGCGCCCGTCGTTGCGCAGCAACGTGTTCTTGAAACACACGCCCCAGTGATCGTGCAGGGTCACGACGACCCGCGCACCGAAGCCCTTCGCGGCCGGGATGAGGTTCATGCCCAGGCCACCGGGATTGTGGACATGCACGATGTCCGGCTGATGAGTGGCGAGAAGGGACAGGAAGCGCCGCTCCGTCTCGGGTCTGTGGAAGTTCTCGCCCGGATCGAGGGAGGCCAGGGCAATGCGGTAGACGGGAAAGCCGTCCGTCATCTCGAGGACCAGTGAACCGGCCTCCCAGCCCTCGCGCGCGAAGCCGCCCGCGAAGACGGCCACGTCGACACCCTGGGCCGCGAGCGCGCACGCCTGACGATGGGCGACGATCTCAGCCCCTCCGACCACGGTGGGCGGGAACAGGTTGCTGACGATGACGACCCGCTGCATTGTGTCTCTTCCAAGGTCTCGCGGCGGCTTGCGTCTCACGAAGCGGCCGGTTGTATCGGATCTCGCGCAGCACCTTTCGAACCTCGACGCGGCCAAGGGCTCTGGTCGGGGTCTTAGATGCTTGACGCCTCAACGCAAAATCGACAAATCCGGCGCACAGTGGTGAAGGCAGCGGATCGACGTTTGTGCGCTTTGGCGGATTTCGGGAAAACCGGCGCGCGGCGTGGGATCGAGGTAGGCGAGCCCGAGGCCGCCCCAGATCTCTCCGGAGGCCGCGGTCACGGCGTGCTCGATGATCTGACCCGGGACGAAATCGCAGTCGACGAAGTGGAGATGGGGGTTGGCGGCCCAATCGACCGACAGGATCCCCCGTCGGGTGTCGGGATTTCCCGAGTCGTGCATGAGGATCACGAGGGGCTGTCTCGGGCTGTAGGCGAGCACGAGTTCGAGGTCGCGCTTCACCCCGGACGCGGAGTGATCGGCATCGATCAGGACGTAGTGAAGCGGTACGCCGCGCGCCTCGAAGTCGGCGAGCGCCTGCGGAATGAGATCCTGGGACGGTCCGATCCGCAAGTCGACGTTGGCCGGACAATGGAACCGTCCGGGCACCTCCGGATCGATATCGATGGCGATGATCTCGCGGGCGTATTGACTGGTGAGACTGAGGCTCCCACCATGATAAACACCGACCTCGAGTGCACCCTCTGGACGAATCCGCGACAGAAGCCCGGTCAGAGCGATGCGCTCCCACTGCATCATCTGCCAATTTTGGATGATAACGTCGCGGAACACAAGGTCTTCAAACATCGTGTCTCTCTAACAGACAGGCAATCGCGCACAAGGAGCGGGGCTGTACGGCGACACGCTCTGGACGAACGACCGACGCCTGCTATCTCTAGACGACCCGGGGACGGTGCGCCGTGCCCTCCTAACAGAGCTGTTGCGCACAGGCGAGGCGGAAACGTGGCAACCCGGCAACGCGGAAACAGACGTCCCCCGGCGCCGGTGAGGCAGCCCGGCGCGACGCGCGGCGTCGAGGCCGCACCGGCCCCCGCCGCGGTCGCGACGGATTGGTCGGAGCGCCGCGTTCTGCCGCCGATGATCAGCTACGCGCAGAACTTCGAGGACGTGCTGCTGCGCCGTGCCCTGCCCGACATCACGCGCGGTTTCTACATCGATATCGGCGCCTTCCACCCCGTCGTCGACAACGTCACGCAGTGGTTCTACAGTCAGGGCTGGACCGGGATCAATGTCGAGCCCAACCCTGCTTTTCAAGATTTGCTGAGAGCCCAGCGTCCCCACGATCTCAACCTGGCCGTCGCCGTAAGTGGTCAGACGGGGCCCCTGCATCTCCACCTCCTGGACGGTCTCTCGACCACCATCAAGGATGTCGCGCATCAGCATGCGACGGGCGGGCGTGTTGCACGGGCGGTGATCGCGATCGACGCCTTGAGCCTGACCGATCTGTTCGAGCGCCATCTCGACGAGCGGACCGTCGACTTCCTCAAGATCGACGTCGAGGGTGCGGAGGCGTCGATCCTGATGGCCTACCCTTTCGTGCGTGTGCGACCGCGCATTCTGGTGATCGAAGCGACGGAACCCGACAGCATCGCGTCCGCCTCGCTCGACTGGGAACCCGATCTCCTGGCAAAAGGATATCGCTTCTGCTGTTTTGATGGACTCAACCGCTACTACGTTCGCGACGAAGATGCGTGGCGCACATCCCTTTTCGCAGTTCCGCCCAACGTATTCGACAATTTCCTGCTGCCGTACACCGATCGGCGCATCGATTACGTCGGTGCCGCGCGGTACGTACTGGATCAGGCCCCGGAGGGAGGCATTCATCCGCTCCTCAACGAGCGGGACAGCCTGCGCCGCGAGCGGGACATCCTGACCGCTCAGGTAGCCGCTCTGTCGTCGGACCGCGATGCGTGGGCGAAGCAGAGCGCGCAGTTGCTGAGCGAGCGGGAGGCTTTTGCCGTTCAGATGGCTGACTTCGCGCAGGCACAGGCCGCCGAGCGGGACGCGTTCGCCGTTCAGGTGGCCGACCTTGCGCAGGCGCAGACGGCCGAGCGCGAGGCTTTCGCCGTTCGGGTGGCCGACATCGCGCGGGCGCAGGCCGCCGAGGGGGAGGCTTTCGCCGTTCAGGTGGCCGACATCGCGCAGGCGCAGGCGGTCGAGCGGGAGGCTTTCGCCGTTCAGGTGGCCGACATCGCGCAGGCGCAGGCGGTCGAGCG
>NZ_CAXTHR010000008.1:0-495 GCF_964244095.1 uncultured Methylobacterium sp. | reverse complement strand
GGAGGCTTTCGCCGTTCGGGTGGCTGATCTCGCGCAGGCGCAGGCCGCCGAGCGTGAGGCTTTCGCCGTTCGGGTGGCTGATCTCGCGCAGGCGCAGGCCGCCGAGCGGGAGGCTTTCGCCGTTCAGGTGGCTGATCTCACGCAGACGCAGGGCGCCGAGCGGGAGGTCACCGAGGTTCAGATCGCGGATCTGCGTGCGGCAATTGCTCAGCGACAGGCCACGATCCAAAGTCTCGAACAAACCATTCACCGCCTCGCGACCGAGGGCACACGGCTCAGGGCCGCGCGCGACGTCAACCTCGTCAACGCCGCAAGACTCCAGATCAAGGTGAACGCCGCTCGCGATGTTCGCTTGTGAAGGGGGTGAGCCCGTCTTCTTCTAGTGTCCTGATTCCGTAATCTCTCCGACCTGGATCGTCCGGTGGCAGAACCGCTGGATAGAGGCGAGGATGTCGTCGGCGGGTTTGGTCCAGCGGAAGGGCTTTGGGTTGGCGT
>NZ_CAXTHR010000007.1:0-61283 GCF_964244095.1 uncultured Methylobacterium sp. | reverse complement strand
TGTTGCGGGCCCGCGGCTTCCGCCACCTCTCGGTGCGGCCGCGTCACCCGAACTGCGACGAGGCGGTCCAGGAGGATTTTAAAAAACCTTCGCCGAGCAAGTCGTACAGGTAATTCCCGAGACGGCCACAGGCGGACCGATCGAGATCTGGTTTCGCGTTCCGCGCCCTTCGGGTCAAGATGAAGCCCGGATCGGCCAGAAAGGCACGTTGGCCTACGTCTGGGCGCGCCGGGGAACACGCCCGCGCGCCGTGCAGGACACGCGCTATGCCTCGGCCTACCTGTTCGGCGCCGTCTGCCCGCAGCGCGGCGTCGGCGCGGGCCTGGTGATGCCGCGCGCCGACACCGAAGGCTTGAACGCGCATCTGGCCGAGATCGCCCGCACCGTGGCACCTGGGGCGCACGCCATCCTCGTCTTGGACGGCGCTGGCTGGCACAAGAGCAACGATCTCGTCATTCCCGACACCATCTCGCTCCTGATGCTGCCGCCTTACGCTCCTGAACTCAATCCCGTCGAAAACATCTGGCAATACGTGCGCGGCAACTAGTTCGCCCATCGACTCTACGACAGTTACGAAGTGATCGTCGAAGCCGGCTGCCAGGCGTGGAATTTCCTGATCGCCGCCCCCGCCACCATCACATCCATCCCCGCACGCGATTGGGCAAACGTGTCAGTGTAGCCCGCCGTTGGTATGACACCTTCCGTCTCCTTCGCTGGCCCGAGACGGATGGCGAACCCGTTTGCCCGAAGTGCGGCTGCCTCGACCACTACAACATCTCCACGCGCCGCCGCTTCAAGGGCGCCGGCTGCGGCTCGCATCGCGCAGCCGTACCGAGCGGCTGGTGCGATCGAGAAGCTGCACATCGAGGATGCGCTCCAGCACCTGGATCTGCCGCGAGAGCGGCGGCTGCGTCATGTTCAGCCGGGCGGCGGCGCGGCCGAAATGCCGCTCTTCCGCTACGGCGGCGAAGCACCGGAGCTAGCTAGAGCATTTTCCAGCGAGGTGGATACCGGCTCGCGTGAAGAAAATGCGACCACGCAGAGACTTAAAGCATTTTCCGTGATCCAGGGATCATGGAAAATGCTCTAAAATCGAACATGCACGCTCCCCGTGGCGAGGGCGCCTTGTTCAGCGCAGCTCCACCCGCCGGATCTCGCCGACGATGACGAGGTAGCAGAACACGGCCACCAGCGCGTTCAGCCCGACGAACACCAGCGCGCCGTTGAACGAGCCCGTCTGCTGAACGATGTAGCCGATCGCGATCGGCGTGGTGATGCCGGCCGTGTTGCCGAAGGTGTTGAACAGCCCGCCCGAGAGCCCGCCGCCCGGGCGCGGCAAGGTATCGGAGACCACCGCCCAGCCGAGCGCCCCGACGCCCTTGCCGAAGAAGGCCAGCGCCATCAGCCCGACCACGAGGGCGTCGGTCTGGACGTCGTTGCAGCCGACGATCACCATCGACAGCAGCATCCCGCCGACGATCGGGATCTTTCGCGATGCGGTCAGCGAAAACCCGCGCTTGAGCAGCAGGTCCGAGATCCAGCCGCCGAGGATACCGCCGACGAAGCCGCACAAAGCCGGCAGCACCGCGGCGAAGCCCGCCTGGAGGATCGAGAGCCCGCGCTCCTTCACGAGGTAAACCGGGAACCACGTCAGGAAGAAGTCGGTCAGCGTGGTGATGCAGTACTGGCCGATATAGATCCCGAGCAGCATGCGGTTCGAGAGCAGTTCCCGGATCGTGGGCCCGGCCGCGACCTGCGCCACGGTCGCGTCGCGCCCGTCCATGTCGAGGAGCGCGCCGCCGGCCTCGATGTAGGCGCGCTCGCCCTGGTTGACGCCCGGATGGTCCTTCGGGCCGTGGATCACCTGCGTCCAGACCAGGGCGAAGGTGATGCCCAACGCCCCCATCAGGGTGAAGACGTGGTGCCAACCGTAATGATGGACGACGAAGCCCATCAGCGGCGTGAACAACACGGTGGCGAAGTACTGCGACGAATTGAAGAAAGCCGAGGCCGTAGAGGGATCGCCGGGCTCAGCGATCCGCCTTTTCGCCGGCGGTCGTGCGTTCGATGTAGCGCAGCGTCGTCGGGCGGATCAGGGCGCGCACCGTCTCAGCCATGGCCTGCTCCTCACGGAGCGATTGCTGGAAGCCGCTGGCGTGGGCGCCCTGGCCCGCGGCCTCGCCGATCGCCAGAAGGGATTCATAGGCGGCGATCTCGAAGTTCTCGAAGGCATGGTTGGCATAGGCGTTCTTCAGGATCTCGTCCTGAGCCGGGGCGTGGCCCAGCGCCATCATGTTGCCGACGAACCCGAGGATACCCTCCTTCAAGGCCGAAGGGCTCTCGGCGAGGCCGTGCATGGCGTCCTCCAGGCGGGTACGCTGGCCATGCGTTTCCGCGATGTGCCGGCGGAGGGCCGCCTCCATCTCGGGATAGTGTTGCAGCCGCTCGACCTGCCGCTCCATGATCTGCAAAGCCTGCATCTCCACGGCGTGCGTGTTCTTGAGGGCGGTGACGTAGATGTCGCGTACGGCCGTGGCCATGTCGGATGCCTCCCACTGACGGGCTGGATGCAGCCCGTTCCTGAGAATAAGACGCATCGCAGGCCGGCCAAGTTTCAGGTTCGATGGCCGCAGGCTGCGATGGCGAGTCCGCGGCCCGGCTGAGCACGGGTGTCGCTGGGGCGGTGAGGGACTCGGACGGCCGACCCTTGCCGTATAAAAGGATGCCGTCCGTCGGGACATCAAGCGTCGGAACCGCACCCCGATCGGATCTTCGCCCTGAAACCGTCTCCTCGTCTACAGCATGGACGGACAGGCGCCGCCACCAGCCCGCACCCCGGGAACTCGGTCGTGCCTCTCAAAGGAAACGTGGTGTGTCGCGCCTCGGAGCGGCACCGGGGACGCGCTGAGGATCGGAGCCTGCCATGGATGCCCGACTGGCCGACAGCCTGAGACAGGCCGCCACGCTTGCGCGCCGCCGAGCCATGAACTTCGTCGGTCCGGCCGGCGGGGACGACCTCCCCTGGGCCGTCATCGCGGCCTTCGACGCCGATATCCGTGGCTCGGTCGAGCGCGACCGACGGATCGAGGACGAGCGCGATCGCGTGCTGATCGCGGCCGTGAAGCTGGCCGATGCCCGGCCGGAGGACGAGCGCGCGCAGACCGCCGCCCGCGATCATCTGGTCGCGGCGATCGACTATCTGGAGCAGGCGGTCCTGCGGTTCGGCATCGTCAACCGACACGGTGCGAAGCGCGGCTTCGGCGCCGTCGGCCAACCCGTCGGCGCGAAGGATTGAACGGCGGAGAAACCGCGCGGGGTCACGCGGGCTCGGCACGGCCACGCCGTCGCCGCAGCGCCCCGGATCACCCTGCTCGATACGACCCGATGCCCTGCGTGAACGCCGCCCGTCGCAACCTCCACGGCAGCCCACAGGTAGACCCGACGCCCGGCGCCGAAGCGGACGCCGTCCGCTGGCTCGAAGCGCAGGACGCTACGATGCTGGCCCGGCTCGCGGACCGCGCGGACATCGATTCCGGCTCCTGCGGCAAGCTCGGCGTCGATGCCTGGGGGCCCGGATCGCCGCGTTCCTTGCCAAGCCTGGCGTGTCCGTCGTCACGCTCCCGGTCGAAGGCTGAGCCGAAGGCACACCGCGTCGGGTGTATGGAATGCAAAGGTTGGCAGAAGCCCAATCCCGTCATGGCAAGACGTGGTGGGCGGTGACGGGCTCGAACCGCCGACCCTCTCCGTGTAAAGGAATGGCCCTGTCTGGCCGCGCTGTGCATCTCCCTGTGCGAGAAGCCTTTTCAGCCTATCCGGTGCCCGTTCGTTCCCCTGATTTCTGGGGAATAGCTGGGGGCGGTTCGCGCCTTGTTCACCGACGGCGGCCCGACACGCTCTCGACGACGCTGCGCAGGTGCTCCGGCGCGTGGTGCCCATAGACCTGCTCGACCACCTTCTCGGTCGTGCCGAGCGCCATGGCGACCTTGCTGAACGGCACGCCGTCCATGACGGCCCATGTCGCGAAGGTGTGGCGGAGGATGTGCGGCGTGACCTCCTCGCCGAGGCCGGCCGCCTTGCGCGCGGTCGTCCAGGCGCGGCGGAGGCGGTCGATCGGCATGCCTTCGAACTCGATGACGTGCGTGGTGCTCTGCCGGCTCCACCGGGTCATGTGCGCGCGCAGCCGCTTCGAGAGCGGCACCGGCGTCCGGCGCTTGGCGCTCTCGCCCTCCCCCTGGGCGCGTCGGTACATGATCCCGGATCGAAGATCGATGTAGCCGCCCTGCGTGGTCGAGAGCCACTTCAAGCGCAAGATCGCCTCGTGCCGCGTCCCCGTATAGAGCCCCGTCAGGACGAAGCGGGCGACGTGGCGGCTCTTGTCGAACTCGGCTCGGGGATTGCCGTCCGCTCCCATGACTCGCGGGCGGCGCCAGACCGGAGTGGCGGTCTGGTCGTCGGCCATATTGCGGAATCCGAGTGCGACCCAGATCAGCCGGGCGGCCTCCGACCGGGTCAACCAGCGATCCCGGCTCGGGGTCTTGTCCGGCATCGCCACCACCACCGGGTAGAGCAGCTTGTGCTCTCCATGCGCGTAGCCGAAGGACGCCGACAGGACGCCGAGCTCGCGGCGTGCCGTCTGCGACCCGACCCGCGGCACCTCGTCGATCGTCTTGCACCGGTAGCTCGGCCCGACCTTGAAGCGCGCCTGCGGCTGCGCGGTCCGCCATGTCGCGTACGCCCGACAGATCTGGGGCGTCGCGTGCGCCACCATCATCTTGTCGAAGAACTCAATCAGGTGCGGAAGCGCCCCCCAGACCACGTCCGGGCGCTGGGTCTGGTCTGCGCGCTGGTCGGCGTAGAGCGTCAGGACGTCTGTGATGAGGACGCGAGCAGGATCACCTTTGCCGAAGTCCGGCCGGTGCTTCTCGGCGAGGTATTCCTGCAACGCTCTTTCAGCCTCGCCACGCTCGCCAAAGCCGAAGCCCGTGCTGCGCTCGTAGCCGCCGGTGTCTCGGATGACCCAGCGGTCTTCCGCTTTGCGGTAGTAGAGGCGGCCGCCTTTGGCTGGACGTGGCATCGGTCGATCATCCGCCTGATGTCGGCGAGCGTGGTGAAGTGCTTGCCCGCGATCGCGAAGATTCGCAGGCGACCACGTGCGCCCTCGCGCCGCAAGGATTTTGCCGTCACGGTGCCGGCCGCGCCGAAATAGACGGCGGCCGCCACGGGTAGGGTCAGCGGCGTCTCGTCGGTGATCTCCGATGCGTCCGGGATGCGATGCGCCTTAGCCATGCCCGCCCCGCGCGTCGTCCGGGTGAGTGGCGGGATCGGCCTCATCGGAGAAGACCGACTCGTTCACGTCGCCCCAGATGTTCGCGTTGAACCAGTCGACGAACTTCGACATGAAGGCATCGTTTGCCCCGGTCGCGTCGTCGATCATGCGTTCGATGCCGGGGGCGCCCGGCGTCCAGTTCTCGCCGGTCTCCCGTCGAAACGCCGCCATAACTTCGCCGCTGCCGATCGCCCAGCGGAGGCAGCCAGCCCATGCGGGGCGCATCAGCGGGCACGAAGGCATCTGATGCTCAGCGATCGGCATTGCGGTCTCCCTCGCCCCGTGCATCCGGGGCATCGCGTGTCTGGAGGGCGAGAGCGGCACGGCCGGCAGGGGTGGCCTTCACGACCCATGCAAATGCCCCCTCGGCGATGGCGATTTCGACCAACCCAAGCGCCGCCAGCTTTTCGGCAGGCTTGTAGCCGCGCACGACCCGCTGAGACTTTTTGGCAGCAAGGCGTAGCATTTCCATCTGAGGTGCAGTCAGAGCCTTACCCGGCATTGCGATCTCCCGTGGTCGGGAGGGCGTTGATCTTGGCGCATACGGCGTGAAGAGCGATGATGGCGCCCTCGGCCTCCCGAGGGTCAACATCGGTGCCGCCCTCGGTATGTGGTCGCCATTCCGCAATGCTCTTCCTTACTGCCGCATAGGCTCGCTTACGCATCCGCTCCTCTGCCTCTCGCAGGCCCGCGTCGGTCGGCCTGAGCGCGGTGAGGATCAATCCTCTGCCATCCATCACGCACTGAGCAAATGCGCCGATCATTTCCTCGGTCGGTCCCGCGCGACAAGCCGCCCGAAGCAGCAGCGCGATATGCCTCTCGATCTCTTCGGCCAGCGCCCGGCGCTCCGCATCATCGGCCATGGGGTCGATCCTTCCTCGACAGCGTTAGCTTCGCTTCAAGAACCGCGGCGACGACAGCGAGGGGTCGGGTAAGACCTCGGCCATTAACCCCGAAATAGTTTGCGTCACCGACTAGGGCATCTGCCGGCCAATCCATCTCGGCCACATATCCGGGGCGGCCTTCTCCCTCGGGGTAGAAGTGGATGTCCCATCCTGGTAGCTCGCGCTCCATTAGTGCGACCGCGGCGTCGATACTACGGGTGAGGTGTTGAATGGAGCTGAGGAAATTCGTGCGCCAGTGGGGAGGCCAATATTTGTCGATAACCGCAAGCGGACCCTGCTGAGCAGCCAGATGTGCGATATCAGGGTGATCGTCTGTGTGATCGGCAAACGCCCACCATATCAGAGCATCCAATTCCCGATCCGGCCCCTCGGCCGCCCGCACCCGATCCAACAGTCCTTGCAGCACGTCACGATCCGGCATGATCGTCTCCGGTGTCAGGGGGGTTGGTGAGGGCGCTCGCGACGGCGCGCCCCACATGGGCGACTACTTCGGGGATCTGCGTCGCTGCGAGCTTGCAGGCGTCCCGGAGCGGATCGTCGGTAGGAACAGGACACCGCGACATGAGGCGCCACCACGTCTCGCTCTTGCGGTTGTGAGCGGCGTCCTGTTCGTTGTCTGGAAAGCTCTCGCGGTAGGCGTCCGCGAGGATGTGGCAGCCCAGCGCCGCTTTCAGGCGCGCGACCTCGGCCTCGAGACGATCGGCGCGAGCTTCGGTCGCTTCGCATTCGACCACCATGGCCTCGTATTCATCGTCGATTTCGCTCAAAGCGACGCGGCGGATGACCTTGTGGACTCGGGAAAGCTCTCCGCACGCCTCGCCGTACATGGCGGCCAGTGCGATCAGGTTGGCGTCTGCCTCCTCGGTGCGGGCGCGCTCTGTGGCGAGGGCGGCTTCGTGGTCGGCGAGGAAGGTGGCGAGTGGTCCGGCGATCTGCACATCGGCAACACGTCGCGCTTCGTTCGCGCGAGCCGCGAGAACGGCACGCTGCTGGTCCGTAGCTTCGATTGTCGCGCCGAAGATGACGGCGACACCCTCTAGGCCGAACTTTGCCTCTACGGCAGAACGGGCCAGCGCCTCCCGCAGCCTTTCGCGCGTCTCGGCGATCCGGCGGTCGTCTGATGGGGCGGTCATGCGTCAGATCCTTCAACCCACCACTCTCGCTTGCACCCGTCGCAGTAGTAGTGGGTGTCGTCGTGAGCGCCGTCGCTGCTTTCCCAATCGCGATAGTGCACGTCGTCGGACCCGCAGTGGCGGCAGGTGAACTCAGGCGCTTCGGGCTTGGTCGGTTTCCAGTCGGTCGCGTAACCCATCAGACGCTCCCCTCGCGATCCGCGGATGCGGCGGGGGATGGATTGCCCCATTTCGTCGGCCGGGCGACCACAACCGCCGGCAGCCCGTTCACCGCCAGCGAATGCGCCTGAAGGTCGAACCCCTTCGCCCGCGACAGCCTGAGACGCACGGCCTGGACCGCGGTGGGTTCGGGTGAGAGACGGGTCATCACGAGCACCCCGTCGTCTGGCCGCAGTCGTCGCAGACCGTGCACGACCCGTTGCGCTTCACGCGGAAGCCGCCGCACGTCGCGTTCTGACAGCACTCGCCGGTGTAGCCCTGCGCGCGGGCGGCGCCTGTCAGAGAGACGCGGTCGGTTGGCGACGGGGCGCGCGCCGCAGCGTTCGGGGCCGGCGTCAGCGCATCCACGCCGCGGTTGAGCACGATGTGCGCGATGGCGGCCCGCTGGCGCTCGGTGAACGCCGTATCCGGGATCACCGTGGCAGTGGTGCCTTCAAGAGCGACGATGGCGAAAGGGGATGTGAGGTCGGCCATCGTCACGCCGCCTCGCTGTTCGGGATGTCGCCGGAAAAGGTGTCGGCGTCGCGCGCGTCGGCGTCGTCGAGCAGCCGGTCGAGGTCGGCGCGGATCTCGCTAAGCGCATCGACCTGATGGGGCTTCAGGCGTTCGATCCACGTCGCATACGCATCGCGCCCGAGGCGTGCCTTGTCGCGGGCAACGTCGAACAGCGTGGGCTTCGGCGTCCCCGGCGGGGCAGTTGGCCCCTTCTCCGGCTCCGGACCGCGATCCGCCGGCAATGGCTTCACCGTGAACGGCTTGCGGCTGCCCTTCTTGTCCGTGAGTGCCCTCGTCACGGCGTTGGTGATGTCGGACATGTGGCTGATGCGGATACCGCCGACGTCCACGCCGCCGAACCGGACGCTGTCGTCCCGGTAGAGCGTCATCCGCCGACCGACGTAGGCATTCCCGTCGTTGCCCCAGACGTAGACCAGCATGCGCCGCATCGACAGGCCGGGCTTGTAGGGCTTGCCGTTGTCGCCTTCGTAGTGGATCGCGATGGGCTGCTCGGGGCCGTTCGTCTTCGCGACCCGCGAAACCTTGATGGTGCGCGGGCCGCCGATCAGGTCGTCGGCGTTGAGCTGGTCGCTCTTGGGCGCGATGGTCTGGGAAAGGTCCGTCACAGGATGATCTCCCGGTTGATGCGCTTGGTCGGGATGGCCTTCGACGTGGCCACGGCGTCGAAGTAGGCGGCCTTGGCCTTGGTCAGGCGATCCTCGAAGTCGCCCGCGGCTGACAGGATCGCGGCCTGCACCACGTCGTCCGGGTAGGTGCGGATCACCGCCATCGGCAGCCCGCCCGAATACGAGACGAGGTCGCACCACGCCCGCTCCGAGACGAGCAGTCCGGTCTGAATCTGGATCAGGAAGTCGGCCGGGATCGTGCCCGCGGCCACGTGGACGATGAACGTCTCGACCTGGAATTTCTGGCGCCGCGACTTGACCTCGACGAGGCCGTCGCTGCCGGCGAGGGCGTCCGGCGAGTAGCCGAGCGTGAAGCCCCACTTGTCGTTGGTGACGAACCCGACGGCCTCGGTCGGCGCGTAGTGCTTGGCGTACAGGATGAGGGCTTCGACCTCGTCCTCTTGCCCGCGCAGCATGTCGTCGCCGATGTAGCGCGGCTCGACGTAGCGGGTGACGCGCTGGGCAAGCAGCTCGTAGAGGTGCGCGCGCTCCCTCTCGTTCCGGGCCGCCTTCAAGGTCGGCGTGAGGATCAGCCCCATCTCGCTCGCGGTGAGCATCCCGCAACGCGCCGCGATCCACTCGTCGGTGCCCTGGTAGAGGTCCGTGTGGAGGCGGACCGAGGAGGGCGGCGCCGACGCGCGGCCCTCGGCGTGATCGATGATCTGCACGGCGGTCACTCCGCTGCGATGGGATGGGCGACGGAAGCCGACCCGCACGCCGCGTTGATGGCAGCCGCGATGGCGTCGGCGAGGGCGTGGTCGGTGGCGGCGGACCCGGTCGGGATCAGCACCGCGAACAGCCTGCCATCGGCATCGGCGAGTCCGCGCAGGACGCCCTCGCCCGAGCGGATCGGCGGGCGAATGCCGTGGGCAGAGAGCCCTTTACGGCAGAGAGCCGCCGCGTCCTGAAGGTGTCCGATGACGCTCCGCGGACGCCTCTCCCCGTAGAGATCGTCGGCCAAGGCGGCGCCGCGCCGATGCGCCTGCGCCATGACACTTCGATCCGTGACGGCCTCGATCTGCTGTCGCAGCGCCGCAATGAACGCACTTTCGGACCGGTCCTGTGGCGGGCCGATGCGCAGGTCGCCGAAATCGCCGCGGTCGAGGGCGTGGAGGAAATCCGCAATGGCGGACCGAGCCCCATCGTCACAGATCGGGACGGCGGCTAAGTGGCCGTAGGTGGCGCAGGTCGCGTTCATGCCGCCACCTGCGCGCGGTCGAGGCGGGACAGCGCCGCGTCGAGGAGGTTGGCAACGGCGCGGGCGGTGCGCGCCAGGGCCTCGATGTCGGCGGGATCGGCGGCGGCGAGCGTGGTGCGGATGGCAGCGTGCGAGAGCTCGGTCGCCGCGACGTAGGCCGAGCCGAGGTCGCGCTTGCACGCAGCGGCCGCACCGACGAACTGCCCGTAGGCGATGGAGCGCGCGACGTGATCGTCGGCGGTTGGGGTGGGATTGACGGACATCACGCGGCAGCCTTCTGCGGGAGGAGAGCGGGCTCGAACTCGGTCCAGACGTGCCCGTGGCTCTCGACGCGGACGGGGTGCAGGGCGATCGCCGGCACGTTGTCGATCGACCAGAAGGCGCGGTCCCGGGCGATCTCGAAGCGCACCGCATTCATGTCCTCGCGAACCCGGTCGAACCGGGTCAGCAGGCACCACGCGCGGGAAACGAAGCGGGTGTCGGCCTCGATGCGGCGGCGGATGGCGCGGTGGCCGCGGGCCCGGCCGAGGACGACGCGGAACTTGATCCTGCCGTCCCGGTACAGGTTCGGCAGTTCGCGGCGGAGCGGGTGGGCATCCATCGCCTCAGCCCTCCGCCGAGAGCGAGGGACCGGCACCACCCCAGAGGTTGTTGCCGATCGCCCAGCCGATGCAGCCGGCGAGGATGGGGCTGATCAGGGTGAGGATTTCGAGGGCGGCCATGTCAGGCGGCCTTCGCAGAAGCGAGCACGACAACCGAAGCGGCGTGCTGGGCGGATTGGCTGAAAGCAAACTCGCTAGCGTCACCGACGCTGCGAAAGTTCATGCCGATATTGCTGCCAGCGCGATTGCCGTCAGCATACTCACGGAACAGCGTGACGGAAAAGTTTCCGTTGCCCTGGCGAAGAATGCCGAGGACGGACTTGACCGGCGTCAGGCTGTTGCTGCGGCCGAGTAGGTTGTTGAGGAGATTGCTGGACATCAGGGCGTCTCCATCGCGGCCCGGTTGGGGGCGGCTTCGATGGAGAGAATATCCAAATTTCTTGGATGCGCAAGCGCGTTGTCCAATTATTTTGGATATGTTTGGTTGCGACGATATCAGGGGCCGAACTTTTTGACTCCGCGATCAGTTGAGAACATTATAGGAACATCGGCTAAACGGGGAAGGGCGAATGACAAAAATAGACCCAGCCCTGGAGCGCCAGTTGAAGCGGCAAGCTCTGCAACTGGCGGCGCAACTCCCCGACGACCCGGACCTTGCGGCGCAGGTGCTCGCCTATGCACACGAATTGATTGAGGACTTCGTGAGGGTTCGACCGAAAGCAAGGACGCGGCGCGGGCCGGTGACGGCTACAGGCGGTCCGCTCAGGCTTGTTTCATTCGGAGATGGAGACGCCTAGGAAGCGCGCTTTCGCCTTGACCCAAGCAGGGTCGGCTCCGCCGCAATCGCGGCCATGCGCTCGACGAGATAGAGCGGCATCATGGACACGGTGCCGTCGTAGATCCAATCTGTCGTGATGCCGAATTTTTGCTTCAAGCGCAGGGCGTCGTCCGGTTTCGGACGGCTCAATCCGGTCTCGTAGTTATTCCACTGCGAATGCGTGAAGCCATACAGCTCCGCAAAGGCGCGCTGGTTGTCCATCTCGTGAACGGCCAGCCGCAGCAAGCGAAGGCGCTCGCCACACTCGGGATAGGCGGGCTCTTTCGGATCGGCTGACATCGTAGCCAAATTTACCTGAATGCCCAGCTCGCTCCATCGAAGCCTTTTGGGCCTTGAACTATCCAAAAGTTTTGGATATGAGGGGTTCATGGACCTGCTTCAGACTACAGGCGAAGTGATCGACGCGCTCGGCGGGACGGCCGCGGTCGCCCGGAGGATGGGTCGAAGAATGACCGTCGTCTCGAATTGGCGGACAGGCGGCAACTTCCCGGCAAACACGTATCTGACGTTCACTGCGGCGCTGGCTGACATTGGCAAGGAAGCGCCGGCGCGTCTTTGGGGGATGGTCGGCGCCGAGGTGGCGGCATGATCCTCCCCGCTACCGACATCGAACGCGACAGCCACCGCCGGGATGGCGAGGGCCGCGTGATGGCGTTTGGCTCCACATGGTGGCGCGAGGGCCGCCGCATCCACGTCGCCAGTTCATTCGGTAACATCGCCCTCGTCCCCCTCTCCGTAGATCGAGCGATCGCAGTCGATCACATGCTCGCGGACGTTCTTCAGCGTATCGCCGAGCGTCGCGATCACGATGCTGATGATCTTCGCTATCTGATCCTCGGACAGGGCGTCAGGATTGCCGGCGGCCCACCACGTATCCGTCTCGAAGTCCAAGTTCTTCAGGCGATGAAGCGCGCGCTCGTGGAGGTTTCCGAGCTGCATCAGCGCGATGTCTTTGTCGGGGCTGATAAGGCGTTTCAGCGTGATCTCGGTCTCGAAGCGCAGCTTCTCGACCAAGGCGTCCGTGAACTGGTCAAGCTGCCGTCTGGGGTCGTCGTCGTTCATGGCGTCGTGCCCTTTCGTGAGCGTGCGGCTATCCTCGAACGCGCCGAACGCCGCCGTCGCGCGGTCGAAACGGCGCTTGGCGCCGCCGCCCAACCCGGCGAGGCCGCGTGATGCGCCGCCCCCGCGCATGGTTGGGCTCAGTTTGTCGGGCCTTCGGGCTTGGCCGGTCCTGTCGCCATCAGTTCCATGCTGTTGATGGTGTCGCGCAAGGATTGGAAGGCCAACGAGTTGCCGCGGAGATGGGCAACGACGACGCGCCGTTGCTTGACCCCGCCCTTTCCATCCTCGTCCTGCAACAGGACGGAGAGCGTCACGCGTCCAAACCCTGGCATCACGCCGAAGGTCGGTACTTCATCGAACACAAGGACGGGTGCATCAGCGGCTCTCTCAAGTTCGATCCACGGCAGTCGGGCGTCGTCCGGCTCAATCATTCACGAAGCTCCATCGGTGGTGTCGCAATCCCGATGGTAGACCGCACGGGCGGAGCGTCACAGACCCTCGATCGCTCCGCCCGTGCGTGTGTCCTTCGGGGGAAGTCCCGCATAACCCGCCGCCCCTCCCCCGCCTCGTCCTTCGCGCGCGGCCTCGTGCTGGCGGTGCCGCTCGCGCTGCTGCTGTGGCTCGCGCTGGCCCTGATCGTGGTCGGCGGCGGGATGATCGTGGCGGCGTTCTTGGACTTGCCGCCGATGCCGTGGGCGACGATCCGATGAGCGCCGCGCTACCCCTTTCCGAGATCGGCAGCACTCACGGCCTGGCCGGACGGCTGCCGAGGGACGCCCGGCCGTCGCCGCTCCCCTGCGTCGTGCCGGGCGTCCCGACCCGATCACCGCGTATCCCGGCCTCCGACCAGCGTCAGGAGGGTCAGCCGGCCCATCCGGTGGCGGCCCCCTCCGACCTGGGGCTCGCGATGCAGCCGTTCGACCTGACGCAGTGCGCCTACGCGCTCGAAACCCTGTTGCCGGGCCTTGGCGAGGAAGACGTTCGCCGGCAGCGGCTGGCGAACCTGCTCTCGCTGGCCGATCCCGGATCGACCGTCGCCGTCAGCACCGCCGTCGAAGCCTGTCGTCTGCATGTGGCGCTCCAGACCTTGGCCGCGCTCGGCGACTTCCTGGCGCGCGCGGCGATCTACCAAGGCGAGGTGCTGACCGTGCTCCAACATTTGGAGCGTGGCGATTCTGTTCGCATCGTGTTCACCGCGAATTCGAGCGACGCGGTTACTGAATTCGTGGGCGGCGGCGAAGTCGTCGCGCTGGCACGCATCGCGAGGTCTGCCTGAGATGGCCTGCTCCCTCGCGCTCCTCTTCGGCGCCTTGTCGGGGCTCGGCCTTGCGCATGCCGGGCTGTCCGGCTCGGCGCGCGCCCTTGCGATCGGCCTCGCCGACGCGGTGCTCGCCGTCGGCTTCGCGGCAAGCGGGGCACTCCCATGGTGAGCCTCGCCCTTTCCCATCGTGCCGGACTGAGCCGGCCGATCGCGCGCCCGACCTTCCTGACCTGTCGGCGGGCGCGCGCCTCCCTTCTGGACCTTCCCGCCGGGCATCCGGATCAGGCGCGCCAACGCCTGCCGGCCCCGTCGGGTCGTGTCTTCGTCTCGCGCGATCGCCTGAGCTTCCCGGCCATCGATCGCGCCCGTGTCGTCACCGCGTGTCTCTTCCCTCTCCTGCATGCCGCGGCCTCCGTTGCTGTGATCTCCACAGACCACAGAGGATTTCGCGGATGCGCGAAAATATCAGGGCGGCCGAGCCCATGATGACGGCAGACCAGGCCCGCGAGGAAGTTCGCTCGCCGCTCGACTTGCTGGTCGAGCACCATGTCGCGCGCGGCGCGCCGCGGATGCGCGCCTACGGCCGCGTCGGCTCGCTGATTGGCCGCTCGCCGGCCTGGGTCCAGCGCGTCCTCGGGCGCCGGCCGGACGCGGCGATCGGGCTGCACGACGCCCTCAACATCAAGGCCGCCTACGCGCGGCTCTGCACCAGCATCGAGGCCGCCGCGGACACGACGGCGACCCGCAACAGCCTGCTCCGGGAGGAGATCCATGCGGCTCTTCAAGTCGATTTGGCGGCTCGTCCTCGAACGCCGGGAGGGGCGCCGGCTGCGGGCGCAGCTTCGCGCCGTGCAGGACGGCCGGCCCCATCCGCACTGGTCCGTCCGGATGCTGCGGCGCGTGTGCCGCCATCGGTCGCGGCGGACGTGAACGACCTGCCGCTGTGGCGGGCGCTGAACGAGGGAGAGTGACGACGATGTACGGGGAAGATCAGTTGAAGGCCCATGCGTCGAGGGCCTATGCCTCATCGGCGCAGGCCATTGGGCCGCGAGAGGCGAACTCGGTCGCTGATGCGATCATCGCGGTCGCCGGCGCCCGCACCAGCCTCGCGGGTCTCGCCGAGATGGCCGAGGGGCTCCTGGCGAAGGTCGCTGGCCCGATACCGCCTCGCAACGCTCCCTCGACGGGTGAGGGCTCCTTGGGCGGCCCGCGCGGTGTGGTCGATCAACTCCACTACGAGATCCGCGGCATGACCGATCTGCTGACGCGGGTCGAGTTCGCGCTTCGAGACATCGACGCCCGCATCGGCTGACGCGCCACCTCCGGGCGGCGCGCGGCGTCGCCCGGCTCACCCTCCAGGAGCCGCCATGTCCAACGATCAGCACCAGGGCCTCCCCGTCGCCGGGTACGTGCCGCAGAGCGCCGACAAGGTGGCGCTCGTGAACCAGAACAAGGTCATCGAGGAATACGTGCTGCGCCAGCTCGACAAGCTGGCGGCCCTGCCGGCCGGCACGGTCGATCCACGCTGGTTCGCCACCGCTCGCACGGACATCGAGAAGGGCTTTATGGCCCTCAACCGATCGGTCTTCCAGCCGACTCGTGTGACCCTTCCCGAAGACGCGGCGGCCTGACCGATGACCGCGTTCGCCCCAAACTACGAGACCCGGAAGCGCGTCGAGGCGCACCCGATCGCGTCCGTCGGCGCGAAGGCGGTGCTGGTCGAGTTGCCGAACGGCGACACGCGGTCGGTCGCTGTGCCGCCGGGCTTCTCGGCGCGCCCGCCCGCCGTCGGCGACATGCTCGTCCGCTACGCCGACGGGTACCTCTCGCACTGCCCGGCCGACGTGTTCCTGCGGGACGCGACGGCGATCGCGCCCGAGCGCGTGGCCGTGGTCGAGGAGCCGCGCGTGCCGCGGTTCCCGCTCGGCGGCCGGCCGCATCCCTGATCTCGAAACGAGAACCGCCCGGCCTGCGGGGAAGCAGGGAGCCGGGCGGGGCTTAGATTTTGGTCTCTTCTGGAGCGAGCAATGGAAGCCACAGACCTTTTCCGTAATCAAGAGGCTTTACCCCTCGAATCCGCTGTAGAAGCGCCTGTCTTCGCGGTTTGGAGCGGGCCGCGTCGCGTTATCCTCGGCGTCGATCCCGGCGCGTCCGGTGCGATCGCTTTCTTCCGGCCCGACGTGCCGGCGGAGATCGAGGTCTATGACGTTCCGATCGCCGACAAGCAGATCGACGCTGCGGCGCTCGCGCGGCTCGTGAGGCTTTCGGGCGCAACCGAGGCGATCGTCGAACGCGTCTCGGCGATGCCGAAGCAGGGCGTGTCCTCGACGTTCAAGTTCGGGATGGCCTACGGCGCCGTGCTCGCCGCCGTCGGCGTCCTGGGCCTGCCCCTGCGCCAGGAGACCCCCGGCCGGTGGAAGGGGCACTTCCGGCTCGACTCCGACAAGGAGAAGGCGCGCGGCCTCGCGATCCGGACATGGCCGACCTCGCCGAATTTCGGCCGGAAGAAAGATCACGGCCGGGCCGAAGCCGCCCTGCTCGCGCGGTTCGCCGCCGAGGTGGTCCGATGATCGGATTCGCCTCGATCCGCATGGGCGTTACACGGGAGCGCGTCGCGTTCTGGCTGGCCGCTGGCTCCGGCTTGGTGCTCGCCGATGGCACCTATCGCCTGGACAAGCCGTCGGGCTTCGGCAGCCGCCCGGGTCCGGCGCCCGCCCCCGTACCGGAGAAGCTCGCTCGCGAGGCGATCGCCGCCGGCGCGCCGCTGCGCGTGGTTGGCGACCTGTTCGGGAGGTCGGCATGAGCCTCGGGCGCTACCACGATCTCATCGCGGCCAAGCGTGTGGCCTTCGAGCCTCGTGGGTTCACCGACGTCGGCGACGGCGACCTGATCGACTCACTCTTCGACCACCAAAAGCACGGCGTGTCGTTCGCGCTGCGCGCCGGGTGCGCTGCTGCGTTCTACGACACAGGACTCGGCAAGACTGCGCTGGCACTGGCGTGGGGCGATGCGATCGTTCGCCGGACCAACCGGCCCGTGCTGATGCTGGCGCCGCTCGCGGTCGCGCAGCAGCACGTCGGCGAGGCCCATCGCCTCGGCGTCGACGCCGCCCTCTCGCGCTTCGGCATCGCACCGGACCGGCCCCGGATCGCGATCACGAACTACGAACGTCTCGAGCGATTCGATCCCGGCGACTATGCCGGCGTAATCCTCGACGAAAGCTCCATCCTGAAAAGCTTCACGGGCGCCACGAAGCGCAAGCTGGTGGAGGCATTCTCGCAGACGCCCTACCGCCTGCCGTGCTCGGCGACCCCTGCACCGAACGATCACACCGAGCTCGGACAGCACGCCGAGTTCCTCGGCGTCATGCGGCCGCCCGAGATGCTGTCGCGGTGGTTCATCGCCGACCAGGTCAACGCCGGGCGCTACCGGCTCAAGAAGCCGGCCGTCCGATCCTTCTGGGACTGGACGGCCTCGTGGGCGCGTTGCGTCGCGAGGCCGTCGGACCTCGGGTTCTCCGATGTCGGCTTCGAAATGCCGGAGCTTCAGATCCGTCGCCACATCGTCCAGGCCGATCGGGGCATCGACGCGGGCCACGAGCGCGACGGCCAAGCCCGGCTCTTCCGGATCCCGAACACCTCGGCGACTTCGGTGCATCGCGAAAAGCGCCTCACGAAAGACGATCGGGCTGCCCGCGTCGCGGAGATCGTCCGCGCGGAGCCGGGCGAGGCGTGGATCGTCTGGGTCGAGACCGACTACGACGCCGACGCCGTGCGCGAGGTCCTGCCCGAGGCGATCGAGGTCCGCGGGTCGCTGTCGATCGACGTGAAGGAGGAGCGGCTTGCCGCGTTCTCCTCGGGCGGCACCCGCATCCTGATCACCAAACCCTCAATCGCAGGCTACGGCCTGAACTGGCAGCACTGCGCCCGTATGGCCTTCATGGGCCTCTCGTTCTCCTACGAGAGCTTCTACCAGGCGGTGCGCCGGTGCTGGCGCTTCCGGCAACTCCGCGACGTGCACGCTCACGTCATCTGCGCCGACACGGAAGCCGCGATCTGGGACGTCGTCGCCCGCAAATCCGGCGACCACGCGGCGATGAAGGTCGAGATGTCCGCCGCCATGGCACGCGCGGCCCAGGCCCATCGTGTCCTCGAATCCTATCGTCCTGATCAGGGAGCCCGCCTGCCGGCGTGGATGCTGCCATGAACGTGTTTGCCTCTCATCACGGCCGGCGGTTCGCCGCCTACCACGTCGATACCGTCGAATTCACGGCGGACATGCCGGACGATTGCATCGATCTGTCTGTGTATTCGCCGCCATTTTCGAAGCTATATATCTACAACAACAGCGAGCGCGACATGGGCAATGTCGCCTCGAACGATGAATTCCAGGCGAACTACAGAGAACTCGTGCGCGAGCTTTTCCGGGTGACGAAACCGGGTCGGAACACGGCGATTCACGTCAAGGATCTGGTCTACTACTCGAATTCCTCCGAGCGCGGCGATCGCGGCCTCTACGACTTTACCGGCGACTGCATCCGCACCCACGTCGCGGAGGGATGGAGCTTCCACCGCCGCATCACGATCGACCGTTGCCCGGTCCGCGAGATGCAGAAAACCAAATCCGACCGGCTGCTCTACAAGAACTTCCGCACCGACGCGGCACGGACCGGCGGCGGGATGCCGGAGTACATCCTCGTCTTCCGGAAGTGGGCACCGGGCATGGAAGCCGTGCCGCCGGTGCTGCACGATCCGGCGCTGCACCCGCTCGAATCGTGGCAGGACCTCGCCCAGCCGATCTGGATGACAGACGGAGTCTGGCGCGACACCGACGAGACCGATGTCCTCAACGTGCGTGTTGCACGCGACGAGGAGGCGGAGAAGCATCTCTGCCCGATGCCGCTCGACCTGACGGAGCGCCTGGTCCGGCAGTATTCGAATCCCGATGAGACGGTCTATTCGCCCTTCATGGGGATCGGCTCGGAGGGTTACGCCGGCCTGCGCCACGGCCGGCGCTTTATCGGGACCGAGTTGAAGGAGAGCTACTTCCGGCAGGCCGTGAAATACCTTGGCGAGGCGGAGCGGTTGGGCGCCGATGGCGATATGCTCGCTGCGCTCCAGGCAGCGGAATAGGCCGCCATGGGCCAGCCCTCTTCTGACTGGATTGCAGAGCAGGATCGCGCCGACCGCGATCTCGTCGTCCGCTACACTCGGCTCGACGACGTGCTGCGGCGCGAAGGCGCGCGGCTGCGCGATGCCGAGGTGAGCGCCGACCTGCTCGACCGCATCCCGACCGCCAGCAGCTCGGGCAAGCGGCAAGAGATCGCCGATCGCCGGCAGCTCATGGCGATCGCTTCGCACGTCCTCGCCAACCTCGATCGCGCGTACCTGCTTGAACGGCCGGCGCGCCGCGAGCGTCGTCAGGGAGGCGGTCGATGAGCTGGTCGCCTCAGCAGGATACGGCGCTGTGCGCCATCGCGGCATGGTTCCGCGATTCGGACGATCAGGTATTCTACCTCGGCGGCTACGCCGGAACCGGCAAGACGACGATCGCGAAAGAGGCAGCGTCGGGCTGCGAGGGCGAGGCGATCTTCGCGGCGTTCACCGGCAAGGCGGCGCTGGTGCTGCAGTCGAAGGGTTGCCGCGGCGCGCAGACGATCCATTCGCTGATCTACTCGGCCTACGAGCACGACGTGGTCGACGAGAAGACCGGTGAGGTGTTGCGGGTCGAGTGGCGCTACGGCCTGAACCCGCTGTCCGAAGCCTCGACGGCCGGCCTGATCGTGGTCGACGAGTGCTCGATGGTCGGCGACCGGCTCGGAGAGGACCTGCTGTCGTTCGGGACGAAGGTGCTGGTGCTCGGCGACCCGGCGCAGTTGCCGCCGGTGCGCGGCGAGGGCTACTTCACCCGCGTCGAGCCCGATTTCATGCTGACGGAGATCCACCGGCAAGCGGCCGACAACCCGATCATCCGCATGTCGATGGAGGTACGCGAAGGCCGGCGCCTGCAGCACGGCGCCTACGGCGACAGCCGCGTCATCGATCTGCGCGGCCTGGGGCAGCGCATGGTGATCGGCGCCGACCAGGTGCTCGTCGGCCGCAACGTCAGCCGCCGCACGGTGAACGCTAAGGTGCGCAGGATTCAGGGTCGCGATCCGCGAACGCCGGAGCCCGGCGACCGCCTCGTCTGTCTGAAGAACAACAAAGACAAGGCCCTGCTGAACGGCGGGCTGTGGAGCGTGCGGGCGATCCAGCGCGGCGAGGGCGACTTCTTCTCGCTTCACGTCGATTCGCTCGACGTATCCGGCCTCGAAGCGCGGGTGGTGGTGCATCGGCTGTTCTTCGACGGGTCGCCCGAGGACATTCCGTGGACGGTCCGGAAGGGCACCGACGAGTTCACCTACGGCTACGCGCTGACCGTGCACAAGGCGCAAGGGTCGCAGTGGGACGACGTGCTGCTGATCGACGAGAGCGCGACGTTCCGGCAGGACCGGGCGCGCCATCTCTACACCGGACTCACGCGGGCCGCGCAGCGCATCACGGTGGCGGCATGAGCATCGCCGAGGATTTCGCCGAATGCTCCCGCCTGAGGCAGGTGGAGCTCGACTGGTTCCGAGGGCGCGGCGTCTCCGGATTTCAGTTGCTCGGTTACCGGATCTGCCCGCTCGCCATAGGTCCGGCTGCGTTCGCACTCACCTACCGCCACCGCAATCCGATCGATTTCGGATTCGAGGTTCGCCGCGCCCGCGTGCAGTTCTTACCGCGCAACCGGTTCATCTTCGGTTGGGACGGCCAGTCGGAGGTCGAGGACACAGTCGCGGCGCTGGTGATCCCGGCTTTCGACGACGGTGTGCTGATCGACCTCGCGGCGTGGCACCCGAAGACCGGTCGGCTGGCCTCTTTGGAGCATCGGGCAGGCTGGCTAGCGGGGCCCGAGCCGGTCGGGGACGATCCGCTCCTCGTGTTCCCGGATCCGCTGTCGTGGCTCGCCGCCTGCCGGGCCGGCGTCGTGGTCGTGCACGAGGGTCTCGCACGCCCGTTTCTGCTGCGGCAGCCCACCCTCCAGGCCGCGGACCTCGCTCAGGGCGAGGCCCTGCGGACGATGCTCGCGAAGGTGCGGCTGCCGCGCATCCTGGTCCCCGCATTCCCGCACGAGAGAGCCGCCGCCTGATGACCGCGGTCGTCGATCTCCAGAAAGCCAGGAAGCGGGCCAAGCGCACCCAAGTGGACGTCGAGGCCGGCGGCTACAGCCACGAGGTGATGAACGGCGAGTTCGCGTTCCTGCTCGTCGGCTCGAAGGCGGTGGTCATCCGCGAAAACCCGGACGCGCCGATTGAGCAGCGGGTGCGCTTGCTGACGCTTGATGCATTCCGGCAGTGGTCGCTGAACCGGATGACGGAGGTGTTCGACCCGTCCGCCAGGGAAGTGAAGACGGTCACCTGGGCCAAGCGATGGCTTAGCAGCCTCGACCGACGCCAATTCGACGGCGTCGAGTTCCATCCGGATGCGAACCCGGATCCCGGCCAGGCCGGCGGCACGCCGGGGTACTACAACCTCTGGCGGGGCTGGGGCTGCGAGCCGCGTCGCGGCGGCTCCTATGCCGTGTTCCGCGACCACCTGATGACCAACATCTGCAACGGCGACCAGGACCTCTACCGCTGGGTGTTCGGGTTCTTCGCGCACATGGTCCAGCGTCCGCGTGAGCGGCTCGGCGTAGCCCTCGTGCTGCGCGGGAAGCAGGGAGCGGGAAAGACGAAGCCCGGCGAGGTGTTCGGGTCGCTGATCCCGTCGCACTACTTCCTCGTGGACTCCGCCCGCTACCTGACCGGGACCTTCAACGCCCACATGGCATCGTGCCTGCTGCTGCAGGCGGACGAAGCGGTCTGGGCCGGCGACAAGCAAGCGGAGGGACGGCTGAAGGGCCTTGTCACCTCGACCGAGCAGATGGTCGAATCGAAGGGTATCGATCCGATCCGGCTCCGCAACTTCGTGCGAGTCGTGATGACCTCGAACGAGGATTGGGTGGTCCCTGCCGGCAAGGAGGAGCGGCGGTTCTGCGTGCTCGATGTCTCCGATCGCGTCATGCAGAACAGCGAGTACTTCGGCGAGATGGACCGCCAGCTCGACGACGGCGGCCGCGAGGCGTTGCTGGCCGATCTCCTGGCCTTCCCGCTCGATAGCGTCGACCTGCGCCACATTCCGAAAACCGGGGCTCTCCTCGAGCAGAAGATCCACTCGCTCGACGCGATCGACGCGTGGTGGCTCGACCGCCTCATGGCTGGTGCCCCGACGCGCAAGGTCGAGGAGTGGCCGGATCATATTTGGACGACGCTGGTTCGCGACGACTACCTCGAAGCATCTGATCGGCGTGGCGTGCGTCGCAAAAGCACAGAAACAGAATTCGGCGCAAGGCTGAAGAAGCTCGTTCCGATGATCCAGCGCCAGAAACGGGCTTGGACTACGCCGGATGGCGACCGCCGGGTATGGTGTTACGTGCTACCGACCCTGAAGGACTGTCGCATATCTTTCGAGAGAGCTGTCGCACAAACCATCGACTGGGGCGATCCCGACGACTTGCCCGACCTGGACGACGGTTAAGCCGCCCCACCTGCCCCACCTCGCTTTGAAGGTGGGGCGCACATAAGTCACTGAAAACAAAGGCTGCGCCCCACCTGCCCCACCTGCCCCACCTGCCCCACCTCGCGCGCGCGTGTGAAAAAGCGGATTCGCGTTCCGACCGGTCTTTCGTAGCCCCGCCTGATGCTGAAAAATACTCTAACTCTTAAAAAAGGTGGGGCAGGTGGGGCAGGTGGGGCAACAGACGTGATTTCAAAGACTTATGGCGCCCCACCTTGAATGCTGAGGTGGGGCAGGTGGGGCGGACGACATTTTGAACCGCCGGACGAGGCCGGCATGCGTGACGAACCCAGCGACGCCGGCGCCGCGCGCACCGGCCTACCCACCGCGCTACAGCCATCGCCAGGTCGTCGCGTGGGTGATCTCCGGTCTCACGGACAAGCCGCCGATGCCGGGCTTGGGCGAGGCGCCGGCGGACGTGCGGATGCGGCGGCTGGTGGAGCGGCACGTGCCGGAACGGGAGCACCGCGAGCAGCTCAAGGCATGGTGCCGCTCGCAGGGTGATGAGGCTTCGTTCCGCGAGGTGTGCCGGCTCCGAGGCTGGACCCGGACCACGGCGCAGCGGCACGTCGACCTCGCGCTCGCGCAGATCTTTCTCGTGATGAGCGCGGGTGAGGCTGAACCGTAAGGTGCGCGTGGCGGAATGAATACAATCGGGCTTGACGACTGTGCCAATCTGGGCCGACCCCAAAGCATCGGCCCGGCAACGAAGCCGCGCCACAGGGGATCGCAACCGTGACCGCGTCGGCAAACCAGTCGTCCAGCACCGTCCTTCCGAGCATCTCCGCCCAGCGCATCCGCAAGGAGAAGCCGGGCCGCCAGCGCGATCCGCGCGGCGACCGCTACAACCGCGCCGCCGCCTACATGCCGGGCGTCGGGCTCGCCTCCGCACCGCAGGCGTTCGGGGTCGGCTCACCGATCGGCCAACCCGGCAAGCGAGTGGTGGTGAGCCGCAGCGCCGGGCATGCGACGGTCGCCGTCGACGATCCCTACGAGCCCGGCAAGCGCGTCCAGGCGACCGTCAACCGCCGCGTCGATCTCCTCGAGGACGAGCGGTCACACGGGCGCATCTCGGTCTCGCAATACGAGATCGGACGGCAGGTACAGGCCGTGTTCGAGAAGGCGAGCGGCGCACGGTCCGGTTCTGGCGTCTGGGGGGTGCTGTCCGGCCATGAGGTTCCCCGCGACACGCACGGGCTCTCGTCTCAGGAGGTCAGCACCATCCGCGCGATCACGGATGCTCAGGCGCTCAAGAACCTGATGACCCGCATCGAGCGCGCGATCGGACCGGTGCCGACCCGGATGCTGCGCGAGCTACTCGGCGGCGCCGGCACGTTCAAGGGTTACGCCGAGGCGCGCGGCATGGCCGGCGACCGAAAGGCATCGCAGGTCGCCGACCGATTCCGCTTCCTCCTGGAGGCCCTGGACGAGACCTTCGCGGCCCGCGGCCTTCTCGTCCGCGACAAGGACGGTGAGGCGCTGATCCGCGCCGAGACCGGGGTACGCACCGGCGAAGAGACCGATGACCGCGGGCGCGTCGTACCGGCCGGGCACGGGTACCGCTGGGGGCGGCAGATCACGGATTGACCCGACGGCCGATCCGCTGCAAGATATCAAAGTCCGAGAGACACGCCCGCAGCCGCAAGGCCCGCGGGCTTTTTCATGTCCGGACACACGATTACCGCGAACCCTCTCAACAGCTTAGGCGTTTTCCTCGGAGACGCGGACGCGGTTCCATGCCATGATCGGTCCTCGATGAGCGCGATCCAGATCGCCAACGAGATGCGTGCCGCCGCCCGCGACTTCGGGCGGCGCACCCGTTTCGGCGACCAGTCCGAATATCTCGAGGCCAAGGACGACCACTGCCGTCGCATGGATCGGCTGCTCGCCGACCTCGTGCGCGCCATCGGCACGCCGCCGCTCCTGTCGATCCAGCCCGGAATGCGCCGCCTCGGCACCCGATCGGTGCAGGTGGTGATCCGGGATCGTGCGTCGCCGAAGCGTGTCGCGGCGCGGGGCTGAATTTACGGAATCGGCCCGCGGATATGCGGGCCTTCATGTGCGGTCCGATCGGCCCTCGGCCACGATGAGCCGGGGCGCACGATAATCGCCCTTCTCATGCATCCAAACGGGATTTTTCGGCATGGCCGGAGGCGCAGTTATCGTGCGTCCGGCGACGGGCGCGGCGACCCTTTCCGACGCCCTCGATGAGGCGGCGGCCGGGTTCGCCGCAGCCTCGAAATCCGCCTCCACCCGCCGGGCCTATGCCACGGACTGGCGCGACTTCCTCGGCTGGTGTGCCGAGCGCGGCGACGCCACGCTTCCGGCTTCGGGCCGCACCGTCGGCCGCTACCTGACCCATCTCGCGGGCCTCGGCCGGTCGGTCTCCACGATCGATCGCCGCGCCGCCGCCATCGCCGCCGTGCACCGCGCCGCCGGCCACACCGCACCGACGGCGCTCGAAGAAGTCCGGTCGATCCTGACCGGCATCCGCAACACCCTCGGGCGCCGCCCCGACAAGAAGCAGGCCCTCACTGCCGACCTGGTGGCGAAGGTCGTGAAGCGCATCCGCGGGCAGGAACTCGGGAGCCACCGTGACCGCGCGCTGATCCTGCTGTGCTTCGGCGCGGCGCTCCGCCGGTCGGAACTCGTCGCCCTCGACGTCACCGATCTCGAACCGCACCGCCGCGGCCTCCTCGTCCGCATCGGCCGGAGCAAGACGGACCAGCAGGGCATGGGCCGCTCGGTCGCGATCCTCGACGGCAAGCTGAAGATCCCCGCGGCGGTCGCGGCGTGGCTCGAAGTCTCGGGCATCGCGGACGGCCCGGTCTTCCGCGGCGCCGACCGCGGACGGCTCTCCGCCGATCGCCTCACCGCCGGGCAGTTCGCCCGCATCCTGAAATCGCGCTGCGCGGCGGCCGGGCTCGATCCGGAAGCCTTCAGCGGCCACTCGCCCCGGCGCGGGTTCGCGACGTCGGCCGGTGACGACGGGGCCGACCTCCGGCTGACGGCCAAGCACATGCGCCACGCGAAGCTCGAAACGACCCTCGGCTACATGGAAGACGGCGAGCTGTTCCGCGAGAACGCCGGTCGGAGCTTCCTGTGAGCCCCGCGACCACCGCCCGCCTGCTCGCCGGGATCGAGGTCCGGCGAGGGCGCCCGACGGCGGCGCAGTGGGTCGCGGTCCTGGCGCTGCTCGCCAACGCGACCCGAGTGTCCGGCCACACGCTGCACGTCGACTTCATCCCGGGCGGCTCGGCCCGGATCACCGAATACCCGCTCCGAAAGGCCACCGCGTGAAGCGATACGTCGCCCTCCTGCGTGAGCTGCTCGCGCCTGCGCCGGTCGAGCCCGTCGACGACGCGCCGATCGTCCACCGCGGCGAGGCCGAGATGTTCGCCGGTTGTGCGCATCTCGGCGAGGACCGCGACCCGCCCGCGAAGCTCTCGGCCGCCGAGGTCGAGCGCATGTGCGGACGCCCGCTGCGGGTGGTCGGCTGATGACGGACACAGAATACGACCGCCTGCCCGGCATCCTTCGCCGAATCGTCGACGCCGATCGCAGCGATGTCGCTTGGCGGGGCGCGATCCGCAAGCCCGTCGTGAAGTTCAATGTCGCGAGGGTGATGCATCGCCGCTTGAAGCATCGCCGCGCCCTATCTGCCGAAGCCGAGCGCCTTTACGGCCACAAGCTCGCCGGAACCGGCCCGGCAACCGCCTGATGTCGCGCGCCGCCTACTGCACCGACTTCCCAGCGGGCCGCCATGGGCCAGATGTCGGTCGTTCAGCCGCCCGTCCGCAAGGTGTTCGTGGTAGTGCCCGACAACGGCAGCGACGGCCTCGGTCAGCCGATCGCCGCCTTCCGCACCAAGGTGCGCGCCGATCAGGCGATGGAGCTGCCCCACCACGCAGACCGCTCGTTCAAGCTGGTCGAAGTCGAGCTGCAGGACGCCTGACATGACCGACACCACGCCCGACCAGGCGCCCAAGGGCGAGACCAACCAGACCGTCGAGTACTGGCTGGACGTCATCGCCCGGTATGACCGCGCCCTCGGTCCGTGGGAGACGCGGGTCAAGAAGATCTGGGACGTCTACACCGAGAAGCGCGGCGCCGGCTCGAAGAAGCGGCGCATGTCGCTGCTCTGGTCGAACATCGCCACGCTTCAGCCCGCGGTCTACTCGCGCCTGCCGCAGCCGAGCGTCTCGCGGCGGTTCAAGGACACCGATCCGGTCGGGCGCATCGCCTCCGAGCTGATGGAGCGCGCGCTGCACGTGACCTTCGAGGACGCGGACCTCGACGCCTGCCTCTGCCTTGTGCGCGACGACTTCCTGATCGGCGCCCGCGGCACGGCCTGGGTCCGCTACGATGCCGAATTCGAGCCGATCATCGGCCCAGACGGCCAGCCCATCATGGACGCGGACGGGCAGCCGGCCGAGCGCATCGCCGAAGAGCGCGTGCCGATCGATTACGTGCACTGGCGCGATTTCGGCCACACGCCGGCGCGCTACTGGCAGGAGGTCACGGCGGTCTGGCGGAAGACGTACCTGACGAAGACCGAGCTGGAGGGCCGGTTCGGACCCGAGATGGCGGCCAAGGTCGGTCTCGACCACCTACTGCACCGACTTCGTGGCAATGCCGATCCTGGTGCTGCTGCTCGCGGCCACCGGCGGTGCCACGTTCGCCGGCATCGCCCTCGGCCTCGCCGTCTGGACGCTCGCCGAATACGTGATCCACCGCTACCTTTTCCACGCGCTGCCGCTCTTCCGCGACGCGCACGACCTGCACCACGCCAAGCCGCACGCACGGACCGGCGTCACCTCCTGGCACTCGCTCGGGATCTTCGGTGTCCTGGCGCTGGTGCTTTCGGCCGGCGTGCTGGCCGGAATCGCGCTGGGCTACCTCGCCTACATCACGGCCCACCACGCCGTGCACCATTGGACGATCCGGCCGGGCCATCCGCTCTACGGGCTGAAGCTGCGCCACACGATGCACCACCGCGGCATCGAGGCGAACTTCGGCGTCACCACCACGCTCTGGGACCGCGTGTTCCGGACCTACCGAGCGAGACGCTGATGTTCCGTGCCTGGGTCCGCAGGTTGGCGCGCGCGCTGGCCGCTTACGAGGACGCGCACCGCCGGCTCCATCCGAAGCCGAAGCGCGACGAACAGTGGATCGAGCTCGACTGATGGCGATCACCGACAAGCAGCGGCGATTCGTCGAAGAGTACCTCGTCGACCTGAACGCCACGCAGGCCGCGATCCGGGCCGGCTACAGCGAGGACACGGCCCGGCAGCAGGGCCACCGCCTGTTGACGGATGCTGACATTTCGGACGCCGTCGCGGAGGCGCAGGCCGCCCGCGCCGCCCGCGTCCAGGTCACGGCCGACCAGGTCCTGCGCGAGCTCGTGGACATCGCCACGACCGACGCGAACGAGCTGATCGAGCACCGCATCGGCTGCTGCCGGTTCTGCTGGGGCCGCGACTTCCGGTACCAGCGCACGCGCAACGAACTGGAGCGCGCCGAGGCCGCGCACGCCGCGGAGAACGAGGAAGCAATCCGGAAGGGCGCCGAGACGACGCTGTTCGACCCCGAGGGCGGGGACGGCTACCACGCCCACCGGCCGCCGAACCCGGACTGCCCGGAATGCTTCGGCGACGGGGTCGGGCGCGCGCTGTTCAAGGACACCGCGCGGGCCTCGCCGGCGGCCCGCCGCCTCTACGCCGGCGTGAAGCTCACGAAAGACGGCATGGAGATGAAGCTCCATCCGAAGCTCGACGCGCTGGACCGCCTCTTCAAGCACCTCGGGATGAGCGCGGCCGAGCGGGTTGAGCTCACGGGCAAGGACGGCGCCGGGCTCGTCGTGGAGATCGTCCGTTTTGGCGAGAATCCGGCTTCCGAGTAACTGGCAGCCGCGCCCGTACCAGTTGCCGTTCTGGCGCTACCTCGAGAACGGGGGCAAGCGCGCGATCGGCGTCTGGCACCGGCGCGCGGGCAAGGACGACGTCCTGCTGAACTGGACGGCGATCGCCGCGCATCAGCGCGCCGGCACGTACTGGCACATGCTCCCGGAGGCGTCGCAGGCGCGCAAGGCGATCTGGGAGGCGGTCAACCCGCACACCGGCATCCGGCGCATCGACCAGGCGTTTCCGAAGGAACTGCGGGCCTCCACCCGCGAGAACGAGATGTTCATCAAGTTCCGGAACGGCTCGACCTGGCAGGTCGTCGGCTCCGACAACTTCAACTCGCTGGTCGGTTCCCCGCCGATCGGCGTCGTGTTCTCCGAATTCGCCCTCGCCAACCCGTCGGCCTGGGCGTTCATGCGGCCGATCCTGGCGGAGAACGGCGGCTGGGCGGCGTTCATCTCCACGCCGCGCGGGCGCAACCACTTCGCCAAAATGTTCGAGGGCGCGCGGGCCGATCCGGCCTGGTTCGCCGAGCGGCTGTCGGCGTTCGACACGGGCGCCATCAAGCCGGAGGTCCTGGCGAGCGAGCTGCGCGAGTACAAGCGCGACTACGGCGACGACGACGGCGCGAACCTCTTCGCGCAGGAATACGAGGTCAGCTTCGACGCCGCGATCGTCGGCGCCTACTACGCCCGCGACCTGGTCCGCGCCGACGCGGACGGCCGGATCACCGACCTGCCCGTGGACCAGGCCTACCCGGTGCACACGGCCTGGGACATCGGCGTGTCCGACTCCACGGTGATCTGGTTCTTCCAGGTCATCGCCGGCCGGCCGCACGTCGTCGACTACTACGCGAACAACGGGTACGGCGCCGAGCACTACGTCGATCTGGTGCTGGCCAAGCCTTACCGGCGCGGCTTCGCGTACCTGCCCCATGACATCAAGGTCCGGGAGTTCGGGTCGGGGCGCACGCGATTCGAGACCGTGACGCAGATGGGCCTGACGCCCCGCCTCGTCGCCGACCACACGCTGAACGACGGCATCAACGCCGCACGGCAGACGCTGCGCACCGCGGTGTTCGACCGGAGCCGGTGCAACGACGGCATCGAGGCGCTGCGGAACTACCGGAAGAAGTGGGACGAGGTCCGGCGCTGCTACAGCGACAGCCCGCTGCACGACTGGGCGTCGCACCCGGCCGACGGGTTGCGGTACCTCGCGATGTCCTGGCGCGCCGCCGCGGATGAGGCGGCGCCGGACCGGATCATCGTCGATTCGCCGCGCGGTCCCTATGCCGCCGAGCCGCCGATCACCTACGCCGGCCCGGCCATCAACACCGTCACCATCGACGAGCTCTGGGCCACGCAGGCGCCGGACGACATGAGGATCTGAGCATGCAGCACGAGTTGGGACGAGCCGAACTGAGCGCGAGTGACCTGTACCGGCGCATGCTGAATCAGACCTCCGCGCCAAGCGCGATCCAGCGGGCCGCCATGGGCCAGATGTCGGTCGTTCAGCCGCCCGTCCGCAAGGTGTTCGTGGTAGTGCCCGACAACGGCAGCGACGGCCTCGGTCAGCCGATCGCCGCCTTCCGCACCAAGGTGCGCGCCGATCAGGCGATGGAGCTGCCCCACCACGCAGACCGCTCGTTCAAGCTGGTCGAAGTCGAGCTGCAGGACGCCTGACATGACCGACACCACGCCCGACCAGGCGCCCAAGGGCGAGACCAACCAGACCGTCGAGTACTGGCTGGACGTCATCGCCCGGTATGACCGCGCCCTCGGTCCGTGGGAGACGCGGGTCAAGAAGATCTGGGACGTCTACACCGAGAAGCGCGGCGCCGGCTCGAAGAAGCGGCGCATGTCGCTGCTCTGGTCGAACATCGCCACGCTTCAGCCCGCGGTCTACTCGCGCCTGCCGCAGCCGAGCGTCTCGCGGCGGTTCAAGGACACCGATCCGGTCGGGCGCATCGCCTCCGAGCTGATGGAGCGCGCGCTGCACGTGACCTTCGAGGACGCGGACCTCGACGCCTGCCTCTGCCTTGTGCGCGACGACTTCCTGATCGGCGCCCGCGGCACGGCCTGGGTCCGCTACGATGCCGAATTCGAGCCGATCATCGGCCCAGACGGCCAGCCCATCATGGACGCGGACGGGCAGCCGGCCGAGCGCATCGCCGAAGAGCGCGTGCCGATCGATTACGTGCACTGGCGCGATTTCGGCCACACGCCGGCGCGCTACTGGCAGGAGGTCACGGCGGTCTGGCGGAAGACGTACCTGACGAAGACCGAGCTGGAGGGCCGGTTCGGACCCGAGATGGCGGCCAAGGTCGGTCTCGACCACAGCCGGAGCGACGGCGGACAGTTCGTCGCCGAAGGCGCACGGAAGGCTACCGTCTACGAGATCTGGGACAAGGCCACGCGCAAGGTCTACTTCATCGCCAAGGCGTGCCGGGAGCCCCTTGAGGTCGCCGAGCCGTACCTGACGCTCCGCGGCTTCTGGCCCTGCCCGAAGCCTGCGTTCGGCACGCTGGAGGACGGCTCGCTCGTCCCGGTCCCGGACTACATCTACTACCAGGACCAGTGCGAGGAGATCGACGATCTCACGGCCCGCATCGGCAAGCTGACGGACCAGCTCAAGCTCGTGGGCTTCTATCCGAAGGGGGACGATTCGAGCGGCTCGCTTCAGATCGAGAAGGCGCTGCGCCCCGGGGTCGAGAACGTCATGCTGGCGATCCCGTCCTGGGCGGCCTTCACGGAGAAAGGCGGCGCGGCGCAGGTGCAGTGGCTGCCGGTCAAGGAGGTCGTGGCCGTCCTCCAGGGCTGCATCCAGCTGCGCAAGGAGCTGAAGGACAACCTCTACGAGGTCACCGGCATCTCGGACATCATGCGCGGCGAGAGCGAGGCGAGCGAGACGGCCAAGGCTCAGGGCCTGAAGGCGCAGTTTGGCTCGGCCCGCGTGAAGGACCGCCAGAAGGTCATCGCGCAGTTCGTGCGGGACATCGCGCGCATCGCCGGGGAGATCATCGCCGACCGCTTCCAGCCCGAGACGCTGATGGCGATGGCGAACATGCCGCTGCCGACGGACGCCGACGTGCAGATGCAGATGATAGCGCAGATGCCGCCGCCCGCGCCGATGATGGGGCACAACGGCGGCCCGCCGATGCAGCCGCCGCCCGGCCCCCCCATGATGCCACCCGGCGCGCCGCCGCAGGGTACGCCGATGCAGCCGGGAGCAATGTAGATGGCCGCCGGACCGATCCCGGGCGCTCCGATGCCGGGTGCGCCCTCTCTACCCATGCCCGGACCCGGCGCAATGCCGCCGGGAGCCCCGCCTGCGCCCGGCGGCCCGCCGCCCGGTGCGATGGCGCCGCCCGGCGGTCCGATGCCGCCACAGGGCCCGCCTGGGCCGATGCCGATGCCGGCCCCGCCCCCGAGACCGCCGGTGACCATCGACGCGGTGATGAACCTGCTGCGCGACGACCGGATGCGCGGCTTCCGGATCGACGTCGAGACGGACCAGATCGTCGAGGGCGACGAACAGGCAGAGAAGCAGCGCCGCATGGAGTTCGTGACCGCGATCGGCGGCCTCCTCGGCAACGCGATGAAGCTGGAGGCCAACCCCGCCGCGGCCGCCCTGATGCCGGCGGTCGGCGAGACCATCATGTTCGCGGTCCGCGGCTTCCGCGCCGGGCGCCAGCTCGAGGAGGTGTTCGAGACCGCGCTGGAGAAGGCCGCGATGCTGATCGCGCAGCCGAAGCCGCCGCAGGCCGACCCGAAGATGCAGATCCAGATGCAGTCGGAGCAGATCAAGCTCCAGGGCGTGCGCGAGAAGACGGCCGCCGAGGTGCAGAAGGCGCAGCTCGGCATCCAACAGGCGCAGGTCGAACAGCAGGACGACTTCGCGCGGCTCGACATGGAGCGGCAGCGGATGATGGCCGATCATGCCCGCGAGACGCAGGCCGCGGCCCGCGACGACGCCTACGCCCATGCCCAGCATGTGCGCGAGATGCAGGCGCTGGAGGCCGAGGCGGCCGCCCTCCAGCGCGAGGCCCCCATGACGCCCGCGGCGCCGCAGGGCCCGTTCGGCGCGTAACCATAGGACGGACCCATGGCCAACAACCAGCCCTTCACCGCGGGCCGGACGGCATCGCTCGCCGTCACCGCCGCGTCGGCCAGCGTCGCCCTCGCGAGCGGGACCGGCATCAGCCAGCGCCTCTACAACGCCGGCACCGCGACCGCCTTCGTCCGCTTCGGCGACGTGACCGTGACCGCCACCACGGGCGACATGCCGATCCCGCCCGGCACCATCGAAATCCAGACGGTGCCGCCGGGCAGCTTCATGGCCGCGATCACCGCGACCGGCACGGCCACGGTCTACGCGACCAACGGCGAAGGCTGTTAGGTGCCGCGATGATCAAGGCGCTCGGAGGCGGCGTCTCGGCGATCCTGCCGGACACGTACAGCATCGACACGTTGCCGGACCCGGCCTCGAACATCGACATGTACGCGCGCGTCACGGACCTGTTCGGCGGCACGCGGGATCTGGTGCTGGCGGCCCAGACCGGCTCGGCCTCCTACTGGAAGCCGGTCCGCCCTGTCTTCGCCGCCACGGTCCCCGTGTCCGCCGACATGACGCTGGTGTCGCTCAAGGCGCCGAGCGTGATGTTCCTGACGGGGGCGGTCGGCGTCGGTGTCACCCGCACGATCACGCTGTCGACAGCCCTGGCCTATCCTGGCGCCGCCTTCGAGGTCCGCAACGACATGACGGGCCTCGGCTCCCTGAAGCTCGCCGGCCTGTCGGTCGGCGGCCTCCTGTCCCTCGTCTTCGGCACCACGCAGCGGTTCTTCTACGACGCGGCGTCGGGCTGGAAGCAATTCTCCTGAGGACCCGATGCCCCGCGAAACCTTCGTCTTCCGTGACGGCGCCTGCATCCCGAAGCATCTCGCCCGGCCCCTGCGCCCGGCCGCGCCCGCCTCCGGGCTCGCGCGGCCCTACGTCGTCTCGGACGGCTGCGAGTTCGTCTCGATGGCCTCGGGCCGGGTCGTGACCTCGAAGGCGGCCTACCGCGCCGACCTGCGCGCCCGCGGCCTCGTCGAGGTCGGCAACGAGCGGATGAGCACCGCGCCACCTCCCCCGCCCAGGATCGGCGGCACGGGGCACGACATCCGGCGCGCGATCTCGGAACTGAGGGCCTGATTCTCGCGCGATGGGGCTATCCGTCGGGCGAAGCATCGCGTATCACCACCTTGCCAGCAGAGCGCCACGCGCCGCCGGCCGTCCCTGACATCGTAGCGCCGACCACCCTGGAGCCTCCGGCTGCCGGGCGTCGTCGCGCGTCGTGACCCAGCCAATCGGACATCGACCGGCCCTGGCGCAACCGCAGAGACACCATGAACGACGGCCTGAACTCGGGCGCCGATGGCGCTGGCGAGGGCGACGACCTGCGCTCGCAGCTCGTCGCGGCGTTCCGCGACACGGACGGCGGCGAGGTCCCCGCCGGTGCAACCGCCCCGGCCGAGCCCGCCGCCCCGGTCGCGCCCGAGGCTCCCGAGTCCGCGGCGGCTGCCGCCGAACGTGCCCGCGATCCGCAGGGCCGATTCGCGTCGAAGGCCGATGAGGCCGCGCCGGCCACCGTCGCGCCCGCCGCCGGCGCCCCCGAGGCCGCGCCGGCCGCCGCCGTCGCGACCAGCGAGGCAGCCGCCGTGCGTCCGCCGCCCGGCTGGTCACCCGCCGCCAAGGCCGCCTTCGAGACCCTGCCCGAGGCCGTTAGGGAATCGGTCGCCAAGCGCGAAGCCGAGGTGAACCAGGGGTTCGCCAAGCTCGCCGAGTTCAAGGGGCTGGACGAGTTCGCGGCCATCGCCAAATCCAACGGCCTGACCGCGGGCGAGCTCGCCGGTCGCTATCAGGCCGCCGAGAAGAAGCTGGCCTCCAACTTCGTCGGCGGCGTGCACGAGCTCTGCGGCCAGTTCCGCACCCACCCCATCGCGCTCGCGGCCGGCCTCGTCGGCATGAACCCGCAGGCTTTCGTCGCCGCGCTCCAGGCCGCCCGCGGCCAGGGTGGCGCCCCGAATTCCCCGCCCGCCGGCGCGCCCCCCGCGCAGCCGCAGGTGCACCCCGAAGTTGTCCGCCTCTCTCAGACCGTCAACGGTCTGGTCGGCGAGCGCGTCGCCCATCAACGGGCACAGGCCGCCTCCGTCGTGGAGGCTTTTTTCGCCGATCCCCAGCATCCCTACGCCGCCAACCTCGAAGCCGAAATTCTGGACCTCGTCAGCCGGGACCGGGATGCGCCGCGAGACCCGCAGGGTGCCCTGAAACGCGCCTACGAGCGTGCCGTCTACCTCAACCCCGAAACGCGCCAGGTCGTCATCAACGGCGAGGTCGAGGCGCGGGCGAAGGCAGAGGCGGCCAAGGCGGCGGAGGCCGCCAAGCGGCAGTCCGGCGCCGCGGCGAACGCACGCTCGGGAATGCGCTCCCTCACCGGCTCACCCGTGACCGGCGCCGCCGTCACGAATGGGCCTGCCCCCACCCTGCGCGATGAGCTCCAGCGAGCCTTCGGGGGCAATCGCGCATAGTCGATAGGAGGACGCGATGCCGTCTCCGAACCTCAGCGAAATCGTCACCACGACCCTGCGCAATAGGTCGGGCAAGCTCGCCGACAACGTCACCAAGAACAACGCGCTCCTGATGCGCCTGAACAAGAAGGGCAAGGTCAAGCCGGTCACCGGCGGCCGAACCATCGTTCAGGAGATCATGTACGCCGAGAACTCGACCGTGAAGCGGTACGCCGGCTACGACCTGCTCAACGTCCAGCCGTCCGACGTCATGACGGCGGCCGAGTTCGATTACAAGCAAGTCGCGGTGGCCGTCTCGATCTCCGGCCTGGAGGAACTCCAGAACCGCGGCGAGAACGAGCTGATCGACCTCCTCGAGCAGCGCATCGAGAACGCGGAAGCGTCCCTGATGAACGCCATCGCCCTCGACTGCTACTCCGACGGCACGGCCGACGGCGGCAAGCAGATCGGCGGCCTCCAGCTGCTCGTCTCGACCTCGCCCACCACCGGTGTCGTCGGCGGCATCAACCGCGCGAACTGGGCCTTCTGGCGGAATCAGAAGTTCTCCGGCGTCAACGACGGCGGTGCGGCTGTCACGCCGGCCAACATCCAGTCGTACATGAATCGCTTGTACCTGCTCTGCTCGCGCGGTCGGGAGCATCCCGATCTGATCCCGGCGGACAACGACTTCTTCCGCTACTACTGGGAGAGCCTGCAGGCGATCCAGCGCATCACCAACACCGAACTCGGCGAGGCCGGCTTCGACAACCTGAAGTACATGGGCGCCGACGTGGTCCCGGACGGCGGTTACGGCGGCGGTGCGCCGGCCAAGTCCATGTTCTTTCTGAACACCTCGAACCTGTTCTTCCGCCCGCACTCCGACCGGAACTTCGCTCCGATCGGCGGCGAGCGGGTGAACCCGAACCAGGACGCCATGGTGAAGCTCGTCGGCTGGGCGGGCAACATGACCATGAACAACGCCTTCCTCCAGGGCGTGCTCACGGCCTGATCGGCGCCCTGCCGATCAACCCTTCCACCCGATCCGAACTCCTTTGCGAAAGGCCGCCCGTCGAGGCGGCCTTTCGCGTTGAAAGGCTTCCCCCACCATGACTGTCGCCTCCTTCTCGAACGAGGTGCTCGGCGCGAACATCCGCTCCGTCGACACCGCCTCCGTCGCCGGCTCGGGCACGCCCGCGCCGCAGTTCAAGCTCGGCTGGGTCACCACCGGCGATGCCGGTTCCGAGTTCGTCTACGTCGCGATCACGCTCACCGCCGGCCAGACCCTGACCGATGGTCAGCTCGTCCAGTACGACAACAACTACACCGCCTCGCTGGTGACCACCGCCAACGCGATCCGCGGTGCCAGCGTCGGCGTCGTCCGCGTCTCGCCCGCCTTCGTGGCTCCGGCCGCCGGCACCTTCTACGTCTGGGCCCAGCGTTGCGGCATCGCGCCGGTGGCCGCCGCCGCGACCGCCGTCGGCAACACCCTCGCGGAGACCACCGCCACGGCGGGCACCGCCGGCGCTCCGGCGTCGCCCACCGTCGGCTCGAAGCTGATCTCCGGCCTCTACTTCGCCGCGACCAGCCAGACCTTCGCGGGCACGGCGGCCGTGGGCTCGACGCTGATCACCGGCGTCAACCTGTCGACCCTGACCACCGGCCTGTTCGTCGGCCAGGCGGTGAGCGGTACCGGCATTCCCGGCGGCGCCACCATCGCGGCGATCTATGCGGGCCAGGGCAACAGCTTCCCGCTCGGCGGCACCCCGCCCGTCTCGCCCGGGTCGCCGACCAACGCGACGATCGTCCTGTCGGCCGCCGCCACCGCGGCCGGCACCCCGACGATCACCGCGACCGGCATCCTCGAGGCGTATGTGAACTGGCCCTACCTCGACAAGACGAACTGATCGACCCGAGGGGCGCCCTGACCGGCGCCCCTTTCCCGTTCCTCCCCGAGACGTTTCGACATGGCTGACGAGAATCCCGGCATCCTCGCGATGTTCTTCACCGACGCGGTGCGCATGAACTTCGCCTCCGAGCAGGCGGGGCGCGACATCTTCGAGGACCGCGAGCACGTGAAGATCGTGATCGCGGGCGACAAGCACTCCGAGGTGGTGCGCGAGGCGACCGACGTCGACCGCGAGCGATTCCACGAGGTGTACCGGCGCTTCCGGGCCAAGGCGAGCGAGCGCGAGCAGATCGTCGGCACGATCCTCGACGCCGCGCCCTTCCTCTCCCCGTCGCAGCGCAAGGAGATGGAGAGCCTCAACATCTTCACGGTCGAACAGCTCGCCGCCCTCTCCGACACCGCCAAGCAGAAGATCGGCATGGGCGCGAACGAGATGGTCGCCAAGGCGCAGGCGTTCCTGAAAGTCGCCGCGGACACCGGCCACGCCACCGCGCTCGCGGCGCAGGCCGAGCGTCAGAACGACGAGATCGCGGCGCTCAAGGAGCAGATCCGCGAGCTCGCCTCGAAGCTGGAGGCCGCCGTGAAGCCCGCGGCCAGCCCGGCCGGCGCGCCGGCCCGCCGCTAAGGCTCGGCCCGTGTCCCTCCTGACGATCGCTCAGTCGGCCGCGCGTCGGGTCGGTATCGGCCGGCCGGCGCTCGTGGCTGCCGCGTCCGACGACCTGACGCTGCAGTTGTTCGACCTCGCGCAGGAGGGCGTCGAGGAGATCGGCAAGCGGCACGGCTGGCGGCAGACGCGCATGCCCACGACCTTCGTCACGGTCGCGGCGCAGGTCCAGCCGAGCGCGCTGCCGGCCGACTACGATCGGATGGCGCCGGGACAGACGTTCTGGAACCAGAGCCAGCGCCTGCCCGTCGTCGGGCCGGCCTCGGCCGAGGACTGGGCGCGCATCACGGCGCTCGCGCTCGTGTCGGGCCCGAACCTCGTCTACCGCCTCGCCGGCACCGGCCTCATGCTCTACCCGGCGCCGGCGGCCGGGCAGACGATCGCCTTCGAGTACGTCTCGATGAACCGGGTACGCGCCGCCGACGGCACCGCGAAGCCGACCTTCACCGCCGATACCGACACGGTCCTCTTCCCCGAGCACCTCGTCACCAAGGACCTCGTCTGGCGCTGGAAGGCGGCGAAGGGCCTCGACTACGCCGAGGACATGGCGACCTTCGAGCGCGCCTTCGAGCGCGAGGCCGCGGCGGATCGCGGCGAGATCGAGGTGACGACGGCGTCGGGCGGCCTCGACATGCTGCCGGACACCTTCTGGCCCGGCACGATCTCGGTCGTCTGATGCGGAAAGCCGTCCGCCCCGCGACGCGTCGCGCCGTCTCGGCGCCGGTCTCGATCCCGGCGCCGGTGAAGGGCTGGATGACATCCGAGTCGCTGGCGAGCATGAAGCCGGACAGCGCGGTCCTCCTCGACAACTGGTATCCCGAGACGGATTCCGTGCGGCCGCGCGGCGGCTCGGCCCTGTTCGCCTCCGGTCTCGGGCCGGCGCCCGTCGAGACGCTGATGACGTTCCGCGGCGGCGACACGGAGCGCGTCTTCGCCGCCTGCGGGCCCTCCATCTTCGATGTGAGCACCGGCGCCCCGGCGACGATCCCGATCACCGGTTTCCGCTCGGCGCGCTGGCAGCACCTCAACTTCCCGGTCTCCGGTGGGCCGCAGTTGCTCGCCTTCAACGGCATCGACGTGCCCCTGCGCTTCGACGGCACGACCTGGGGCCCGCTCATCTTCACGCTGGCGCCGGTCGGCGGCATCGGCCCGTCCGCGCCGTTCGACGCGACGCAGCTCATCGGCGCCTGCGCCTACGCCGACCGCCTGTTCCTGATCGCGAAGGGCGGCACCACGATCTATTACCCGCTGCTGCCGGACAGCTTCGGCGGCGACCTCGGGACGCTCGCGGTCGGCGGCGACCTCGCCCGGGGCGGCGCACTCATCGCGATCTCGCGCTGGACGCACGACGCCGGCCAGGGTCCGCAGGACACCCTCGTCGCGGTCTCGGACCAGGGCGAGGTCGTCGTCTACCAGGGCACGAACCCATCGAACACCGCGACTTGGGCGCAGATCGGCAAGTTCGACATCGCCGCGGCGGTCGGGCGCCGCGGGCTGGTCAAGCTCGGCGGCGACCTCGGCATCCTCACCATGGATGGGCTTCAGCCCATGTCGAAGGTGATGACGCTCGACCGCAGCCTCGACGACAAGGTGGCGCTGTCGGCCAACATCCGCTCGGCGATCAAGGACGCGACCGCCCGCTACGGCTCGCTCTTCGGGTGGCAGGTCCACGCCCACCGCGAGAAGGGCTACCTGCTGATCAACGTGCCGAAGGCGCAGAACACGGTCGCGGACCAGCTTGTCATGAACATCGCGACCGGGGCGTGGTCGCGCTTCACCGGCCTCAATGCGGTCTGCTGGGCCTCCTTCGGCGGCAAGCTCCTGTTCGGCGCCGCCAACGGCCGCGTGATCCAGGCTGACACCGGTTTCGGCGACCTCGGCCAGCCGACCGCCTACCCGCTGATCTCGGCCTTCACCGCGATCAAGGGCCGGGGCTCGCTCAAGCAGTCGAAGCTCATGCGAGCCGTGATCATGTCGAACGTGCCGGTCTCGCTCGCCGTCGGCGTCTGCACCGACTACGTGCTCGCGCTGCCCGGCGCCGCGCCCAACGCGCAGGACAGCGGGGCCGCCCGCTGGGACAGCGCGCGGTGGAACGTCTCGCGCTGGGGCTCGGCGCAGTTCGGCGCCCCGCAGCAAGCCTGGGCGGCTGCGCCCGGCATCGGCAACGCCTTCGCCCCGGCCGCCTACCTCACGCTCGACGGGACGACGCCCGCCGGCGCAGACATCCGCCTCGTCGCCTTCGACCTCCTCCTCGAAGTCGGCGGGCTGCTGTGATCCTGGTCACGGACGGCGAGCGGGTCGCGCACTGGGTCGCGGCCCGCTGCGACGTGGGCCAGTTCCAGGCGCCGTATGCCGCCTTCGGCTGGGCGGACGCCGAGGGCCACGTCCTCGGCGGCGTGGTGCTCAACAACTGGAACGGCGCCAACGTCGAGCTCTCGCTGGCCGGCCGCGGCGCCGTCACGCGGCAGGCTTTCCGCGACGTCGCTCGGTACGTCTTCGGACAGCTCGGGTGCCGCCGGATCACGATGCACACGAAGGCGCGCAACCTCCGCCTGATCAGCCAAGCCGAGCGCAACGGCTTCGCGCGCGAGGGCATGCGCAGGGCCTTCTTCCCCGACGACGACGCAGTGGCCCTGGTGCTGCTGCGCGATCACTGCAGGTGGTGACATGGTCTCGCAGCCTTCGGCGCCGAACCCCTACACGACCGCGGCCGCGCAGGGATCGATGAACCGCGAGACGGCGATCGCGCAGCAGGGCCTCAACTCGACCAACCAGTACACGCCCGACGGATCGCTGACCTACAACCAGGTCGGCTCGTGGTCGGACGGCACGCCGCACTGGTCGGTGACGCAGACGCTGTCGCCGGCCAATCGCGACCTCTACGACACGAACCAGAACACGCAGCTCAACCTGGCGGCGATCGGCAATCAGCAGGTCGGGCAGATCGGCGGCCTGCTCCGGACCCCCTTCGACATGTCTCAGGGGGCGATCGACGGTCAGACGGCGGGGATGCCGGGACTGCCGCAGTATCGGCAGGGCGCCACGGCCGGAGCGCAGCCGCAGTCGTGGGGCGCGAGTTCGGGGTGGGGCGACCTCGTCGGCTCGAACATCAACGCCATGAACGACGTCGCCGGCTATGCCGGCGCGGCGGTGCCGAACGCGAACGATTTTCAGGCGCGCTACACCGGCGCGCCGGGGCAGGTACAATCCCAGAACACGAGCGCGCCCGATCAGTTGGCGCAGGCGCGCTACACCCAAGCGCCGGACCAGATCGCCTCGCAGCGCACCTATGCCCCTGCTCCGACCTCCGCGCGCTACACACAGGCGCCCGGGGAGGTCGGAACGCAGCTTACGCAGGCCCCGGGTCAGATCGATGCCGGTTCCTTCGACGATCCGAGCCCGTCGCGGGTCCAGCCTTGGTACGATAGCGCGCCGTCACAGCAGGTCGCGGTGCGCCACATCGGCAACAACGACCAGTTGCAGGATCAGCTCTATGGCGCGGCCTTCCAGCGGTACCAGCCTCAGCTCGATCGTCAACGGCAGAACATGGAGGCCGATCTTGCCAACCGTGGCTTGCGGCCCGGCTCGACCGGCTATGACAACGCGGTCACCGACAACAACAATGCCGTGAACGATCTGCGTTCGCAGACCTTCCTCAACGGGCAAAACCAGGCGTTTCAGCAGTCGGCCGCGCGAGCTCAGAATGATTTCGGGCAGGAACTGCAGGGTCAGAATCAGTTCTATAACTTGCAGCATCAGGCCAATCAGGCGAATTTTGCTCAAGATTTGTCCAGCAACAATCAGTTTTTCAATCAGTCCGACACTGCCAACCAGCACGCATTTCAGAACCGCATGTCTTCGCAGGGTCAGGATTTCCAGCAGAACCTTGCCGCGAACTCGCAGAATTTCGGGCAGAACCTGTCTGCTTCGGGGCAGGCATTCCAGCAGGCTATGGGGGCGAACGCCCAGAACTTCGGCCAGGATTTCCAGAGTTCGCAGGCTGGTTTTCAGAACGCTCTTGCGGCGAATGGTCAAAACTTCGGCCAGGATTTCCAAAGCTCGCAGGCTGGTTTTCAGAACTCCTTGGCCGCAAACAATCAGAACTTCGGCCAGGATTTCCAGAACAACCAGACCGGTTTCCAGGATCGTCTTTCCGCCAACGGGCAGAACTTCACCCAGGACCTGCAAGGCCAGGGACAGGCGTTCCAGCAGCAGCTCGGCGCGAACCAGGCCAACTTCGGCCAGGACGCGACCCGCTCTAACCAGCTCTACGCGCAGGGCCTGCAAAGCGCGCAGTTCCAGAACCAGTCGGTCAACGACCGTTTCTCGCGGCTCTCCGGCGCGGCGTCCGCCAACCTCGGCGCGCAGAACCAAGACTTCACGCAAGGAATGCAGGGGCAGCAGAACGGCTTCAACCAGAGCATGGCGCTGGCGCAGTTCGGCTCGGCGCAGGACCAGTATTCGTATCAGGTGCAGATGGCGCAGCGGCAGCAGGCCCTGAACGAACTCCTGCAAAACCGCACCGAACCGATGAACGAGATCGCGTCGCTCATGGGCGGTTCGCAGGTGTCGCGGCCGACCTGGACGGCGACGCCGACGTCGTCGATCCAGCCCGCGAACCTCGAAGGGCTGGTGCAGTCGAACTATGCGCAACAGACCTCGCAGTACAACGCGGCGCTCGGCGGTCTGGCGGGCCTCGGCGGTACTGCGGCGCGCGGGTTGTTCGGTCTCTCGGACGAGCGCGCGAAGCTCGACATTCGGCAGATCGCTCGCCTGCCGAACGGCCTTGGCGTCTACGCCTACCGCTTCGCGGACGGGCGCGCCGAAATCGGCCTCCTCGCTCAGGAGGTCGTGATGCTCGACCCCTCCGCGATCATGCATCGTGACGATGGCCTGATGGCTGTGGACTACGCCCGCGCTCTGGAGGCTGCTTGATGTCCGCCGGCTTCCTCAACCCGATGGCGGGTCTCGGCGGCAACATGCCGGCGGACCCGACCGGCGACCTGATCGCCCGCCAGAAGCTCGCCGAGCTGCTCGCGGGCGGCAAGGGGCGGTACAACGACACGTCGCCCAAGCAGCACCCGTATCAGGCGCTCGCGCAGGTCGCGGACGGTGCATTCGAGGGCCTGTCGGCGCGCCAGCAACTCGCCGCGGCACTCGCGGGGCAGGCGCAGGCGAACAGCCTGCTCGGCGCGATGCCGACCGGCGCGACGCCGCCCGCAGGTCCGGTCGGTCCCGCGCCGGCTGGCAGCGGCCCGCCGCCGACCGCCGGCAGGGCCGGAGCCGCCGCGCGCGCGCCGGGCGAACTCGCCGCCCTCTTCGATGCGAAGGAGAAGCAGTACGGGCTGCCGGCCGGCTACCTGCACGGCACGGCCAGCATCGAGACCGGTGGTAGGTTCAACGCTGACGCCCACAACGCGAGCGGCGCGGACGGCATCTTCCAGTTCATCCCCTCGACGGCGTCGGCCTACGGCGTGAACACCCGCGATGTCGCATCCTCGACCGATGGCGCGGCGCGGTACGCCCGCGACAACGCCGATCGGTTCCGCGCCGCCATGGGTCGCGAGCCGACCGCCGGCGAGCTCTACCTCATGCATCAGCAGGGCGAGGGCGGCGGCCTCGCTCTGCTCCAGAACCCGGACAGGCCGGCGGGGTCCCTGACCTCGGCCAAGAACATCGCGGCCAACGGCGGCGACCCCAACGCACCGGCCAGCGCCTTCATCGCGAAATGGGGCAGTCGGTTCGGTGGCGGCGCCCCCCAGCCCGGCGCGCAGGCGGCCGGCGCCCCCGTAGCGGACCTTCCCGTCGTCGACGCCAACGAGACGGCCGCGCCCGGTGCGGACCTGCCTCGCACGCCGGATGGCTTCGCGATCCCGCCTGCGCCGGGCGACGCGCCGCCGGACGATCTCCGCGCGCAACTCCAGGCGGCGTTCGACGCCAAGCGCGCCGGCGGCGACGGCCCCGACACGGTCTTCACGTCATTCCTGACGGACCCCAGAGACCCGAACGGCGGCTACGGCATCGCGCCGGAGGTTCGCGCGACCGCACCGGCCGGCGACCCGTCCGGCCCGCGCCCCGGCGACGCGGCGCCCATGCCGCAACCCGGCCCGTTGCCCAACCCGGACATCGCCGCCCTCATGGCGCCCCGGCCGATGGGCGCGCCGCAGGGGTTCACGCCGCCGGCCGGCATGCCGGCGCCAGGCGCAGGCGCTGCGACCATGAACGTGCCGCTCCCGCCCCAGAGGCCGAGCGACGAGGCCCTGGCGGTACCCGCGCCGCAGGTGGGCGAACTTGGGCCCTCCGCCGCGCCAGCACCCCCTGCACGCCCGGAGGCCGGCCCGCGCGCGCGGCTCGCGCAAGTCCTCACCCAACCGCGCACCGACGCGCCGGACCCGCAATCGGCGCCCGGCCAGCCGTCGCGCGAGGGGATCGTGCAGTCGCTGATGGGCGGCGTGCAGGATGGTCTCGACCGCGTGTTCGGCGGCCCGGAGACGCAGGCACGGCTCGACGCACAGGGCGGCACGCGGGAGCGGCTGGCGCAGGCCCTGAGCAGTTCGCCCGGCGGCTCTGCACCGCAGGCCGGCGGCAACGCGCGCGCCCGCCTCGCCGAGGCGCTGTCGCCCCCGCCTCCCGCGCCGACCGCCTACACGTCGCTTCCGGCCGGCGGCGTGCCGGCGCCCGGCCCCGGCGGCGCCGCGCCGGGTCCGCAGCCCGCCCCTGCCCCGGCCGAAACGGCGGCACCGCAGGCGCCCGTCCAGGTCGCGCAGGCCGGCGCCACGTCGTCGACGCAGCAACAGCAGGTCGCCTGGGCGCAGCGCGTCATGGCGGCCAGCGCCAGCAACCCGGCGGTGGCGAAGCTGGTCCCGCTCGCGCAGGACGTGCTGAAGCGCAGCCTGGAGGGCAATTACGGGCAGGCCGAACAGGACGGCCGCGTGATGAACATCGCGCCGAACGGGCAGCGGTCGGTCGTCTACGACAAGTCGAAGGACGATCAGGACCGGTTCGGCACCTTCACCGATTCCGCGACCGGCGTGACCTACCAGTATAAAAAGGGATCGAACGAGCCGCCGATGCCTCTCAGCCCCGGCGGCGCGCGCGGCGCGCGCGTCACCAGTCTCGTCGATCCGGCAGAGCGCGCGGCTGCCGGTGTGCCCGCCGACTTCAAGGGCGCAGTCCAGCAGGACGCGACGGGCAGGCTCCTCTACCCGAGTCCCGGCGGCGTGAACGTCACCAACAACCTCGGCCCGAAGGCGAACGAGGCCCTCGACGGCACGATCATCAAAAAAATCGAGGAGAGCCAGTCGAAGGCAGAGGGCGCGGTCGGCACCATCAAAGCGATCAACCGGCAGAAGGAGGCGCTCGACAAGGGCCTCGTGTCGGGCTGGGGGGCGAACTGGCAGACGCAGGCCCGCGCGGCCGCCGCGAAGCTGCTCGGCCTGCCGGATGAGGCGCTCACCAGTTCCGAGGTGTTCGATGCCGCCTCGACGCAGAAGAGCGCCGAGCTCGCCAAGGCCATTTCTCAGGCCGGCCACACGACGAACATGGACCTGCAACTCGGCAAGACGATCGCTGGCGGCAACCGCGAGACGACCGAGAAGGCGATTCGCGCCATTGTCGAGGCGCAGGAGCGGCTCGCCCTCGATACCATCGAGGAGCACAACCGGAAGGTCGACAAGTTCGGGAAGATCAACCCGGCCGTCGCCGACCGCGCGGCCTGGTTCAGGATGGAGGCGCCGGAGGTCTACCGGTACGGGCAGGATCGAGCGCGGGCGGGCGGCGGCACCGCTCCGGCAAGTGCGGCGCCCTCGCCGGCCGTGCCCGGGCTCTCCCGCGCCGATCTTGAGGCGGAAGCGCGTCGTCGGGGGCTGATCCGATGAGCGGTGGCGTGGCTGCACTCTCCGATGAGGACCTGCTGCGCCAGCTCGGCGGCGCGATGCCGTCCGCGCCGCCGCCGGTGACGCAGATGTCGGATGCCGATCTGCTGGCCGCCCTCAAGGGCCCGCCGGCCGAGACGAAGCCCGCGTCCGACCCGTCCCTGCTCTCGCGGGTCGCCTCCGGCCTCACGGACGTACCGCAGAGCGTCGCGACCGGCCTGGTGCGTGGTGCAGCGGGCATCGCCGCCCTGCCGAACCTCGGCCTCGACCTCACCGAGCGCGGCATGGATTGGGTCATCCGGCAGGGCGCGCATGCGGCCGGCCTGACGACGAACAGCGACCGCGGCGGCGACCGCCGCAAGGGCGTCTCGGACGGGTTTCCGACGCAAGAGACCATCCTGAAGCCGGTGCAGCCGATCCTGCACGAGCCGACCACCCTCGCCGGCGAGTATGCGCGGACGCTGGGCGAGTTCGTGCCCGGCGCCGGAACCTCGCCCGCCCGGCTGCTGGCCCTGGCGGCGGCGCCCGCGGCGTTGAGCGAGACGGCCGGGCAGGTGACCAAAGGCAGCGCCGTCGAGCCCTACGCCCGCGCCGTGGCCGGGATCGGCGGCACGGCCGGCGCCGGGCTCCTGTCCGGCCCGGCCTACTACGAGCGCATGGCGGCGCGCGCGGCGCGCGGCGCGACGCCGGAGCAGTTCGATCAGGCCGCCGAGCTCGCGCGGAACTCGCCCTTCCCGCTGATGGCGAGCGAGGCGATCCAGGCCGCGACCGGCGGCGCGACGCAGATGGGCCGCGTCCAGCGGCTCGCCGAGAGCACCGAGGGCGGTGCGCACGTCCTCGACCCGATCATGGCGCAGCGCCCCGGCCAGATGCAGGCGGCGACCGATGCGGCCCTGAACGGCATCGCGCCGCGCAACCCCTACCCGACGCAGCTCGGCCTCGACGTCCAGGCCGCGGCCCGCGGCGCGGTGAACGCCACGCCGGAAGGCCAGGCGCTCCGCGGCGCTGTGGAAGCGGCCGGCCCCCGCGTCACGCCCGGCCAGGCCGGCGCGGTGATCCAGCCGGAGCTGCGCGCGACCCGCGACGGGCACGAGGCGGTGCGTCAGCTCCAGGGCGACCGCGACTACCGCGCCGCCCGCGCGGCCCCAGAGAACGTCGGCGTCGAGCGGATGATCGACGTGGAGCGCCCGGGCGATCCGCGCGTGACCTACCCGGCGCACGGCCGCCCGCAGTTCACCGACGCCGCGCCGCGCCCGCTCGATCCGCCGACCCGCGGCATCGCTGCGGCCGAGCCGGCCGGCGCCGAGAGCCTGGCGCGCTTCATCGCTCGGAACGGCGGCCTCGACCTGACCGGGGACCTGCGGTCTCAGGACTTCCATCGATTCGTCATCCCCGGTGCCGGCACGGTGGCGCGCGAGGGCGGCAAGTCCCTCGACGGGTTCTGGCGCGTCAAGCTGATGGAGTCCGGCTATCTGCGGCCGGACGCCGACGGCGGCATGGCGCGGGACATCCGCGACGAACTGATGCGCAAGCTCACGAACGAGCGTCGCGGCGTCCCGTCCTACCCGATCGGCGCCGAGCGCGCCGCGGCGGCCGAGCGCGCACGGCCGTCGCAGATGGCGGACGACTACGCCCACGCGAAGAGCCTGGCCGAGAGCCGCCTGGACGAGGACCTCTCCCGCGTCGGCGTGGCGCCCGAGAGCGTCCATCCGGATATCCGCGACCGGGTCGTCGGCGCGCTGATGCGCGGCGAGCATGTCGATCCGCTCGACGCTTACGAGCGCACCGTCGGCGCGATGAAGGGCCCGCTCGACCCCTACGTGAAGAGCACCACCGTCCGCGAGCAGATCCCGGACGTGCGGTTCGGGCAGGTCAACCCGCAGAACGCCATCGCCGCGATCGACGATCTTCAGCGCACCGCCAAGGGCGACGTCAGCGGCGCGCTCGGCGGCGTCCGGCGCAACCTGCACGGTCCCGACGGCCAGACCGACATGACGGTGGCCGGCAACCTGCGCACCCGCGAGCGCCTCGACCAGGACATCGCCGCCGCGCAGGAGGTCAACGACGGCACGAAGGTGCGCGACCTGACCATCGCCCGGAACGCGATCGACGCCGAACTGAAGCGCGTGCCCGAGGTGGCGACCGCCGACCGGAACTTCGCCGCGAACTCGGTGCCGCTCGAACCCTTCTCCGGGCAGAACCCGCTCGGCCGGATCACGGCGCGCGACGACCTCACCGGCCGGATGCAGATGCCGGCCGAACAGGTGCCGGGCACGCTCGCGACGCCGGGCGCCGCGCGCGAGTTCGGGCAGGTCGCGCGGCCCGGCGCGCGCTCGGCCTTCGACGACTACCTGACCACCCGCATGCTCGATGGCGCGGCCGGCGACTACCACGTCGCGCCGGACCGTCTGCGCGCCGGCATGCGGGACGGCGCCGACCTGCTGGCAGAAGCACCCACGGTCCGCGACCGGCTCGCCCGCGTGCTCTCGGCGCGGGAAGGGCTCGCACCCGTCGAGGCGGCGCCGATCGGACGGATGGCGGCGAGCGGCACGCCGCGCGAGCAACTGGCGACGATCCTGGCGCGCGACGCGAGCCCGGCGGAGACGCAAAGCGCCGTGCGTGCGCTCGCGAGCGAGAACCAGGGCGTGGCCCGCAGCCTCGTGCGCGAAGGCGCCGGGCAGATGGCGGACCGCACCGTGCACAAGCCCGACAGCCTCGGGAAGCCGGACCAATTCGGAGGGGCGCGCTTCGCCAGGCAGTACGCCCAGCCGGGCGAGGGCATGAACCTGCGCGCCGCGATCGATGCGGCTGCCGGCGGCCCGACCTCGGACTACATCGCCCGCGTCGTCGATGCGCTTCAGGCGACCGGCTGGCGCGAGCGCATCGGGTCGCGGACGGCCTTCAACGTCGAGGACCTGAAGGAGATGAAGCACGGCGGCACGGTCGGCGCGCTGATGAAGCTCGGCTCGAAGCCGATGGGCGAGGCGCACGACCGCGTGTCGAAGTTCCTGCTCGGCCGCTCCTCGGAAGGGCTGGCGCGCCTGCTCGCGTCCGGTCCGGAGGGCGTGCGCCGCATCCAGGAGCTTCAGGGCGGCGGCAGCCGGGCGGCGCTGATCGCGGCGCTGGCCGCCGCCCGCATCGAGCAGGAGCCGATCGCCGCCCGGCGGTGAGGCTCAGTAGCAGTTCGTCTGCACCTGATTGCCGAAGCGGGTCGAGGTGCAGTTGACGTTCCTGCTGGCTGCCGCCCGCTGTCCGGCCGCGAAGGAATCGCCTGCATCGCCGAGCGCATCTCCGATGGCTGCGAGGCGAGCGCGTGTCTCGGCCTGCTTCGTCAGCATTTCCTGCCGCATGGTGAGGCGGCACTGCGCGTAGGTCGGCGTGCCCGGCTGCGCGCCGATGCTTCGACAGTAGGCATCGTCCTTCGGGCCTGCCTCGGCGAGGTCTTTTTCCTGCACCGCCTGCGTGATGCACCCGCCCAGCGCGAAGCACATCGCGCTCACCAGAATCACCGCCCGCATCGCTTCCTCCCCGAAGCGTAGCAGGTAGCCACAACCTCAAATTCCCGTCCAGGGCTCGCCGCGCGCGGGCCTTTTTGCGTTGGAGCCGCCATGCCCCGCGACAACACCGGTACCTACGCCGCGCCCGCCGGAACGACCGCCATCCCCGGCGCGGTCATCACGGCGGACGAGTTCAACAACTTCGTGACCGACATCGGGGCCGAAGTGACGGCGAGCGCGCGCGAGAGCGAGATGCGCGACCTCGGCGCCGTCGCCACGACGGCCGGCACGGGCGCGGCCTACACGCTACAGCTCACCACCCCATGGCCTGCCCTCTTCGACGGCATGGTGGTGGCATTCCGAGCCCATGCTGCGAACACGGGTCCGTGCACGCTCTGGGTCAACGGGATCACCACCACGGGCTCGGTCGGCGGACCCTCGACTGCTGCGCCGTTGCGCGCGCAGACCGGTGTCGAGCTCTCAACGGCGGATCTCGCCGCGAAGGGCGTGTTCGCCACAGTCTACAAGGGCGCCTCGTTCCAGGCCTCACCGACCGGCACCCTCACGGCGAACTCGAACCAAGTGACGAGCCTGTCGTCGACGGTGGGTCTCGCGGTCGGGCAGTCCTTCGGAGCAGGCATCCCTGGCGTACCCGCCTCGACGACGATCACCGGCATCACGGGCTCGACCGTAACCCTGTCCGCACCGTTCGCCGGTACGACGACTGTGGGCGCCGCGCTCACGATCGCCGGGCCGGAATGGCTCATCGTGAACGGCTCGCTCGCCGCGACCGCGACGAAGCTCGCTTCGGCCTCGTCCCTCGTCCCCGTCGAACTCTACGCGAACGCCCTGGCAAGCCCGAACGACCTTACCGCTGCGACTTGGAACACGATCGCCAACGCCACCGCCATCGCTAACGCGGCGGTGGCGCCGGACGGAACCGGAACCGCCTCGCAGGTGACGGCCACGGGCACCAACGGTGGCCGCCAGCAGGCCGTCGTCACGACGGCTGAGACGTGGATGCTGTTCGGCTACCTCAAGCGCGCCGCCGTCACGTTCCAGGGAACCCTGACCAACACCTCGGCCGTCATCTCGAACGTTTCGAGCATCGCCGGGCTAGCGGTCGGACAGCGAATCGATTGTATCGCCACCGGCTTCCCGACCGGAGCGACCATCACGGCCGTCTCCGGCACGAACGTCACGATCTCCGCGAACTACACAGGCACGACATCCAGCGCCTACTCGTTCGCCACGGGCGGCGCCGGCATCGTGCAAGTGACGGCAGACGGTATCAGCTTCATCGCCGTCTCGCTCTCGGCGACGGAGTGGACCCGGTTCGAAACCACGGCGGTCTGTGTGTCCGGCACCAGCAACCCGGGCCTTCGCATCGTCACGCAAGGCGATGCCGTCCAGGCATGGGGGTTCGGCTTCGACAAGGCGTCCTACACCGTCCAGGCAAGCGACCGTGGCAAGCTCCTCGGCTGCTCCGGCGCGAAGACGCTGATCCTACTGCCGGCGAGCACGGGCAACGGCTTCGCGTTCTACCTTGCAAACCGGACCGCCCCCGGCCTCGCGACGCAGGCAAGGATTTCGGTGAGCCGCGCGGGAACAGATACGGTCGACGGCCTCACGGCGTACGTGTCCTACCCCGGCGAGGTTCGCCAGTTCTTTGCGGATGGCGCAACGAAATGGGCGTCCACGCTCCTGCGGGCGGGCGCCTACACCTTCCTCGCGTCGGACAACTTCGTCTGGCCGCCGGGGATCGCGAGCCTCATCGCGGACGGCGTTGCGCCAGGCGGCGGCGGCGGCCGGCCGAATGGTTTCGGGAATGGTGGCGCGGGCGGCGGCGGTGGTGGCGCGCGGTACAGCCGTCTCTTGACGCTGCGGGCGCCCGGGACCGTGACGCCCGCACTGATCGGCGCGCGCGGTCTCGGCGCGCTCACCAACAACACGGCCGGGACCGACGCCGGCAACATCACGTTCGCCGACTTTTTCCTTGAGGGCGGCAAAGGGGGGACAACCTTGGGCGGCGGGAACGGCGGCTCGGTCCAGGCGCCCGGCAACGTAGTGACCAACGGAACCGGGTGGCAGGCAGGCGGGTCCACCGCTGAGAACGGCGGGGCCGCAGGGGGTAGCGGAGCTGGCGGACCGAGTAACACGCCAGGCAATTCATCGATTCTTGGAGGACCTGGTGGAGGCGCTGGCGGCGCGAACAACACCTTCAACGGCGCGGCAGGCGGTACCAGCGGCTCAGCGGCGCCCGGGGGCGGAGGGGCTGCAGGAGTTACCGGCACGCCGCAGGCTGCGAACGGCGACGATGGCGCCGATGGTGCCAACGGCACCCCTGGCACGGGCGGCGGCGGCGGCGGCGGTAGCGATACCTACGGCGGCCGCGGCGGCACCGGCGGAAACCCCGGCGCGGGCGGCGGCGGTGGTGGCGCGGGCATCACCTATGGCGGACGCGGCGGCAACGGCGGCCGCGGCGAGCTCCGCATCTCTATGGCGTCTTGAAGGAGAAAAGCGATGGCGCGCACAGCCCTCATCACCGCGTCGAGTCTCGTCGCCGACGTCATCGAGGCCGGACAGAGCTTCGTGTTGGTCGGCTTCACACAGGTGTCGAGCGAGACGGCAGAGATCGGGGATGCTTACGATCCCGCGACGGGCACGTTCTCGCCCCCCGGTATCCCACTCGCCACTCTCCGGGCCGAGGCCTCCGCCCAGGTCATGGCAACCCGCGCCGCCCGGATCGTCGGCGGCTTCACGTTCCAGGGCGTGCGCTACCAGACCCGCGACGACGACCGCGAGAACATCGCGGGCGCCGCGCAGCTCGCGTTCATGGCGCTCGTCGCCGGTGCGAAGGCGGGCGATCTCTTCTGGGACGGGTCCGTCGATCCGGTAACGGGCGCGCCCGTGCCCTTCGCCTGGATCGCCGAGGACAACGGCACCGTCACGATGGACGCCCCGACGATGGTCGCCTTCGGCAAGGCGGCGGCCGCGTTCAAGCAGGGCTGCATCTTCGCGGCGTTCACGCTGAAGGGCGCGATCGAGCGGGCGCCCGACGCCGCGGCGCTGGCGGCGATCGACCTCACGCAGGGGTGGCCGGCCTAGACTTGCGCCCGACGGCCGATCGGTGAGAGAACACCAGGGCCGGAGGTGCGTTGGCGCCGAGGCAATCCCCACGCTCACCGCTTCTCTTCGAGCATCTGGTTCGCGACGAGCCACTGCCGAAGGATGACGCGGATCGCCTCGGACCGGTTCGGGATCGCTTCGCCGTCGACGACGCGATCGAGGGCCGCGGTCATCTCGGAATCAAGACGGACCGTAACGCCCGGGGTCTTTCCCGTCGGCGCAGGTCCACGTCGTTTCGGGGTCGCAGCCATTGACATAAACCGTGCATTACACACTTAATCCAGTCGGGCAATGCCCTTGGAGCAAGTCGATGCGCGCGGTGGTGTTCGGGCTGATCGGGGCGGTGCTGATCGTCGGGAGCGCGCAGGCGGCGAGTTGTCCGATCACGCGGGCGACCGTGACCATCAAGGACACCGGCGTCGGGTATGGCGGCGTCGTCCGGGTCGAGCGGCCCGATCTGGTCGGGAAGAATTTCGCGGTGACCCGGTACGCCTCGCGTCGCAAGGCGCATTTCAGCAAGCCCATCGGAGCGAACAAGCTCCTCGGCTACGAGGGCTACGAGCTGAAGGGCACGGCCGGCACGCTGCACGTCATGCGCGACCACGTCGACGGCGTGCCGGCCGTGACGCCGGTGAGCTGGGTGAGCGGCGCCAAGTCGAATTACGGGACGATCCGGTGGGGCGGCGGCCCTGCCGAACGCGTCGAGGTCGGCCAGGACTTGGATTACTTCCTGGACGGCCCGTTGTCGGCGCTGACCGCCGAAGTCACCGCCTGCCGCTAATCTGAAATCCGAAGTTCAGCCTGAGACGAGCGCCCCACGAGGGCGCTTTTCTGCGTTGGGGAGCAGGAATGCCCACAGATCGCGACTACCTCATCGCTACGGTGATGGGCGAGAACAACCGCGGCACGGTGCAGAGCCAGCAAGGCGTCCTCGACACGATCTTGAACCGCCAGGCCGATCCGACGCAGTACGGCGCGCGGCGCGGCGCGAGCATCCAGGACATCGTGACCGCCAGGACGGGCGGCGGCGGCTATCAGTACGATGCATGGCGCCCGGAGCTCAACGGGCGCCCGAACGGCCAGTACGCGCTCTCGAACAGTTCGCTCAACGGTGGCCAGGGCCTGAGCGGGGACGCCCTTCGGCAGTATCAGCAGGCTTCCCAGGTCGTTGATCGGTTCCTGACCTACGGAGAAGGTCGAGGGGTCACGCAAGGCGCGACCTTCTATCAAACCCCAGACGCGCCCAATCCCTGGCAGCAGCGCGCGCTCTGGGGTCCCTACGGCAACATCACGGTCGGCGACCACATCTACTCCGGGCCCAAGCTGGTCAAGGACGCCGCAGAGTACCAGCGACAGAATCCCAACCTCTCGACCTCGCAGCAAGCCCCGGCCCCCGGAACCGATGGCTTCGGCACGATCATCGACTATTCCGGCTTCGAGGCGCCCAACGGCAACTTCGGCACCGCCGGCGGTGTGATCGAGACGGGCGGCGGCACCGGTTTCAGCGGCACCGACGTGTCGCAGGGCGGCGGCTACGTCGGCGACGGCGGGGTCACCCAGGGCGGTGCGAGCGGCGGGTTCGTCCCCAACCGCCCCGTCGACGGCTTCGGCCAGGGCACCAACGTGGCCAGCGGCCTCGGGGCGGGCAACGGCGCCTTCGGTGACGGCATCGACCCGGTCATCAACACCCTCTACCGGAACGCGCTCGGCCGCGACGCGGACGCCAGCGGCTCGCGGTCCTACGCCGCCGCGCTGCAAGCCGGCACGCTCGATCTGAACGGCATCCAGCAGGGCCTGCTGGCTTCGCCCGAGGGCCAGGCGCGGCTGCAGAACACCGCCGTCGACGTGCCGACCTACGGCGCGACCGACAGCGACTACGCCCGCGTGCTGGACCGGTTCGCGGACGCGCCGGGGCGCAGCTATTTCGACGCGCAGGTCCAGGCCGGCACGCCGCGCGACCAGATCGTGGCGGCGCTCGCGCGGTTCGGCGCCGGGCCGGCCGTCGGGACGCAGCCCGGCGGCGGCATCTCCGGCACGCTGAACACCGCGACGCCGGTCTCGCCCATCGACCAGATCTACCAGGCCACCCTGCACCGTGGGGCCGACGCGCCGGGGCTCGACTACTACGACGCCCAGCTGCGCGCCGGCACGATGGACCTCAACGCGATCCAGGCGGCGCTCCAGGCCAGCCCGGAGGCGCAGACGTTGGGGGCGCCGTCCGCCTCCCGCACCTACAGCACGGCGGACACCGTCTACGCGCGCGACCTCGGGCGGCTCGCCGATCCCGTCGGGCAACAGGGCTTCGACGCGCAGATCACGGCGGGCACCGGCCTGAACGCGATCGAGGCGCAAATTCTGGCCTCGCCGGAGGCGCAGACCCGCGGCGCGCCGCCGGCGGTCACGGCCTGGTCGCCGATCCAGGACATCTACGCGCGGGACACCGGGCGCCTCGGCGAGGCCGCGGGGGTGGACGGCTGGACCCGGCAGCTCGCCGCCGGCCAGAGCCTGCCGCAGATCGAGGCCGCCATCCGTGCGGCTCCGGAGGCGCAGGGCTACCTTCAGCAGCATCCGACCGAGGCGGCGACCTACTCGCCGCTCGACACGCTCTACGCCCGAGACCTCGGCCGCGCGCCGGATGCGTGGGCGCTCCAGAACTACCAGAACGTCGGCGCGCAGGGGTTCAGCGGGATCGAGGCGCAGGTCTACGGCAGCCCGGAATCCTCGGCCTATCGCAGCACGCTCTCCCCGGACATGGCCGCGCTGATCCAGGCGCCGGCCCCGACGCCGATGCAGGGCGGTGGGGGGATTTCCGGGACGCTGAACACCGGCAGTGAAGTCGGCACGCAAGTGCCCGGCGCCGCGACCGCGGCCTGGAGCGGCCACTTCGATCCGAACGCCTACAGGGCCGCGAACGCCGATGTCGCGGCTTCGGGCATGGACGCCCTGACCCACTACCTGACCTACGGCTACAACGAGGGCCGCGCCCTCGACGCGCAGGGCGACCGGATCACCCAGGGCTTCGACCCGAGCGCCTACCTGCAGGCGAACCCCGACGTCGCCGCGGCCCATGTCGACCCGCTCCGGCACTACCTCGAGAACGGAGCATCCGAGGGCCGGTCCCTGCCGACCGGGAGCAACCCGTACTCGTTCAGCGGCGCGAGCGTGGGCCAGGGCGCGGGGGCGACGGGTAGCGCCTCGTTCGGCGGCCGCTTCGACCCCGGCGCCTACCTCGGGGCGAACCCCGACGTGGCGGCCTCCGGCATGGATGCCCTCACCCATTATCAGACCTACGGGTTCAACGAGGGCCGGGCGATCGACGGGGCGGGCGACCGGATCAACCGCGCGTTCGATCCCACGGCGTACCTGGCTCAGAACCAGGACGTGGCCGCGGCGCACGTCGATCCGCTGGCGCACTATCTCAACTACGGTGCGGCCGAGGGCCGGGCGCTCCCGACCGGCTCGAACCCCTACCAGTTCTCGGCCTTCAACGCGGCGCAGGGGCTGGGGCCGACCGGCAACGGCGGCTTCGGGCTCGGCGGCATCACGTCCTCGGGCGGGCCGCCTGCAACCCCGGCCGGCGGCGCCCCGAGCTTCGGGGCCGGGCTCGATGTCAGCGGCGGCGTCCAGAACGGAGCGTTCGGGATCGGCGGCATCACCTCCGGCGGCACCTCGGGGGCGACCCCGATCACGCCCTACGGGTTCTCGGGCGCGAATGTCGGCGGCGGGCTCGGGGCCACGCCGCAGTCGTTCGGGAGCCTCTACCCGGCTGGCGGGGCGACGCAGGCCCCCTCTGCCGGAGGCGGGATCGGCGACCCCTACGGGTTCTCGACGATGAACGCGGGCGGGTTCGACGCGAACGCCAAGGGCGATCCGGGCGGCGAGGACTTCGGCGGCGGGTCCGGGATGGGGCCGGTCTCGTTCGGCTCCGACCCCGTCGGCGAGCTCGCCTACCTCAACACGCAGCAGAACCAGATCAACCAGCAGGTCGCCGCCGGCCGCGATCCGGTCCTGAACAACCCCAACCTCTACAACGTGAACCTGGGCAACCTCGGCAACGGCATCCAGAGCCACACCCCGCCGGTCACGGCGGCCCCGGTCCCGTTCGCGACGAACAACGCGAACATGGCGGGCGCGCTCGGCTACGTGCCCTACACCCCGCCGCCGCTCATCAACACGATCCCGACGAACTTCGGGACGTTCGGCGGGACGTTCTTCTGAGGCCCTGACGCCTCTCCCGCCCTCCACCGTCCGCCGCCTTCGGGCGGCTTTTTTGTGCCCGGAGCATCCCGACATGGACCTGTCCCCCATCGGACGCGCGGCCCTCAGGGCGCGCGAAGGCGAGCGGCTGACCGCCTACAAGGATTCGGTCGGCGTCTGGACGATCGGCGTCGGCGTCACGACGGCGTCGGGGCTGATCGCCGTGACGCCCGGCCTGACGATCACGCAAGCGCAGTCCGACGCGCTGTTCGCGCGCGCCGTCGAGAAATACGTCGATCCGGTCCGCCAGGCGCTCGCCAAGCCGGTGCCGCAGGAGTTCTTCGACGCCTGCTGCTCGCTCGCCTACAACATCGGGCCGGTCGGCTTCGCGCACTCGTCCGTGGCGCGGCTCGCCAACGCGGGCGACCTGCAGGCGGCGATCGAGGCGTTCCTGATGTGGAACAAGCCGGCCGTCGTCATCCCGCGACGGCAGGGCGAGCGCGACCAAGCCGCGACGCCCTACGCCAAGGCGCTGCCGCGGGCGCGACGCGGCGATTACGCACCGGTGAAGGTGCCGGCCGGGCCGCCCCCGGCCGCGCCTCCGAAGGCGGCCGATCCCCTCGCTCCGATGCCGCCCAAGCCCGCCCTCACCGGCGGGCTTTCTTCTGCGCCAAGCCCCGCGCCCGCACCGGGGCTCTTCGCGCGCCTGCTCTCCACCCTCCGCACCAACATGGCGAAAGGAGCCTGACCATGGGCGCTCTCTTCACGATCATTCCGATGCTGCTGCAGTTCCTCGGCCCGGCGCTGGCAAAGGTCATCCCCGACGCCGGCCAGCGCGCGCAGGTCCAGGCCGATTTCCAGAAGGCGGTGCTGGAGAACCAGGCGGCGCTGAACAACGCCATGGCCGACGTCATGAAGGCCGATGCCGGCTCCGAATCGTGGATGGCGCGCAACGCCCGTCCCGTCGTCGTCTTCTGGTCCATCGGGCTGATCACGTGGCTCGGCGTACTCGCGCCGATGGCCGGCCTTCAGCGCGAGGCGATCCAGGCGCTGGCCGGTGTGCCGTCCGAGCTCTGGAACCTCACCTCCGTCGGCATCGGCGCCTTCATGCTCGCGCGCACCGTCGACAAGGTCGCCCCCGCGTTCGCGAAGAAGTAGCCGCACCTTCCCTCCCCCCTCTGCGGGGGAGGGAGCCACCCCGCGCGACCGGAATGCCGGTGCGCCACCGCGCCCATGGGGGCTCGCATCATGGACGCATCGTTCCTGGCCTCCGGGCCGATCACTTGGCCAGGGCTGCTCGCCTTCGCGGCCGTCCTGTTCGGGCTCGGCAAGGCCGTCGATTGGGGCCTCGCGAAGCTGAAGGCCGGCACCGACAAGGCGGTGAGCCCGCTCACCGTCGACATGGCCGCCGTCAAGATCCAGATCGCGAGCCAGAACGACCTGCTCAACGCCTTCAAGGTCGAGGTCGCGCGGACCTACGTGACCGGCGACGTGATCACGCGCCTCGAGCGGCGCATCGACGACATGGTGTCATCGGTGCGCGAGGAGATGCGCGAGACGCGCGAAGCGATGATGCAGGCGTTCCTGGATGGGCGACCGCCGCGGCGGTGATCCGCCCGGCACCTGCGGCGGGGTTTTTCATGTCTGCTCTACCGCACCGGTCGGCCTGTCCGTACGCTCCATGCCTTCGCTCGCATCCAGGCCGACGTCAGAGCCTCGATGGCTTCGCGCCGGGTCTCTACCTCTCCGGAGAACGGTCCCATCCCAGGCTCCGCGCGAAATAGATGGATGCCCGTCGCGCTCCAGAGCCAAGTGTCTTGGTCGGACCTGCCGTAGCGATGCCGCATGATGCGGCCGACCTCGACGGCGCCTTCGTGGGCGAGGAAATCATAGCGCGTGTCGGCGAAGGTGCGGCGCCACGTGAGGGCGGGCGGATCGCCACCATCGCTCACCGCAGCTTCACCCATGCGTTCGCCAGCGCCAGCACGAAGAACCCCGCCCCGATGAGATAAAGCGGCAGGCGGCGGCGAGCGGTGCCGGGCAGCTTGGTCACCTTGACGTGTTCATGCCGGCCATCAAGCCTGAGACCGGTATTTCCGGGCTCCACATGAGCCCGATGGCATTCGTTTCAGGATGCAGCGTGCGTGGATCGATGAGGCGAGGTTCGATGCTATCGGCTCGCTTTATCCAGACACGCGCGTGACGATAGGGAGACATGTTCACGTTCCACTGGGACCCACCAGTCCACGGGAACCATACTCGATCGTATTCTGGCGCCATCGATATCTCCTATTGCAACCGCTCCGGCCCCGTCATGAGCCCAAGGCGCAGGGCCAGGGCGATCAGGTCACCGTCGGTCATCTCGACGTCGTCGACGAGCCACAGCCCGAGATCGTCGCCGGTCAGCTCGACATGCCGGCCCGTGGCGCGGAGGGTCTCGATCGCTTCGTGGAAAGGGTTGTCGGTCGGCATAGTGCAGCGCAATACGGAGCTTTGTTGGGGAGTTTCAGGGGGCGAACCATCCGGAATTTCCGGATAGTTGAACTAAATCATTGATATTGTTGGTGGGCGGTGACGGGCTCGAACCGCCGACCCTCTCCGTGTAAAGGAGACGCTCTACCGACTGAGCTAACCGCCCGCGCCCGCTTGGTACGGCAAGCCGCAGCGCGGATGCAAGGGTCGCGGATGCGCGGGTCGGAGCCGGCTCAATGCCCGGCGGCGAGGAGCCGTGCCAGGGCCGGTGCGAGGCCGACGCTCTCCGTCGTCGCCGCGGCCCCACGGACGACCGGCCCTGCCGCGGCGGCGATCGCCGCGCGGGTCCCGGCCTCGACCGAGCAGAGGATGCGGCACGCCAGCATCGGCCGAATCCGCTCGGCGAGGCCCGCGAGGCCGGCGCCGCCCAGGATCACCGTGTCGGCGCCGTCGTCCGTCGCGCAGGCGCGGCAGGCCGCGATCAGGGCACCGAGGGCCGCGTCGGGATCGCGGGCGATCGCGCCGCCGGTCGCCGTCGTCGTGCGGATGCCAGCGAGATGCGCGGACAAGCCCAACATCGTCACGAGTTCCGCGAGCATCGGCCGCCACGCCGTGCCGCCGGTGACGATGGAGAAGCGCCCGCGGCCCGCGGCTTCGCGGCAGGCCGCCTCGGCCATGCCGACCACCGGCACGGCCGCGACCTCGCGGAGCGCCAGGAGGCCGGGATCGCCGAAGCAGGCGAGGTAGACCGCATCGCACCCGGAACCGTATTCGGCCAACGCGTCGAGCGCCGCGTGCCCGGCGATCGCCGCCGCCGCCCGGCTCGCGATGTAGCGGGCGCCGAAGCGGCCGGTCGCCGGCACGATCTCCACGGACGGCCCGGCGATCCGGCGCACGTGTTCCGCCACGCGGTCGGTCACGCTCGCGGTGGTGTTGGGGTTGATCAGCAGGATGCGCATGGCCAAGCGGTCTCCCCGCTTCGCCATGCAAGTCGGACGCCCTGAGCATTTTCCAGCGAGGTGGATGCCGGCTCGCGTGAAGAAAAAGCGACCACACAGAGGCTTGGAGCATTGTCCGTGATTCAAGGATCATGGAAAATGCTCTCGTCAAGCGAAAGGCCCCGGAGCGGATGCGCCGGGGCCTCGTCGTCGGTCGTACAGTGAAGCGGTCAGTGCGCGACGAAGGCCGCACCCTCGTCCTCCGCCCGCGCGGGCTTGGCCACGGGCAGCGGCTCCTCCCACTCGATCGGCGTCGGCTGGCGCACCAGGGCGTGCTTCAGCACCTGCTCCATCATCGCGACCGGGATGATCTCCATCCCGTTCTTCACGCTGTCGGGCACCTCGGCGATGTCCTTGGCGTTCTCCTCGGGGATCAGCACCGTCTTGATGCCGCCGCGGAGCGCGGCGAGCAGCTTCTCCTTCAGGCCGCCGATCGGCAGCACGCGGCCGCGTAGCGTGACCTCACCGGTCATGGCGATGTCGCGGCGCACGGGAATGCCGGTCAGCGTCGAGACGATGGCGGTGGCCATCGCGATGCCGGCCGACGGCCCGTCCTTCGGAGTCGCGCCCTCGGGTACGTGGACGTGGATGTCCCGGCGCTCGAACAGCGGCGGCTCCAGGCCGAAATCAATCGCCCGCGAGCGCACGTAGCTTGCCGCCGCCGAGATCGATTCCTTCATCACATCGCGCAGATTGCCGGTCACCGTCATCTTGCCCTTGCCCGGCATCATGACGCCCTCGATCGTCAGCAGCTCGCCGCCGACCTCGGTCCAGGCCAGCCCCGTGACCACGCCGACCTGGTCGTCCGCATCGATCTCGCCGTAGCGGAACTTCGGCGGACCGAGGAAGACCTGGAGCCGCTCGACGTCGACCTGAACGGTCTTCACCTTGGTAATCAGGATCTCCTTCACCGCCTTGCGGATCAGGTTCGACAGCTCGCGCTCAAGGTTGCGCACGCCCGCCTCCCGCGTGTAGCGACGAACCAGCATCAGGAGCGATTCGTCGTCGATCGCCCACTCCTTCTTATCCAGGCCGTGCTTCTTGAGCGCGTTCTGGATCAGGTGTTTGCGCGCGATCTCGACCTTCTCCTCCTCGGTGTATCCGGCGATACGGATCACCTCCATGCGGTCCATCAGCGGGCCGGGGATGTTGAGGGTGTTGGCGGTGGTGACGAACATCACGTGCGACAGGTCGTAATCGACCTCCAGGTAGTGGTCGTTGAACGTGCTGTTCTGCTCAGGGTCCAGAACCTCCAGCAGCGCCGCGGACGGATCACCGCGAAAATCCATGCCCATCTTGTCGATCTCGTCGAGCAGGATAAGCGGGTTCGAGGTCTTGGCCTTGCGCATCGACTGGACGATCTTGCCGGGCATCGAGCCGATATAGGTTCGGCGGTGCCCACGGATCTCGGCCTCGTCGCGCACGCCGCCGAGCGACATCCGCACGAATTCGCGACCGGTCGCCTTGGCGATCGACTTGCCGAGCGAAGTCTTGCCGACGCCCGGAGGGCCGACGAGGCAGAGGATCGGGCCGGTGAGCTTGTTCGCGCGCTGCTGCACGGCGAGGTACTCGACGATGCGCTCCTTGACCTTGTCGAGACCGAAATGGTCGTCGTCGAGCATCATCTGGGCGCCCAACAGGTCCTTCTTGATCTTCGACCGCTTGTTCCAAGGAATGCCGAGCATCCAGTCGAGGTAGTTGCGCACCACCGTGGCCTCGGCCGACATCGGCGAC
>NZ_CAXTHR010000006.1:0-61481 GCF_964244095.1 uncultured Methylobacterium sp. | reverse complement strand
TCGAGAACTTCGCCAGCGTGATGAACTTCGTGATCTTCCCGATGTTCTTCGCCTCCTCCGCCCTCTACCCGCTGTGGCGCATCCGCGAATCCTCCGAGACGCTGTACTGGCTCTGCCAGGCCAACCCCTTCACCCACGCGGTCCAGCTCGTGCGCTTCGCCCTCTACGGGCAGTTCGCGGCGACGGCCTGCGCCGTCGTCGTCGGCACGACGCTGGCCTTCTTCACCCTCGCCGCCGTCGCCTACGATCCCGGCCGCGGCATCATAGCCCGCCGTGGAGGCCCGGCCGGAGACCCCGCATGACGATCCCGTTCCGCCCGACCATGCTCGCCCTCGCCCTCGCGGTCGCATGCGGCCCTGCGCTCGCCCAGCCCCGCAGCGATCCCGACTGGCCCTGCGTCCAGCGCAAGGTCACCAGCCTGAGCGCGGGCCAGTTCTGGACCGGGCCCGACGTCGAGGCCGCCGGCCCCTGGGGCGACGACGGCGACGCGGCGGTGCTGGCGCAGAAGATCGCGTCGCGCCGCACCGAACTCGCCGAGGTCGATCCGCTGATCGACGCCTACGCCGCCAAGGTGGCGCCCGCCGACAGGGCCAGGGGCCTGACGCGCGTCTATGCCGGCGTGTTCGAGGTGCTGAACGGCGAGCGCGCCAAGGTGATGAACGGGATCGCGCGCTACGCCCAGGGGCAGCGCCGCATGGCCGAGCGCATCCGCGAGGAGGCCGACGCCATCAGCCAGACCAAGGACGGGCCGAGCGCCGCCGACGCCCGCGAGGTCTCCAAGGAACAATCCGAGGCCGAGACGAAATTCGCCTGGGACCGGCGCATCTTCCAGGAGCGCAGCCAGTCGCTGACCTATGTCTGCGAGGTGCCGCAACTGCTGGAGCAGCGGCTCGGCGAACTCGCGCGGAAGATCCAGGCGCGGCTCTGACGCGCGGTCCGGGCCTGGATCCCCGCAGCGCAGCATTGCCTGATCCTCCCGGCAGGGATTGCCGAAACCTCCCTAAGTCCTTGACGAAACGCGAGAAATCTGTTGCCGCCGGACAACGCGCGTCTCGTTTCGGCGCGGAGCGGCGGATTTCGGCCGGGACGGCGCGCGCGCGCGGTTGTCCGAGCCCGGCCCCCCTTGCATGACTGTGCCCCAAGCCCCCGCCGAACGGGGGGCGCGGCGTTCGACGGCACGGGGGCAGGGGACATGACGATGCGGGCGGTTCGCGCAGGCCTGATCGCGTCGGTGGCTCTGCTGCCGTGCACGGCCCACGCGCAGAGTTCGGTGACGCTGTCGGAGATCAGCGTCGTGGCCACCACGCCGGTCGGCGGATCGGGTTCGGGCACGGCGCGGGCCGCCCCGCCGCTCGGCGCGACGCCGGTCGTGTCGCCCGGCGCTGCCCCGCTCTCCGCCGCGGCGCTCCCGCGGCTGCGCGGCGGCGCGCAGCCGCTCGACAAGATCCCGGGCACCGTCGAGACGGTGACGGCCGCCGACCTCGACATCGACCGCGGCACGTTCAGCGCGGTGGCGACGCTGGCGCGGCGCACGCCCGGCCTCAACCTCTCGGACTCGCAGGGCAATTCCAACCGCACCGACGTGACCTACCGCGGCTTCACCGCCTCGCCGGTGCAGGGCGTGCCGCAGGGCCTGGCCGTCTACCAGAACGGCGTGCGCATCAACGAGGCGTTCGGCGACACGGTCCAGTTCGACCTGATCCCGCCCTCGGCGATCCAGCGCATCGACGTCGTCACCGGCAACCCGGTGTTCGGGCTGAACGCGCTCGGCGGCGCGGTCAACATCCAGATGAAGAACGGCTTCACGTGGCAGGGCGCCGAGGTCACCGCGCTCGGCGGCTCGGACGGGCGCATCGCCGGCGGCCTCGAATACGGCAAGGTGATCGGCCCCTGGAGCTTCTACGTCAACGGCGACGGCCTCAACGACCGCGGCTGGCGCTATGAGAGCCCGAGCACGATCGGCCGGCTCTACGCGGACCTCGGCTATCGGACGCTCGATTCCGAGTTCCACCTGATCGGCAGCCTCGCCCGCACGTTCTTCGGCGCGGCGGCGGCGGCCCCGGTCGACTTCACGCGCAACGACGAGCGGGCGATCTTCACCTACCCGCAGACCACGCTGACCGAGATGGGCACCGTGCAGGTGACCGGCCGGGTCGACCTCTCGCCGACCTGGGATCTGGCCGGCAACGCCTATGTTCGCCGCTTCAGCAACACCTACGTCGACGGCAACGACGGCAACTTCGAGGGCTGCAACCGGCAGGGCAGCTTCTTCACGCCCCGCCGCCTCTGCTTCGAGGACGACGGCTTCGCGCGCGGGCCCAACCAGACGCAGGCGCAGTTCCGCGACCAGTTCCTGATCCTCGGGCGGGGCGTCAACGCCCCCGGCCTCCCGTTCACGCCGAACGTGCCCTACGGCACGCTCGACGTGACCCGGACCGAGGCCACCGGCTACGGCGGCTCGCTCCAGGCGGCCAACCGCGACCGGGTGTTCGGCCTCGGGAACAGCTTCGTCGTCGGCGGCAGCGTGGATGCGGCCGACTTCACCTTCAAGTCGTCGAGCACGCTCGGCGTCATCAACCCGGACCTCTCCGTCACCACCGATCCGAACAACCCCTATTACGGCACGATCCCCGGCCTCGGCACGACGCAGTTGCGCACGCTGGCCGCCCTCGGCATCGCGCCCTCGAACGTGCTCGGCTCGAACCTCTACCTCGGCCTCTACGCCACCGACACGCTCGACGTGACCGACGCGCTCTCGCTCACCGCCGGGGCGCGGCTCAACTTCGCCCGCATCACCACGACGGACCAGACCGGCTTCTCGCCCGACGTGAACGGCACCTATTACTACAACAAGATCAACCCGGTGGCCGGCCTGACCTACCGCTTCGCGCCGGGGCTCTCGCTCTACGGCGGCTACTCGGAATCCAACCGCGCCCCGACGCCGCTGGAGATCGCCTGCTCCAACCCGGACCGGCCCTGCCTGCTGCCGAACTCGCTGGTGGCCGACCCGAAGCTCAAGCAGGTCACCGGCCGGACCTACGAGGCCGGCATCCGCGGCCAACTGCCGAACTTTTACGACGGCGGCCTCGTGACCTACAAGGTCGGCGCCTTCCGCACGGATCTCGCCGACGACATCATCCAGCTCGCGACCCCCGGCAACGCGGCGCGGGGCTACTTCGTCAACGTGCCGGCCACGCGACGCCAGGGCGTCGAGGTCGGGGCCGAGTACACAAGCGGCGACCTCTCGGTCTACGCCAACTACGCGCTGATCGACGCGACCTTCCGGTTCGACGGGACCCTGTCCTCGCCCAACAACCCGCTCGCCGACGACGGCGCCATCGCCGTGCGCCGCGGCAACCGGGTGCCGCTGATCCCCGACCACCAGGTCAAGGTCGGCTTCGACGTCCTCGTCCTGCCCGGCTGGCGCTTCGGCATGAACCTCCAGGCCTTCTCCTCGGCCTATTATCGCGGCGACGAGGCGAACCTGAACCCGAAGCTGCCGGCCTATTACGTGCTCGGCCTGAACACGAGCTATCAGGTCACGCCGAACCTTCAGGTCTTCGGCCTGATCACCAACCTGACCAACAACCGCTACGCCAACTTCGGCACCTTCGCCGAGCGCGGCAACGTCGTGGGCAACCTCACCATCAACGATCCCCGCACCACCACCCTGGCGCAGCCGCTCTCGATCTACGGCGGCCTGCGCTACGCCTTCGGCGAGGCCCCGGCGCCGATGCCCGAGCCAGTCATCCGCAAATACTGACGCGCCCAGACCGGGGGAGGGGGCGCGGACCCTCGAGGTCCGCGCCCCTTTTCGCATGCGCCGAGGCACCTGAGCTGGGACCGGCCTGCGGCCTCACGCCACCGGAACGGGGCCGCGCCCCGGCGCGTCCTCCGGAACAGACGTCGCGATGCGCGACCCGCGCCGCTCGCGACCGCCGCAAGGAGAGATGTCATGCGCGTTGCCCACGCCCTCTCGGCCGCCCTCCTCCTCGCCTCGGTGGCACCCGCGCTCGCCGGCTCCTGCGCGGAGGAGATCACGACGCTGGAGAAGCGCCTCGACAGCGCCGGCGCCGCCAAGGTCGTCGGCAAGGAGCCGCCGGGCGGCGCGACCGCCTCCCATTCCGACAAGGCGCTCGCCGCGCCGCCCGCGGGCAAGCCCAGCGACCCGGCGACGACCTCCACCGCCGCCGGCGTGCAATCGGCCCGCGACCTCGTCGAGAAGGCCCGCGCCGAGGACGCCGCCGGCAAGGCGGACCCCTGCCGCGACACGATCATGAAGGCCAAGGAGAAGGCCGGCGCGCTGCCGTAGCCTCGCTCTCCGTTCCGAGATGCCCGCGCCGTCGGCGATCAGTAGGCGTTCTCGGTCTTGAACAGGGCGAACGGCGTCATCAGCAGGATCTGGAGGTCGAACAGCACCGACCAGTTCTCGATGTAGTACAAGTCGTGCTCGACCCGGCGCTGGAGCTTCTCGCTCGTGTCGGTCTCGCCGCGCCAGCCGTTGACCTGCGCCCAGCCGGTGATGCCGGGCTTGACCTTGTGGCGGGCGAAGTAGCCGTCGACGACCTGGTCGTAGAGGGTGTTGGCGGCCTTGGCCTGGAGGGCGTGGGGGCGCGGGCCGACCAGCGACAGGTCGCCCTTGATCACGTTGAAGAGCTGCGGCAGCTCGTCGAGCGAGGTCTTGCGGATGAAGCGCCCGACCGGCGTCACGCGCGGGTCGCCCCGGGTCACCATCTTCGCGGCGCCCGCGTCGCAGGCATCGACGTACATCGAGCGGAACTTGAACACCTCGATCAGCTCGTTGTTGAAGCCGTGGCGCTTCTGCCGGAACAGCACCGGCCCGCGCGAGGTGAGCATCACGGCCGCCGCCACGCCGAGCATCACCGGCGCGAGCGCGACCAGCATCAGCATCCCGACGCAGCGGTCGAACACCGTCTTCATCACCACGTCCCAGTCGGCGATCGGCCGGTCGAACACGTCGAGCACCGGCACGGAGCCGAGATAGGAGTAGCTGCGCGGGCGAAGCCGAAGCTTGGTCGCGTGGGCCGAGAGGCGGATGTCGATCGGCAGCACCCAGAGCTTGGCCAGCATCTCCAGGATGCGCGCTTCCGCCGTGATCGGGATCGTGAACACGATCAGGTCGAGCCGGGTGTGGCGGGCATAGGCCACGAGGTCGCTGACGGTGCCGAGCTTGGGGTGGCCGGCGACGACGTCGGACGAGCGGTCGTCGTTGCGGTCGTCGAACACGCCGACGATGCGGATGCCGCTGTCGCCCTGGGTCTCGAGCGCCGCGATCAGTTCCTCGCCGGCGCTGCCGCCGCCGACGATGGCGGTGCGCCGGTCGAACCGGCCCTTGCGCGTCTGGGCCCCGATCACGACGGCCAGCGCGAAGCGGCCGATGAGGAGCAGCCCCAGGCCGCTGGCGAAGTAGGCGCCGAGCCACAGGCGGGAATAATGGTCGGCGACCTTGGCGAACACCAGGGCGGCCGCGACGACGAGGAACGCCAGCGTCCACCCGGCGGAAAGCTTGATCGCGCTCTTGAAGAACGCGCGGAAGGCGCCGATCCGGTAGGTCCCGGCGGCCTGGAACGCCGCGAGCGCGAGCGCGGCGACCCCCGCGACGGCGCCCGCGTAGGTGAGCCCGAAGGGAACCACGCCGCGCAGCAGGAGCAGGTGCAGGCCCGCGCCCAGGCCGACGATCAGGGCGAACTCGGCCGCGCGGACGAGGCCGGCGATCACCACCGGCGAGATCGCCTTGGCGGGCAGCGACACCACCGTCTCGGCGAGCGGTACGGAGGCCGCCCCGGGCTCGGCGCGGCCCGCGGCCACGGTCTCGCCGCGTCCGGCCACCTCGAGGAGCTCACGGACGTCGAAGGCACTCATCGGTCGCATCCCCGCCGTCTTGCGGCCTAATCCCGGTCGCCGCGAATGTCGCAAGACTGGCTATCGGAATGCTTAAGGAGCGGCCGCCGCGGCGGTGCTTCTCCGCTTGACCGCAAAGGTCTGGCCGCAAAGGACCGGATCACGTTCGCGCGACGCAGCGCAGGGCGGGTTCGAGCGGCTTCAGGCCGGCTCGACCCGTCCGGGCTCGGCCGGCAGCGCGGGGCGGCCGGCGCGCGCGCGGAAGGCGGCGGCGTAGCCCGAGAGCACGTCGGCACCCATCCGCTCCATCGAGAAGCGTTGGCGTACGGAGTCGCTGAGCGCCTGGAAGCGGGCCCTGCGGCGCTCGGGCGCCTCGTCGAGGACGCGGGCGATGGCGTGCTGGAGCGCGACCGGGTCGCGGGCCGGGACGAGGTCGCCGGCGGCATCCCCGAAGATCTCGGGAATGCCGCCGACGTCGGTCGCGACCATCGGCTGCGCGGCGGCCGCGGCCTCGAGCACGACGTAGGGGAGGGACTCGGCAAACGACGGCACCACCATGATGCGCCCGCGGGCGAGCACCGGGCGGATCGCCTGGGCCGGCTCGAAGGCGATCGCGCCGGCGAGCCCGAGCGCCTCGGCCGAGGCCTGGAGCAGGCCGGCATCCGGGCCGGAGCCGACCATCAGCAGCCGGACCTCGCGCCCTTCCGCGCGCAGCCGCGCCAGCGCCTGGAGCAGGACCGGCAGGCCCTTGGCCTCGCGCAATTCGCCGACATAGAGCAGCTCGAACGGATCGGCGGACGGCGTCACGGGGGCGAATTCGGCCTCGCTCAGGCCGTTGTGGACGATGCGGCCGACGCGGCCATGGCTGCCGACATAGGCGCGGTGGCGCCCGGCGACGTACTCGCTCTCGAACAGGAACACGTCGGTGCGGCGCGCCAGGATGCCCTCGGCGCCCATGTAGAGCCGGTGCAGCAGGGTGCCGGGCCGGTAGTTGTAGCTGCCGCCGTGCGGGGTGTAGGCGCGGATCATCGGCCGGCCGGCGGCCGCCGGCGCGAGGCGGGCGTAGACGCCGCCCTTGGCGCCGTGCCCGTGCAGCACGTCCGCCGCGACCGCATCGGCGCGGGCTGCCACCGCGCGCAGGCAGGCGAGGTCGGAGAGGTGCGGGTTGCGCCGCATCGCGATCCGCGTGACGCCGAGCGCGAGGCAGGGCGCGAGGTCGGAGAGCGCCTGGACGGCACGTTCGCCTCCGGTCGTCGCATCGCAGACGATCCCGACCGCGTGGCCCGCGGCGGCCTGCAGCCGGGCGAGGTCGACCACGTGCCGGAACAGCCCGCCCACGGGCGCGCGGAAGACGTGCAGGATGCGGTGGGAAATGGTGTCGGCGGGGCTGACGGACGGGACCACGGCGGACGTCTCCAGGCGGCGCTCGGCCGGCCCGGAGGTTGTCCCATGCCGGCGATGTCCACCCGGTTAAGCGCGCGGAGGCCGGCGGACCGCGTGATCGGACGGGTCCTGCGTTTCGGCGATGACGGTCAACGTCCGGCTAACGCGGGCGTCCGCGATGCCGCGCGCCTTGGAGCATTTTCCAGCCAGGTGGATACCGGCTCGCGTGAAGAAAATGCGACCACTCGAATGCTCTAAGCAGGCATTCGTGGGCCGCCCCACGAATGCCTGATTCGATCTCTTCGATGTCGCATCATTTTTTCGCGCGAACCGGCTGCCACTTCGCGCAATGATGCTTAGAAGAACCGCTCCTTGACGACGATGGTGTCGCCGGGACGCACGGGATAGGTCATCGGCACGATCCCCGAGACGAGCCTGTCGCGGCCCGGCTCGCCCGTCGGCCCGAGGCCCTGGCCCTTGCCCTCGCGGGTGAGCACGGCGTAGTCGCGCGCCGCCCGCGGCCCGAAGCCGGCGGCGATCGCGACCGCGGTCTCGACCGTCATGCCGCTGACGTAGGGGTACTGGCCCGAGGTGGTGACCTCGCCCAGGATGTAGAACGGGCGGTAGGCATCGACCTCGACGGTGACGTGCGGCTCGCGCACGTAGCCCGCCGCGAGCTTGCCCTCGATGGTGCGCGCGGCCTGCCCCGTGGTCTGGCCGCCGATCGCGACGACGCCGATCAGCGGCATCGCGATGCGGCCGCCGCCGTCGACGGCGTAGATGTTCGACAGGTTGTCCTGCCCGAACACGATCACGCGCAGGCGGTCGCCCGCCGAGAGCGTGTAGCGCGCGCCGATCGAGCCGGTGCCGGTGGCGTCGAGCTGGTCGGTCCGGAAGTCCGGCCGCAGGCAGCCCCCCAGCGCGAGGCTGGCGGATAGGGCGAGGAGGAGTGCGCGTCGGTTCATCACCACAGCCGTCGTGATTGCCTGATGACCGGTCGGTAAAACGTTAGGGTTAAGGAATGCTGACGTTCCGAAACGGGCAGGTCGCGCCGGCGCCGCCCTTAACCCTCAAGCAACCTTAACGGGTTCTACTGCAGGGACGTCCGGGTGCCCGGCCCACCATCGGCCCGGCATCGCGAAAAGATCGTGCGAAGAGTATCGAGCCATGTCCCGTATCGTCCCGCGCGCGACAGCCCATGCCGACCGGCCGCCGGTCGCGGAACGGCCGGCCGACGGCCTGAGCCTCGCCCAGGTGCCGTCGCTGCTGCGCCGGTCCTGGATCTGGATCGCCGTGCCGACGCTCGTCGCCGCCGGGCTCTCGGCGGTGTTCGTCCAGGTGGTGTCGCCGCGCTACACCGGCGAGGCGAAGCTGCTGCTGGAGAGCCGCGAGGCAGCCTTCACCCGGACAGTGCAGGAGCGGGCCGAGCAGGCTCTGCCGATCGACGAGCAGGCGGTGGCGAGCCAGGTTCAGGTGATGATGTCGCGCGATCTGGCCCGCGAGGCGATCCGCCGGCTGAAGCTCGTCGGAAACCCGGAATTCGACCCCGGCGCCGGCACGATCGGCCCGGTGCAGCGCACGCTGATGCTGCTGGGGCTGGCCGCCAACCCCCTCGACCGTCCGGCCGAGGATCGGGTGCTGGAAGCCTATTTCGAGCGCCTGCTGGTGTTTCCGGCGGGCAAGTCGCGCATCCTCTCGGTCGAGTTCCGCTCAAAGGACGCGGACCTCGCGGCCCGGGGCGCCAACACGGTGTCCGAACTCTACATCGCCGCGCTGGAGGCCGCCAAGGTCGACACCGCCCGCTACGCCTCGACCTGGCTCGGGGGCAACATCGACTCCCTGCGCAAGCGCGTCGCGGAGGCCGAGGCGCGGGTCGAGGCCTACCGGGCCGGCAACGGGCTCGTCGGCGCCACCGGCTCGACCGGGCAGCCGCTGAACGCGCAGCAGCTCGGCGAGCTCTCCACCCAGCTCTCGCAGGCCCGCATCCTCAAGGCGGATCTGGCCGGCCGGGCGAAGGCCGTCAAGGAGATGATCAAGGACGGGCGCGCCTTCGAGATCCCGGATGTCGCCAACAACGAGGTGATCCGGCGCACGGTGGAGAACCGCATCACGGTGCGTGCCCAGCTTGCCCTCGAAGCACGCACGCTGCTCCCGGCGCACCCCCGCATCAAGGAACTGACCGCGCAACTCGCCGACCTCGACGCCCAGATCAAGGCCTCGGCCGAGCGCGTCGGCCGGACGCTGGAGAACGACGCTAAGATCGCGGCCTCCCGCGTCGAGAGCCTGCAGGCGGCCGTCGACGGCCAGCGCGACGTCGTGGTGAAAGGCAATTCCAGCGAGATCCAGCTTCGCGCCCTGGAGCGCGAGGCGCGGGTCCATCGCGAGCAGCTCGAATCCTACCTCTCGCGCTACCGCGAGGCCTCGGCCCGCGACGGCGAGAGCGCGACGCCGGCCGATGCGCGCATCATCTCGCGGGCGGTGACGCCGGAGCTCCCGTCGTTTCCCAAGAAGCTCCCGATCGTCGCCTTCGCCACCCTGCTGACGCTGATGGTCTCGGCCGGCGCGGTCATCGCCCGCCAGCTCCTGTCCGATCCCGGCGGCCGCGCGCCGCTGGCGCGCGAGGACGAGGTGGCAGAGCCGGCCGAGGCGCACGCCCCGGCCGTGCGGCCCGACCGCTTCGCCTTCCCCGAGGCCGCCCCGCCCGCGCGCTGGGCCGCGGCCGAAGCCGGACCCGCCGCCGAGGCGGTGGCGGAGGACGCGACCCGCGCGATGCCGGAGCCGGCGACGGCCCCGCAGGCGGCGCCCGCCACGCTGCACCCGTTCCCGCAGCCGGCCGCGCCCTTCGACCTCGCGCCGCTGATCGCCCGCATCGAGGCCGCCCCGCGGACGGGCAGCGGACGCACGCTCCTCGTGGTCGAGACGCGGCAGGCCGGCCGGCCGGCACCGGAGGGGCCGCGCCTCGCGGCCGCCCTTGAGGCGGCGCTCTCGGCCCGCGCCGCGACGCTCGGCCTCGACCTGAACGGCCCGGCCTCCGGCATCGACGCGCCGGGGCTGACCGACCTCGTCGCGGGCCAAGCCGCCTTCCTCGACGTGATCCAGGCGGAGCCCGGCTCCAGGCTGCACCGGATCGCCACAGGCTACCTCGAGACCGAGGTGCTGTTCGAGGAGCCGGATGCGGTGGCGATCGCCGTCGAGGCGATGGCCGAGGCCTACGACTGGGTGATCTGCCGCCTGCACGCCGAGCCCGGCGCGCGCGATCTGCTCGGCGCGCTCGGCGCGCTGATGGACACCGTCGTCATCGCCTCGAACGCGGCCATCGACGACCCCGACCTCGGCGACCTGTTCGCGATGGCCGAGGATTCCGGCGCCGGCCAGGTCCTGGTCGCCCAGGACCGCCCCGCCGAGGCACGCATCGCCCGCCCCGAGCCGATGCCGCTCCGGCTGTCGGCGGCCTGATCGGGCGGGTCGCGCAGACGTTTGCGCGTTCCGCGGCCGACCCTCCGCAAAAACCTCAGCCCGCCTTCAGCCGCCGCACCCGCCGAACCAGGTCGTACAGGCGCGGGTCGCGCTTGATCCGGCGCTTCAGCCGGGTGAGCCGCGTCGCGATCAGGCCGTAGGCGTGGCCGCGCAGCGTCACCGGCAGCACCACGTCGACGAGCGGGATGGTCTCGTCGCAGATGCTCGCCTTGTAGCGCGCCTCGCCGACGCCGAGATCGAAGGCGCGGCGGCCGCGCGCGGTCTGCTCGCGCACGAGGTGGTGGAGCAGCAGGTCGCCGGGGCTGAAGCGGGCGATGTCCGGATCGGCGTCGAAGGCCGTCATCATGCCGCTGTAGCGGCCTGCGTCGACGGCGCCGCCGAAGACCGCGAGCACCCGGCCGCCCGCGGCGAGCACCAGGGCGTGGACCTCCATCGCCGGCCGCTCGCCCGCGGCTGCGGCGGCGAGGAAGCTGCGGATCGCCGGGTCGGCGTAGGGGTCGCCGATGCCCATCGCGGCAAAGCGCGCCGCCTTCTGCGCATGGAAGGCGGCCAGGAACCGCTCGGCTTCCGCGCGCGTCCCGGCCTGCCGGTAGGCGATCGCCCCATGGGCCTCGACGAGGCGCTTCTCCTTCGAGCGCAGCTTCTTGCGCGCATCCGCGCTGAAGGCGCGGCGGACCGTCGCCTCCGGATCGGGCCCGAGCATCAGGCCGTAGCCGTCGCTCGGCGCGGGCTCGCCCACGAGCGCCAGCGGGTTGACCGCCCCGTCCCAGGTCCGTGGCTGGTGGCTGAGCGCGTAGACGTCGATGCCGGCCGAGCGCCCGATCGCCACGAGCGCCGCGGTCACGTCCTCCACCGGCACAGCCGCCGCGTCACGGCCGGAGAACAGCGGCAGGTGGTAGTTGGCGTGGTCGCCGCCCAGCATCCTGGCGATCGCGACGCCGCGCGTGCGGGCGACGGTGAGCGGCATCAGGATGCGCGGCCGGCCGGCGTGGTCGCGCAGCACCACGATCCGCAGCGCCTCCGGCGCGCCCTTCGCCCGCTGGTAGGCGCGGACCCAGTCGAATCGCTGGTAGGGCGTCGCGAGGCAGCCGGGATCGGCCTCGAGCCCCCGCCACAGGGCCTCGACCGCGTCGAGGTCGGAGAACACCTCGGCCGTCAGGCCGCCGGCAACCCGCGCGCGGGCCATGGTCGCTCCCGTGAGATCCCGGCCCATCGGACCCTGCGCGAGAACCGTCATGACACATCCCCGTCCGCCGGGCCGCCGCACGAAGCCGCGCACCCGAGCCCGTCCCGTTCTGGGCGTGGGCGTTTAAGCCGCGGTGTACGGCGCGGCGCGATCACGGCGCCGCCGCCGGGCAAGCGCGGGCGTGGATAACGGAACGTTGCCGCGGCGCCCGGCGCGTTCACCACGCTCCGTCGGGCGCCGAGCCGCAACCGCAGCCCCGGAACCTCAGCCTTTGTTTACGCCGAACCCGGAAGGCTGACGCCGCCCTTCACGCGCCGAGGCGGTGCCATGCTGTCCTCCCGAAACCGTCACCGGCTGTTCGAGGCCGGGTTCCGGGCAGTCTCGGCCACCGGCGCCGACCGCTGGCTGGCGCCGGCCGCCCGCGGTCTCGGGGTGATCCTGACGTTCCACCATGTCGGCCCGGAGGCGCCGGCCGGTTACGCGCCGAACCGCCTGCTCTCGATCACGCCGGACTTCCTCGACGCCACGCTGCGCGAACTCCACGCCCGCGGCTTCGAGATCGTCGGCCTCGACGCGGTGCCCGAGCGCCTCATGGCCGCGCGCGACCGGCCGCCCTTCGCGGTGCTGACCTTCGACGACGGCTACCGCGACAACGTCGTGCACGCGGCCCCGGTGCTGCGCCGTTACAGTGCGCCGTGGACGCTGTTCGTCACCGGCGACTTCGCCGACGGGCACGGCCGGCTGTGGTGGATCGAGCTGGAGCGGGCGATCGGCCGGCTCGACCGCGTCCGCGTCGCCATCGGCGACCGCAGCGTCGACCTGCCGGCGCGCAGCCCGCAGGAGAAGAGCCTGGCCTTCGAGGCGGTCTATCGCGACCTGCGCGGCGGATCGGAGGCGCGGCTCCTCGACCGGATCGCGGCGCTCTGCGCGGAAGCCGGCTTCGCGGCGGGCGCGGCGGCGACGGAGCTCTGCCTGTCGTGGGACGACCTGCGGGCGCTGGGCACCGACCCGGCGGTCACCTTCGGCGCGCACACGAAGAGCCATCCGATGCTGGCCAAGCACGACCCGGCCCTCGCCGCCCGCGAGATCGGGGCGGGGCGTGACCGGCTCGCGGCCGAGCTGGCGCGGCCGGTGCGGCACCTGTCCTATCCCGTCGGCGACCCGACCTCGGCGGGCGCGCGGGAATTCGCGCTCGCCCGCGACTTCGGCTTCGACACCGCGGTGACGACGCGGCCGGGGCACCTGTTTGCCGGCCATGCCGGCCACCTGCACGCCCTGCCGCGCGTCTCGGTCAACGGCTGCCACCAGTCGCGGGCCGCGCTCGCCGGCCTGCTCTCGGGCGTGCCGTTCCTGGCCTGGAACCGGGGCAGGCGGCTCAACGTCGCGTGACGGGTCGGGCGCGTCAGCGCCGGCGGCGGCGGTGCCGGTAGGCGCGGCCCTCGCCGCTGCCGGCGGTGAACACCGCGCTCTGCCGGCCGCGGCGGACGCGGTAGCGCCCGCGCCGGCCGCCGCGCGCCTCCTCGGCCGGTTCCTCGGCCCGGGGCGTCGCCGCCGCGGTCGCGGGGAGGGTGGGGGCGGCCGGCGTCTCGCCCGCCGCGTAGCCGCCGGCGACGTTCTTGGCGGCGGGACCGAACAGCGCGAGGCACTGGTTGTAGGCGAGGTCGTTCTTCAGGCGCTCGCATTCGCCGACCGATCGCGGCGTCCCTTGCGCCGCGGCGGCGAGCCCGAGGAGGAGCAGGCCGGCGAGGGCGGCAGGCGGCGTCGGGTGCGGCATGGACGGCATCTGGACGGGGTGCGGCGGCGCGCGGCGCGGGGTGGCCGCTTGTCGCGCCCGAGTGCGGCGAAAACGCGGGCGCCTCAGCGGTCGGGCCGCTCCATCCACTTGATCACGGGCATCAGCGGGAAGATCCAGGCGATGCCGAGGATGCTGTAGAGCACGGTCTGGATCAGGGCGGGGGTCTCGGCGATGCGGCTGTCGGCCAGCGCCATCGCGAGCGGCGCGTAGACGATGACGAAGGCCATGATCCCGATCGTCCCGATCAGGGTGCGGGTGCGGCGGCGCATGCGGTTCCTCTCGAGAGCGTCCGCGGGGGGTAGCGCCGGGCCACGGGGATGGCAACGCGTCGCTCCGGCGCGCCCTGCGTCAAAGCCGGGCGTTGCCGCGGGCGCCGGCTTTGCCTAACCCGTCTCGGACGTTTCGCAGCGCGTGATCCCCCTCCGATGAGCCCTTCCGATTCCCAGCGCCGTGCCGGCGCCGTCCGTGCGTGGCTCTTTGTGCTCGCCGCCCTCGTCGTCGCGATGGTGGCGGTCGGCGGCGCGACGCGGCTGACCGGGTCCGGCCTGTCGATCACCGAGTGGCGCCCGGTCACCGGCGTGGTGCCGCCGCTCTCGGCCGCCGACTGGGCGATGGAGTTCGGGAAGTACCGCGACACGCCGCAATACCGCATCCTCAACCAGGGGCTGGGGCTGTCCGACTTCAAGGTGCTCTACGCCTGGGAATGGGGGCACCGCCTGCTCGGGCGGATCGTCGGCCTCGCGTTCTTCCTGCCGCTGGTCGCGTTCTGGTGGCGCGGGATGCTGAGCCGGCGGCTCGGCCTCGGCCTGCTGGCGCTCGGAATCCTCGGGGGCGCACAGGGTGCGATCGGCTGGATCATGGTGGCCTCGGGCCTTCAGCCCGGCATGACCGCGGTCGCGCCGATCAAGCTCGCCCTGCACCTGACCATGGCGAGCCTGATCCTGGCGGGCCTCGTCTGGCTCGCGGCCGGCGCGCGCGGCGACACCGTCGCCCCGGTACCGACGCGGCTGCGCGCCGTGGCGCTCGGCCTGCCGGCGCTGGTGCTGGTGCAGATCTTCCTCGGCGGGCTGGTGGCCGGCTCCCATGCCGGCCTCGTCCACAACACCTGGCCGACCATGGACGGGGACCTGATCCCGCCGGCGGCGACGCTGTTCTCGGTCAGGCCCTGGATCGAGAACTTCGTCGACAACGCGACCCTGGTGCAGCTCGACCACCGCCTCTCCGCCTACCTGCTGCTCCTCGTCGCCATCCTGCACGCGCTCGACGCGCGCATCGCCCGGCCCGGCAGCCCGGCGGCGCGCCGCGCGGCCGGGGTCGCCGGGCTCGCGCTGGCCCAGGGCGCCCTGGGGATCGCGACGCTGCTTCTTGGCGTCCCGCTCTGGGCGGCGCTCGCGCATCAGGTGCTGGCGATGGCCGTGCTGGCGATTGCGACCGTCCATGCACGCCTGAGCCGCGGCCTCGCGCAGGCGCCCCGCGCCGTGAGCCCGATCCCCGCGCCGTTCGGCTTCGAGGGGCTCGCCGGCCGAGGGGCGTGAACCCGACCGGGCACCGGTCGGCGCTTCGAGCGGTACGACGCGTCGCTCCGCCCAAGAAAAACCGGGGACGGGCCATGACTGCGCAGTCCGACCGTGGAACGGGCGCCCTGGAAAAGGCTTAGTCTCCGGACGTTGCAGGAGGCCGTGATGTCCCTGGCGGAAGACGGGCGACCGCTGTCCCTGACCTGGCACTATACGCCGCGGGAGGTCTTCGCCGACGGCGTGGTGCACGGCCTCGGCGTCCTCCTCGGCCTCGCCGGGGCGGTCGCCCTGGTGGCAACGGCGCTGACCGGGCATCTCGGCTGGGGCGAGCGCGTCGCCGTGGCGGTCTACGCCATGGCCCTGGTCGCGATGCTCGCCGTGTCGGCGACCTACAACCTCTGTCCGGTGAGCCCGCGCAAGTGGCTCCTGCGCCGCGCCGACCACGCGCTGATCTACCTGATGATCGCGGGCACCTACACGCCGCTCGTCGCCCTGGTCGGCACCGGGCCGGTCGCCTGGGGCTTGCTGGCCTTCATCTGGATCGTGGCCGGCATCGGCATCGCCGTGAAGCTGCTGCTGCCGGGCCGCTTCGACCGGGTATCGATCGGGCTCTACCTGCTGCTCGGGTGGAGCGGGCTGTTCGCCTACGAGTCGGTGATCGCGGCGCTGCAGCCGACGGCCCTGTGGCTGCTGGCGGCCGGCGGGGTGCTGTACTCGGTCGGGGTGGTCTTCCACGTCTGGCGTGGGCTCCCGTTCCAGAACGCGATCTGGCACGCCTTCGTGCTCGCGGCCGCAGCCTGCCACTACGGAACGGTCTGGGCGAGCCTCACGGGTGCCGCGGTGGCCTGATTGCCTACGGGGCGACGATCCAGGGGCTGACGACCCGCATGGCGGCCTGCTGCGGGGCCAGGGCGGCGGGCGTCCGCGGCGTGCTCTTCAGCGTCTCCACGAACCTGCGAGCCTGATCGGCGGGGAGGGCGGCGGGCGGCGCCATCAGCGCGGCGAGTTGCCTGCGGGTGCTGCGATCGACGTAGCCGGACCGCTCGACCGGCACGAAATCGCGCAGCGTATGAGCCGTGTCGGGGTCGCCGGTGAAGACCCGGGCGCCGGTGTTCAGGACGACGATGTCGCCGGGCCGCAGGGTCTCGTCCTTCATCAGGGCGGCGACCGGGCCGGCCTTCATGTCGAGCGGCGTCTGACGATCGGTGATGCGCACCTTCAACGGCTCCGCGCCAGGCAGGGCGGCGTAGCGGGTCCGCACGTGCTGGCGGGAGGCCCGGCGGCCGTGCCGGCGATACGCGCCGCCGTCGTAGGCGGACTGGCTCGGCTGCACCGCCTGCGCTGCGGGCCGGCCGCCGCCGAACAACGCTTCGAAGAACCCCAACTCGGCCGCCTGCGCGGACATGACGGTGCCGGCGAGGAGGCCGCCGGCGACCAGGGCGGCGCGGGCGTGGCGGTTCCGGAACGGCATGGTCGTCCTTCCGAGGGGGTTTTCGCTGCGCGCGGACGGGTTCCGCGGGGCCCGTGGCACCGCATCCATCGGTTAACGGAAGGTCAAGCGGGACAGTTCCCGCAATCGCGAGATCGGCCACCGGCCGCGGCGGCGCGAAGACCGGCTCTCGCGTCGATCGGACCCCGTCATCGGACGGCGCACCCAAGACGGGCGCTGGCGCGCTCAGGCCGGCGCGGCCTGCTCGCCCTCGCCGATGCAGTCGAGCGCGCGCTCGACGGCACTCACCGCGTCGAGCAGGTGCTGCACCGTCCGCTCGACCTCGAGCGCCGGGCGGCCCATGGCGGCGGCACGGGCGCCGACCGCCTCGAGCTGTTCCAGCAGCGTCAGGAGGTCGCCGGCCACGGCCACGACCTCGCAGCGGGCGAGTTGCTGCACGGGCGTGCGCGGACGGAAGGGCAGGACGTTGCTCATCGGGTCGTTTGTCGCCGGAACCGGGGGACTTGGCCAGGGGCGGCCCGGCGATCCTCCACACGAATGCCCGGCGGCGCGGCGGCCAAGCCACGCCGTGGTGAGTTTTTCGTGGCGTGCCGACATCACATCGTCGGCAACCTTCGGCGGCGTCGCACCTCTCGCCTTGACGCGGACACGCAAGCCGGACCACCTCGCCGCCGGACGATCCTTGCCGCAAGACTATGCCTTCCCGCAAAGACCATCCCCGAAGACGCCCCAGGACCCGCGATGCGCCCCACCTCCCTCGTGCTTGCAGCCACCCTTCTCGGCGGGCTCTCGACCTGCAACAGCGTCGACGGCCCCGACAGCCGCAGCGGCCTGGCGGAGACCTTCAACACCGACAACTACCGGCGCTCGAACGACACCAACGGCACCCAGACCCGCCCCGACGTGAACCGTGCCTATACGCAGCCCTCGCTCCCCTCCATCGCCAACCGCGGGTTCTGAGGCTTATCGGCGATCGAAGACCCGTTCCTTCGACGGATCGCCGGCCGCGCATCGCTCAGCGTCTGCCCAGCGCGTCGGCGAAGGCCGCGATGCGGTTGCGGGCGTAGGTCGGCAGGCCGGCGCTGATCGAGGTGCCGGTGTTGAAGCTCGAATGGCCCATCAGCACCTGCGCCGGCAGCAGGTTCTTCAGCACCGGCACGCGGGCGTATTCCGCCTTGCGGTCGAGCACGTCGGCCTTGATCGCCAGCGCCATCCAGGTGGTGACGACGGTCTTGGTCGGGTCGCCCGGCAGCGGCTGGAGCACCGCCAGGAACTTGCCGAAGCGCAGGATCTGGTTGACCCAGAAGATCGTCTGCTCCAGCCCGCCGGTCACCTCGGTGTCGAGCCTGGTCAACGGCGCAAGCGCCGCCGCCCGCTCCGGCGACAGGGCGCGCAGCTCGCTCTGGAATGCGACGAACTCGGCGATCTTCTTGGCGGTGCCCTCCTCCAGCTTGTTGGCGAGCTTCACGCCGAGCGGCAGCTTGCCTTCGAGGTCGTAGCGGGACTCGATGCAGACCGTGCCGGGCTCGCACCACGGCCGGTCGGGGCGCCGCGCGAAGGCGGCGGCCGGGTCCTTGGTCGGCGTCGCGTCGGCGGGATCGAGCGCCTTGTGCCGGATCGCCGGGTCCATGGCCTGGACGAAGCCGAGCCGCGCCAGGGCCGAGACGTCGATCGCCTCGGGCGGACGCGCCACCACGAAGCGGCCTTCCGCCACGTAGACCTTCAGGGCCTCGTGCCGGGCTTTGGCGACGCCGTTCACGGTGACCGTGTAGTCCGGCTCCCTGTAGCCGGGGAACGGCGCCAGCGCCGCGGCCTCGGCCGGCTTCGTGCGCACCCAGTCGAGGTACGGCGTCAGGCCGCTCTCCGGCGCCGACGGGGTGTCGCGGTGATCGGTGAACAGGATCGTGCCGGGCTTCAGGCTCGCCGGATCGACGGCCGTGACCGAGGCCACCTCCCGGATGCGCCCGCTGCCGGCCGCGGCCGGCGCCGTCGCGGCCATACCAGGCTGCGCGGGCGGGCGGGCGCCCTCTTGTGCCGCCGCGGGGAGGGCGCCGGCCAGGGGCGCGAAGGCGAGGAGGGCCGCTGGCAAGCGGGCCGGAAACAGCGTCCGCACGTCGGGAACCTCGCAGGGATCGGGGAGGGGGCCGCGTCAGTAGCGCGGGTCGTCGCCGAAGAAGTAGTCGGGATCGCGGCGGCGCGGGCGCGCGTCGTCGCCGAAGGGCGAGCGGGCGGTCTGGCCGGGCCAGGGCCTGTAGCCGCCGTCGAGGTCGTCCTGCGCCCGGCGGTCGCGCGCCCGGGGCCGGAGGTCGCCGAACGGGTCGAGGAGATCCGCCTCCGGCGCGCGGCTGCCGAAGGCGTCGCCCGCGGCGGAGGCGCCGTCCTCCGTCCCCGAGAGGTCGCCGTCCTCGGCGTCCGGCCGCATCGCGTAGGCGTCCTCGCGCGGCAGCAGGCGGTATTGGGTGTCGGCCATGCGGCCGTCGGCGCCCGTGCGGAAATGCTCCGTGAAACCGCCGCCCGCGAGGCGCTGGCCGCTGCGCGGATCGACGCTGATGTCGGCGAGGAACCGGCGCGCCTCCGCCGAGGGGGGCGCGAGCGGCGTCCTGGCGACGCCGTTCGCCCACGCCGCCTGGAAGATGGCGCCGGCGACCGGCACCGCGACGTGGCCGCCGGTCTGGCCGCGCCCGAGCGTCCGGCGGGTGCCGTCGGCGTTGTCGTAGCCGACCCAGACCACCACCGTGATCTCGTTGGTGAAGCCGGCAAACCACGCGTCGTTCTCGTTCTCGGACGTGCCGGTCTTGCCGGCGACGTAGGCCGAGACGCGCGACAGCGCCGCGGCCGTGCCGTGGTCGGTCACGCCCTGGAGCATGGTCTTGAGCTGGTAGAACGCGACGCGGTCGGCCGAGCCGATCCGCACCGGCGCGCGGGCGGCGTGGGCGTAGACGGGCTTGCCGTCGCGCTCGATGCCTTCGAGCGCGTAGGGCGCCGGCCGGACGCCCTCGTTGGCCACCGCCGCGTAGAAGCCGGCGAGATCGAGCATCCGCACCGGCTGGGCGCCGAGCACGAAGGGATAATACGGCTCGCACGCGGCGTAGATCTGCGCCTCCAAGGCGATCTCGCAGACGCGCTGGAGGCTCGCCGGCGCCGTGGAGGCGATGCCGCCCTGGAGCAGGCGCGCGGTGACGAGGTTCTTCGAGAATTCGAGGCCCCGCCGCAGGGTCGTCGGCCCGGCGCCGCCGCCCTCGTAGTTCTTCGGCGACCAGGCCTCGCCCGCCCCGCCGATCGGCGGCAGGGTGACGGGCGCGTCCATCACCAGGGTGTTGGGCTGGAGGCCGGCGTTCAGCGCGGCGAGGTAGGTCAAGGGCTTGAGGGTCGAGCCCGGCTGGCGCACGGACTGCGTCACCCGGTTGAGCTGGCTTGCCGGATAGGAGAACCCTCCGGTCATCGCCAGGATGCGGCCGGTGCGGTTCTCCAGCACCAGCGCCGCGCCCTGCACGGAGGGCTTCACCCGGAGCTCGGCGCGCAAGCCCTTGCCGTCGCGCAGCTTCACGCGGACCACGTCGTAGGGCTGGAGCTTGCCGCGGGCGATGCCGGGATCGAGGGTCGCGACGCGCCCGTCGCCGAGCCCGACCCTGACGCCGTTGCGGCCGGTCTCCAGCACAACGGCGAGCGGCCAGCGCACGTCGTAGAGCACCGGCCGCGCGCTCTCCAGCGCCCGCAGCCACAGCGGCTTCTTCGCGGGCTCGGCCGCGGCCACGGCCTTTCCGCGCGCGGGCTTCGCAGCCGCCGGCTTGATCTGGAAAGGCTTGGCCTCCACCCCGGTCACGCCGGGCGCCGCCTGCGGGGAGGCCTCGGGGGCGGATGCGGCCGTCTGGAGCCTGCGCACGCTGTCGGCGAGGTTGAGTTCCGGCCCCGAAAACGTCTGGCGGCCGGTGCCGCGCTCGTAGGTCGCGAGCCCGTCCTGCAACGCGCCCTCGACCGCGCGCTGCAACCCGGCATGGATCGTGGCGCGCACGGTGAACGAGGCGGCCGTCAGCGAGTCGAGGCCGGCCAAGGTGCGCGCCTCGCGGGTGAGGTGATCGACCACGTAGAACCCGGAATCGCGCCGCGCGGCCTCGATCGGCTTCAGCCCGAGGTCGGCGGCGACGGCGGACGCCATCTCGGATTCCGTGATCGCGCCCTCGTCCTTGAGCCTCGCGAGCACGTAGGCCCGGCGCTCGCGGGCGCGCTCGGGATACCGGTCGGGGCTGTAGAAGTTCGGGCCCTTCGGCATGGCGGCGAGCAGCGCCGCCTGCGGCAGGCTGAGCTGCCCGGCCGAGACGCCGAAATAGCTGCGCGCGGCCATCTCGATGCCGTAGGCGCCGCGCCCGAGATAGATGCCGTTGAGGTAGAGCCCGAGGATCTCGGGCTTCCCCAGGATGCGCTCCAGCCGCGCGGCGACGATCATCTCGCGGATCTTGCGCTCGTAGGTGACGTCGTCGCCCACCGACAGGTTCTTGACCACCTGCTGCGTGATGGTCGAGCCGCCGGCCGGCCTGCCCGGCGAGGCGAGGTTGGCGATGAAGGCGCGGATCACCCCGCGCTCGTCGATGCCGTGGTGGCTCTCGAAGCGCTTGTCCTCGGCGGCGATGAACGCCTTCCGCACCAGCGCCGGCACGTCGGCGATCGGCACGACGAGCCGGCGCCCGTTCGGCTCGAAGGTCTCGGCGAAGGGCTGTCCCGAGGCGTCGAGGATGCGGGTCATCCCCGGCAGCGCCTTGTCGCGCAGGGCCTCCGCGCTCGGAAGGTCGGTGGTGGCGCGGTTGTAGAAATCGATCACCGCGCGGGCGTCGAACGGCGCGTCCTTCGGGTTCTCGCCCTTGCAGAACTGGCGGTAGCTCGTGTTCAGCTCGGCCAGATCGAGCCCGTGCAGGATCTTGGGCGCTGCGGGCCCGGCCACCGCGCTCGGGTCCTCCATCGCGGTGGCGATCAGCTCGTCGAGGTTGATGTCCTCGATGTCGAAGGCTTTGCGCATGTGCGCGCAGCCGTCGCGCAGGATCTGCACCACCGCCGCGGAATCGGTCTCGGGGTCGAAGCGCGTCCGCACCGCCTCGGGCTTGGTCGTGACCTGGCTGAGCGTCAGCGCGGTGGCGAACAGCTTGATCAGGATGGTGTTCATGCGATCCGGGGCACCGGCACGGCTGGGTTTCCTGGTTCGCCGACCCTTGGGCGCGTGCGCCTGAACAGGGGGTGCACAACGCGGCTGTTTTATGGAGGGGACGCGAGCGGGAGCGGTCGCGGGCCGCTCGGTCGGGCGACCGTGTTGACGTGCTGTCGGGACGGGATACGGTGCGGCGCGATGTTCGAGTGGGACGAGCCGAAGCGGCTGACGAACCTCGCCAATGCACCGGCTCGATTTTCGCGACGCCGGGGCCTTGTTCGACGGACGACCGCGGCTTGAGGGCCCGGCAAGCTATCGCGATGAGCCGCGTCTATCGACGGTGGCGATCTTGGACGACGCGTTCGTCACGCTGATCTGGACGTGGCGCCACGAGACGCGACGGGCGATCTCATTCAGGAGGGCACGGGATGGGGAGCGAGACGCATATCGTCAGGTATTCCGCGGCCGCGTTGAAGGCGATGGTTGAGCGTGGGGAAAGTCGGACCGACTGGGAGCGGGTCAAGGCGATGACCGAGGCCGAACTCGAGGCGGCGATCGCCTCGGACCCGGACGAGGCCGGCTTGGTGGTCGATTGGAGCAAGGCCGTCTTCCACCCCGGAACGGAGGCCGAGACGGCGACGACCATCCACCTCGACCCGGACGTGCTGACGTTCTTCCGGAGCCTGGGACGCGGCTACCAGGCGAAGATCAACGCCGTTCTGCGCGCATACATGGATCACGCGCGGACATAGGCGGGTCCCGCGACCGCTACGACGGGCGCGGCGACGCGGTGCTCCGCCTCCACGATCTCGCCCCCGGCCCGGCATCGTCCCGCCGGACCGCGCCCTGCCGATCGACCTGCTCACCGGCGCGCAGAAGAGGCCGATACGGACGGACGCCACGGCTTCCGGGTCGGCGGCCTCGACGCGCGGCTGAAGCGAAGGCCGGCCGGATCGGCCTGCCGCCTCGCGCTTCCGCCTGCGGCGCGATAGGGGGAGCACGAAGCGAGACGCCCATGATCCGACGCCACCTCCCGCCCGACGCGACCATCGCCGACGTGCTGTCCGGCCTGGAGGACGGCGAGGCGTATCTGCGCGCGGTGCTCGCCACCATGCGGATGTGCCAGAAGCATTACGGCGACGCCTTCGTCCGCATCGGCGTGACCGCGAAGGGCGGCCCGCCCTCCTACCGGATCGACAGACCCGACCCCGGGACCACCCCCGGCGGCGCGGAGAGCCCGGAGACGCGGGCCCTGTTCGGTGCCTATGGCGGCCGGTCGCACGACCGCTTCACGGCGATCAACACCGCCGAGACCCGCTGGAGCAGCCGGGCGCTGGGCATGGCCGAGATGCTGGCGCTCCACGACCGGTTCCGCCGGCCGAGGGGCGGCCCGGCCTGATCGGTCGGAGCGGAGGACTGGAAGCGCCGGGCCGGGGTCGGAAGCGGAGCATCGGCCCGGCCGTCGCATCTCGGACACGGGCAACCCACGGGATGCGGGCCGCCCGGATACCGGCTAGAACGGGCCGGACGCCCGCCCTCCAGACCGCGAACGGACCGCCATGCCAGGAACGCCCCGCGTCGGGATCATCCCGGTCACGCCCTTCCAGCAGAACTGCACCCTGATCTGGGACGCGGCGACCAAGCTCGGCGCGGTGGTCGATCCCGGCGGCGACCTCGACCGGATCGAGGCGGCGATCGCCGAGCAGGGCGTCAGGATCGAGAAGATCCTGCTGACGCACGGGCATATCGACCATGCCGGCGGTGCGGCGGAGCTGCGCGAGCGCCTCGGCGTGCCGATCGAGGGCCCGCACGAGGCCGACCGCTACCTGCTCGACGCGCTGCCCGCGACGGGGGCCAGCTACGGGATGGACGGCGCGCGGGCCGTCACGCCGGACCGCTGGCTCGACGAGGGCGACGCCGTCACGATCGGTCCGCTCGCCTTCGACATCCTGCACGCCCCCGGCCATTCGCCGGGCAGCGTGGTGTTCGTCAGCCGCGACGCCCGCTTCGCGCTCGTCGGCGACGTGGTGTTCAAGGGCTCGGTCGGCCGCACCGACCTGCCGGGCGGCGATCACGACCAGCTCATCCGCGCGATCCGGGAGAAGGTGCTGCCTTTGGGCGACGACCTCGCCTTCATCCCCGGCCACGGCCCGACCGGCACGCTCGGCGAGGAGCGCCTGACCAATCCTTTCCTCCAGAGCTGAGAGCCTCATGGACAAGCGCCCGATCGGTCGTTCCGGCCTTACCGTCGCCCCGCTGTGCCTGGGCGCCAACGTCTTCGGCTGGACCGCGGACGAGGCGACCGCGTTCGCCGTCCTCGACCGCTTCGTCGAGGCCGGCTTCGGCTTCATCGACACGGCGGACGTCTACTCGCGCTGGGCGCCGGGCCACGCCGGCGGCGAATCGGAGGGCGTGATCGGTCGCTGGTTCGCATCGCGCGGCCTGCGCGAACAGGTCGTCCTGGCGACCAAGGTCGGCATGGACATGGGGCCAAGTCCTTCGGGGGAATCCCGGGTCGGCCTCGGCCCCGCCCGGATCGCGGAAGCCTGCGAGGCGTCGCTGCGCCGGCTGCGGACCGACCGGATCGACCTCTACCAGTCGCATGCCGACGATGCCGGGACGCCCCAGGAGGAAACCCTGCGTGCCTACGAGCGCCTGATCCAAGCCGGAAAGGTTCGGGCGATCGGCGCCTCGAACTTTTCGGCCCCGCGCCTGCGCGAGGCGCTCGACATCGCCGCGCGCGAAAACCTGCCGCGCTACGAATGCCTCCAGCCCGATTACAGCCTGGCCGAGCGCGGCTACGAGGCCGCGCTCGAACCGCTCTGCCGCGCGGAAGACCTCGGGGTGATCGGCTACTTCTCCCTCGCCGCCGGCTTCCTCACCGGCAAGTACCGCTCGGGGGACGCCGCCGCCGGCCGCGCCCGCGAGAACCGGGTGGCGAAGTATCTCAACCCCCGCGGCTTCGCGCTGCTCGATGCGCTCGACGCGGTGGCGGCCGGGCACGGCGCCAGCCCGGCGCAGGTGGCGCTCGCCTGGATCATGGCCCGGCCCGGCATCACCGCGCCGATCGCCAGCGCCACCTCGGTGGCGCAGCTCGACGAATTGCTCGGCGCCGTGACCCTGCGCCTGTCGCCCGAGGCGGTCGCGCGCCTCGACGCGGCGAGCGCCGGCGGGATCGCGCCGTGAGCGGGACCTGACGCGACGTTGCGCGGACCCCGCGAGAATGCGAATGCGAGCTTGGCCGTGCCGGGCCCGGAAACGATGCATTTTCAAGGCGGAACGCCTATATGGAATGGGTTGAATGAATCGCAGGCGCGGGCGCCCCCGGACGGTCTCAGGACCCTCGTGCTCAGACCGGCCTGCCCGAGGACCTTGATGGCTGACCAATCCCCGAACGACGTTCCTCCGGGTTCCTTGCCGCCCGCCGAATTCGTCGATGCCTACGGCGCGGAATCGATCCGCGTGCTCAAGGGGCTGGACGCGGTGCGCAAGCGCCCCGGCATGTATATCGGCGACACCGACGACGGCTCCGGCCTCCACCACATGGTCTACGAGGTGGTGGACAACGCCATCGACGAGGCGCTCGGGGGACATGCCGACCTCGTCACCGTGACCTTGAACGCGGACGGCTCGTGCACGGTGTCGGACAACGGCCGCGGCATCCCCGTGGACATCCACAAGGAGGAGGGGGTGTCGGCGGCCGAGGTCATCATGACCCAGCTCCACGCCGGCGGTAAGTTCGACCAGAACTCGTACAAGGTCTCGGGCGGCCTGCACGGCGTCGGCGTCTCGGTGGTCAACGCCCTGTCGCAGTGGCTGCGCCTGCGCATCTGGCGCAACGACCGCGAGCACACGATGGAGTTCCGCCACGGCGACGCCGTGGCCCCGCTCAAGGTGCTCGGTCCCGGCCACGGCCGGCGCGGCACGGAGGTGAGCTTCCTGCCCTCGACGGGCACCTTCACGATGATCGAGTTCGACTTCGCGACGCTGGAGAAGCGCCTGCGCGAGCTCGCCTTCCTGAATTCCGGCGTGCGCATCGTGCTCACCGACGCGCGCCACCCCGAGCCGAGGCGCGAGGAGCTGTACTACGAGGGCGGGATCGAGGCGTTCGTGCGCTACCTCGACCGCTCGCGCAAACCCATCGAGGGCATCGTCAAGCCGGTGATGGTGCGCGCCGAGCGCGACGGCATCCGCGTCGAGGTCGCGCTGTGGTGGAACGACTCGTTCAACGAGACCGTGCTGCCGTTCACCAACAACATCCCGCAGCGCGACGGCGGCACCCACATGGCGGGGTTCCGCGCCGCGATGACCCGCCAGATCACCGGCTACGCGGAATCGTCGGGCATCGCCAAGCGCGAGAAGATCACGCTCACCGGCGAGGATTGCCGCGAGGGCCTGACGGCGGTGATCTCGGTGCAGGTGCCGGACCCGAAATTCTCCTCGCAGACCAAGGACAAGCTCGTCTCCTCCGAGGTGCGCCCGGCGGTGGAGAACGTGCTGAACGCCGGCCTTTCGAACTGGCTGGAGGAGAACCCGGCCCAGGCGCGCTCGGTGATGGGCAAGGTGATCCTGGCAGCCTCCGCCCGCGAGGCGGCGCGCAAGGCGCGCGAGACCGTGACCCGCAAGGGCGCGCTCGACATCGCCTCGCTGCCGGGCAAGCTCGCCGACTGCCAGGAGCGCGACCCGAGCAAGTGCGAGATCCTGCTGGTCGAGGGCGACTCGGCCGGCGGCTCCGCAAAACAGGGGCGAGACCGGACTTTTCAGGCGGTGCTGCCGCTGCGGGGCAAGATCCTCAACGTCGAGCGGGTGCGCGCCGACCGGATGCTGGGCTCGGCCGAGATCGGGACGCTGATCACCGCGCTCGGCGCCGGGATCGGGCGGTCCAGCACCGACCGGGAGGGCTTCAACCCGGACAAGCTGCGCTACCACCGCATCATCATCATGACGGATGCGGACGTGGACGGCTCGCACATCCGCACCCTGCTGCTGACCTTCTTCTTCCGGCAGATGCCGGAGTTGATCGAGCGCGGGCACCTCTACATCGCCCAGCCTCCGCTCTACAAAGCCGAACGCGGGCGCAAGGCGCTCTACCTCAAGGACGAGCGCGCGCTGGAGGACTACCTGATCGACCAAGGCGTCGATGGCGCGACGCTCACGCTCGCCTCGGGCGCCGCCTTCGCCGGGCCGCAGCTCAAGGTGCTGGTCGAGGAGGCGCGCGCCTTCCGTGGCATCCTGCTCGGGCTGCACACCCGCTACGACCGCTCGGTGGTGGAGCAGGCGGTGCTCGCGGGCGCCTTCCGGCCCGAGGCCGCCGAGCGCGCCGGCGAGGCCGAGGCGCTGGCCGACACCACCGCCCGGCGCCTCGACGCCATCGCCGACGCGATCGAGCAGGGCTGGCAGGGCGAGGCGTCGGAGGGCGGCTACCTGTTCGGCCGGACCTTGCGCGGCGTGCGCCAGGTCGCGACGCTGGATGCCGGCCTCATCGCCTCGCAGGAGGCGCGGCGGCTGAACGACCGGGCGGAGGGCTTGCGCGAGATCTACGGCGAGCCGGTCACGTTCGCGCGCAAGGGCGAGTCGACGACCCTGCACGGGCCGGTGGCCCTGTTCGAGGCGGTGATGGCGTTCGGCCGCAAGGGTCTCCAGCTCCAACGCTACAAGGGCCTGGGCGAGATGACCGCCCAGCAGCTCTGGGAGACGACGCTCGACCGCGACATCCGCTCGCTGCTCCAGGTCAAGGTCAAGGACACGACCGACGCCGACGACCTCTTCGTCAAGCTGATGGGCGACGTGGTCGAGCCGCGACGCGAGTTCATCCAGGAGAACGCGCTCAGCGTGGCCAATCTCGACGTGTGATGCGGCCGATGGTCGGTTGCCGCGCGTGCGCCCCGACGCAGCGGACACCGGTCCGTTGCAGGCAAGCGCGTCGGAACAGGGACGCGAGAGCTGTCCTATTCCGCCGCCGACGGCATCGCCGGCGCCGACTCCGCCCGCACCGCGGCGTCCGGCAATCCCCATCCCTTCACCAGACCGTAGACCGCGGGGATCACCACCAGGGTCAGCACCGTCGAGGACACCATGCCGCCGATCATCGGCACGGCGATGCGCTGCATCAGCTCGGAGCCCGAACCGGTGCTCCACAGGATCGGCAGGAGGCCGGCCATGATGGCGACGACCGTCATCATCTTCGGGCGCACCCGCTCCACCGCGCCGACCATGATGGCGCCGCGCAGGTCGGCCCTGGTCAGGGGCAGCCCCGAGCGGGCGCGCTCCGTCCGGATCTCCGCCAGCGCGTGGTCGAGGTAGACCAGCATGATCACGCCGGTCTCGGCCGCGACGCCGGCGAGCGCGATGAAGCCGACCGCGACCGCCACCGACAGGTTGAAGCCCATCCCCCACATCAGCCAGACGCCGCCGACCAGGGCGAAGGGCAGCGACAGCATGACGATGAGCGTCTCGGTGAGCCGCCGGAAGTTGAGGTAGAGCAGCAGGAACACGATCAGCAGCGTCAGCGGCACCACGAGCTTGAGCCGCGCGGTGGCGCGGTCGAGGTATTCCGCCTGCCCGCTCCAGTGCAGCGTCGTGCCCTGCGGCAGGCTCACTGCGTCGGCGACGGCCGCGCGCGCCTCGGCCACGTAGCCGCCGAGGTCGCGCCCGGCCACGTCCACGAAGATGTAGACGGCGAGTTGCCCGTTCTCGGTGCGGATCTGGGTCGGCCCGCGGGCGCGCTGGATCTGCGCCACCGCGCCGAGCGGCACGGTGCCGCCGTTCGGCATCGGCACCTGGACCTCGGTGGCGATGGCTTGCGGGTTCGACCGGAAGGCGCGGGGATAGCGCAGGTTGACCGTGTAACGCTCCCGGCCCTCCACCGTATTGGTCACGCTCTCGCCGCCGAGCGCCATCGCGATCACGTCCTGCACGTCGCCCACCGTCAGGCCGTAGCGCCCGAGCGCCGCGCGGTCCGGCGTGATGTCGAGGAAGTAGCCGCCGCCGACCCGCTCGGCGTAGGCGCTCGACGTGCCGGGCACCGCCTTCACCGCCGCCTCGACTTGCCGGGCGACAGCCTCTATCCCGGTGAGGTCCGTGCCCAGCACCTTGATGCCGACCGGCGTGCGGATGCCGGTGGCCAGCATGTCGATGCGGGCGCGGATCGGCTGGGTCCAGGCGTTCGACACGCCGGGGAACTGGAGCGCCGCATCCATCTCCGCGCGCAGGCTCGCCAGCGTCGTCCCGGGGCGCCACGCCGCCTTCGGCTTCAGGGTGATGAGGGCCTCGAACATCTCGCTCGGCGCCGGGTCGGTCGCGGTCGCCGCGCGCCCGGCCTTGCCGTAGACGGAGGCCACCTCGGGGAACGCCTTGATGATGCGGTCCTGGGTCGCCAGCAGGTCGCCGGCCCGGGTCGTCGCGATGCCGGGCAGGGTGGTGGGCATGTACATCAGCGTGCCCTCGTCCAGCTCGGGCATGAACTCCGACCCGAGCCGGCTCGCCGGCCAGACCGTGGCCCCGAGCACGACGAGCGCCGCGAGGATGGTGACCGCCCGCGCCCGCAGCACGCCGGCGATGACCGGGCGGTACAGCCGGATCAGCAGGCGGTTGACCGGGTTCTTGTGCTCCGGGACGATGCGGCCGCGCACGAACACGACCATCAGCGCCGGCACCAGCGTCAGCGAAAGGATCGCAGCCGCCGCCATGGCGAAGGTCTTGGTGAAGGCCAGCGGCGCAAACAGCCGGCCCTCCTGGTTCTCCAGGGTGAAGATCGGCAGGAAGCTCACGGTGACGACGAGCAGCGAGAAGAACAGCGCCGGGCCGACCTCACCGGCAGCCTCCACCAGCACCGTGATCCGGGACCTGCCCGGCGGCGCCCGCTCCAGGTGCTTGTGCGCGTTCTCGATCATCACGATGGCCGCGTCGATCATCGCGCCGACCGCGATGGCGATGCCGCCCAGGCTCATGATGTTGGCGCCTAAGCCCAGCGCCCGCATGCCCGCGAGCGCCAGCAGGATGCCGACCGGCAGCATCAGGATGGCCACCAGCGCGCTGCGCAGGTGCAGCAGGAAGACCACGCAGACCAGCGCCACGATGGCGCTCTCCTCGGCGAGCGTGCGCTGGAGCGTCGCGATGGCGGATTCGATGAGCTGAGACCGGTCGTAGACCGGCCGGATCTCGGTCCCCACGGGCAGGCTCGCCACGATCTCGGCAAGGCGCGCCTTCGCGCCCGCGATGACGGCGAGCGCGTTCGCGCCGACGCGCTGCAGCACGATGCCGCCGGCGACCTCGCCCTCGCCGTCCATCTCGGTGATGCCGCGGCGCTCGTCCGGTCCGAGCTCGACCCGGGCGATGTCCCCCACCCGCAGCGGCGTGCCGTTGTCGGTCTTGAGGACGATGCTCTCGATGTCGGCCGTGCTCTTGAGGTAGCCGCGCCCGCGCACCACGAACTCGAACTCGGACAGTTCCACGGTGCGACCGCCGACGTCGGCGTTGCTCGACCGGATCGCGTCCCGGAGCCGTCCCATCGAGACGCCCTGCGCGCGCAGGCGGCCGGGGTCGACGACGACGTTGTACTGCTTGACGAAGCCGCCGACGCTGGCGACCTCGGCCACGCCCTCGGCGCGCGAGGCGCCGAAGCGGATCACCCAGTCCTGGAGCGCGCGCAGTTCGGCGAGCGTGCGCTGCTTGGCGACCACGACGTACTGGTAGACCCAGCCCACGCCCGTCGCGTCGGGCCCGAGCGTCGCGACCACGCCCGCCGGCAGGCGCCGTGCCGCCCCGTTGAGGTATTCGAGCACCCGCGAGCGCGCCCAATACAAGTCGGTCCCGTCCTCGAAGATGACGTAGACGAACGACACGCCGAAGAACGAGAACCCGCGCACCGCCTTCGACCTCGGCACCGTCAGCATGGCGGTGGTGAGCGGGTAGGTGACCTGATCCTCCACCACCTGCGGCGCCTGCCCGGGATACTCGGTGTAGACGATGGTCTGCACGTCCGAGAGGTCGGGGATGGCGTCGAGCGGCAGCGTGCGGACGGCGTAGAGGCCGGCGGCCACGGCGAACACGGTGCCGATCAGCATCAGGACGAGGTTGCGGGCCGACCAGCCGATCAGGCGGGCGATCATCGCGACGCCTCCTCGGACGTGGCCGGGGCGTCGGCGGCCGCCAGGCCCCGGAGGGCGGCCTTGAGGTTGCTCTCGGCGTCGATCAGGAAGTTGGCCGCGGTGACCACCCGCTCGCCGGCCCGCACGCCGTCGCGGATCTCGACGTAGCCGTCCCCGCGCGCGCCGACCGCGACCGCGCGCGGCTCGAAGCGGCCCTCGCCCCGGTCGATGAGGACGACCTGCTTGGCGCCCGTGTCGATCACGGCGTCGTCGGGCACCGCCACCACGGGCTTACCGGCACCGGTCGCGATCTCGACCTCGGCATACATGTCGGCCAGCAGCGTGCCGTCGGGATTGGGCAGTTCGATGCGCAGGCGCGCCGTGCGGGTCTCCCTGTTCAGTTGCGGGTAGACGACCCCGACCCTGCCCGCGACGGTGCGGCCGGGGAGGGCGCGGACGCGGACGGTGACCGCCTGTCCGACCTTGACGCTGTCGAGGTCGTGCTCGGGCACGTCTGCCATCAGCCAGAGCTGGGACAGGTCGGCGATCCGGAAGAGCACCAGGCCGGCCGGCGCCTTCATGCCCGCGATGGCGCCGCGCTCCAGAACCGTGCCGTCGCGCGGGGACGACCACGCGACCGCCATCGGCACGGTCCGGGTGCGCTCCATCGCGGCGATGGCCTCGGCCGGGACGGCGAGGTTCCGCAGGCGACGGCGCGCGCCGTCGAAGCCGGGATTGGCGATGAACTGGGCGGCGGCCGCGTTGATCTCCGGGGCGTAGACCGAGAGCAGCGGCTGATTCTTGCGCACGCGGTCGCCGACCGTCACGTCCTCGACGTGTTCGACGAAGGCGTCCGCGCGCGTCGCGACCACGGTGATGCGGCGGTCGTCGGGCTGGATCGTGCCGGGCACCCGGACGGGCCGGCTCACGACGCGGCGCTCGACCGTCTCGGAACGGACCCCGGTCCGCTGAATCCTGCCGGGCGAGAGCCGGACGGTCCCGTCGTCGCCGTCCTCATCCGCGTAGACGGGGAGGTAATCCATCCCCATCCCGTCCTTCTTCGGTGTCGGAGAGGTGTCGGGCAGCCCCATCGGGTTGCGATAGAAGCGGATGCGCCGCGCGCCGCGCGCCGGGGTTGCCGAGGCCGCCACGGGCATCTCCGCCGGCATCGCCGCCTCGGGCTCGTCGTCGTAGCGGACGTCCTCGCTCGCGTGCACGGCGCGATAGTCGCGTCCGTCGCCCGTGCGTGTCGGCTCGCTCGCGTAGGCCGGCCGGCCGTCCGGGTCCTGGTAGTAGGCCACCGGCCCGGTCGCCTTCCCCGCGGCGGCCGTCGCCCGGGCGGCCGGCGTCCGTTGCGGCAACGCCGCCAGCGCCCGTTCGACGAACGCGGGCAGGGGGCGGCCATCTCCGCCCGCCCAATAGCCGGTGCCCCCCGCCGCGAGCGCGGCGAGGGTGCCGGCCAGCCAGGCCGACCGGCTCACTTGACGGCCTTGAAGACCAGCTTGTTCTCGACCGTTCCGGTCTCGCCCTGGACCTTGGCGGCAAGCGACAGGCGCCACCCGCCGGCCATCGAGAGCTTGGCCTTGAAGCGGTAGATGCCGGGCTCGGTCGAGGGCATCGGCTCGATCCTGGAGGTCATCTCCTCCATGCTGTCGGGCGCCATGTCGAGGCGCCTGGAAAAGATCACGGCGTCGGGCACGGGCTTGGCCGTCCGCTTGTCGACGAGGCGGACATCCAGGACGGCCTCGCCCTGCTTGACCTCGTTCTTCACGAGCTGGAATTCGTAGTCCTCGATGCCGGCCGAGGCGGGGCCGACGAGGGCCGCGCCGGTCAGGGCAAGGCCGAGCGACGCCGCCAGGGGCGCGCGGAAAAAGACGGTCTTCGTCACGATGGAGATCTCCCGAACACGATGAGGGCCGCGCGCCAGGGCACGCGGCGGCGACCGGCGCTCACGCCGGCATCGGGCTCAGGATCGAGGGGGCTCGGAGGGAGGCGCCTGCGCCAGGCTGCGGAAGGACGCCGCGCCGTCCCAGCGCGTGCCCTGGACGACGGCGGCCCGCGTCGGCAGGCCGACCGCGCCCGGGAGGCGGGCGGCGACCTTGGCCAGGCAGAGCGCCATCAGCGGGCAGCCCTTCGCGCAGTCGGGCATCGCCGGCGTCTCGTGCGGGCAGCAGGGCATCGCGTCCATGGCCATCCCGGCCATGTCCCCGTCCTGCATCGCCTGCGCGTGGCCTTGTATCGCCTGCGCGTGGCCTTGCACCGCCTGGGCGGAGCCTTGCATCGCCGTCGGCGCGCGCATGTCCGCGGCGGCCGCGGAGGCGGCCACCGGCGCGAGGGCGAGGCTGAGGACCGCAAGCAGCGGGAGCAGCCGCCGAAGGGCGAGCCAGAGGGTCACGACGGCATGATGCCACATCGCGCGATGACGAGATAGGGTGGCCGAGGCGACATTCCGTTCCGGTGGCGGCCGGTCAGGCCGGCATGCGGCGGGCGCTGGCCGCGACGGAGCCCGCCGCGGTCGCGGCACCAAGCCCTCAGCCCGCGTCCGGCTCAGCGCGCATGAAGCCGAAATCGCAGCCTTCGTCGGCCTGCTCCACGGTCTCGTAGAGCAGCCGCGCGTAGCCGCGGGCGGCCCAGGCCGGGCGCTCCGGCGTGCCGGCCTCCGCGCGGCGGCGCGCCAGTTCGGCGTCCGCGACCAGCAGGTCGATGCGGCGGCCTGCCGTGTCGAGGCGGATGCGGTCGCCGGTGCGCACCAGCCCGAGCGGGCCGCCGTCGGCCGATTCCGGGGTGACGTGCAGCACGATCGTGCCGAAGGCGGTGCCGCTCATCCGCGCGTCGGAGATGCGGACCATGTCCTTCACGCCCCGGCGCCCGAGCTTCTTCGGGATCGGCAGGTAGCCCGCCTCCGGCATGCCCGGCGCGCCCTTCGGGCCGGCGTTCTGGAGCACGAGCACGTCGGAGGGCCCCACGTCGAGGCCGGGGTCGTCGATCCGGGCAGCCATGTCGGGGATGGACGAGAACACCACCGCGCGGCCCTCGTGCTGGAGCAGGTCCGCGCTCGCGGCGCTGTGCTTGATCACCGCCCCGCGCGGTGCGAGGTTTCCGCGCAGGATCGCCAGGGCGCCGAGCGGCGTGATCGGGTCGTCGACGGAGCGGATCACGTCCTGGCCCGGCACGTCCTCGGCCGCCGCGACCACGTCGGCGAGCGTGCCCCCGGCCACCGTGCCGGCATCGAGGGCGATCAGGTCGCCCAACGCCCGCATCAGCCTGGGCACCCCGCCGGCATGGTGGAAATGCTCCATGTAATGCGCGCCCGAGGGCTTGAGGTCGACCAGCACTGGCACGGCGCGGCCGAGTTCGTCGAAGGCGTCGAGGTCGATCCGGTGCGGCGTGCGGTTGGCGATGGCGGTCAGGTGGATCAGCCCGTTGGTCGAGCCGCCGATCGCCTGGAGCACCACCTGCGCGTTGCGGAAGGCGGCCGGCGTCAGCAGGTCGCTCGGGCGCGGTCCGCCCGACACCGCCATCTCGGCGGCGCGCCGGCCGCTGGCCTCGGCGAGCCGCACCCGCTCGGCGTGCGGCGCCGGGATCGTCGCCGCCATCGGCAGCGACAGGCCGAGCGCCTCCGCGAGGCAGGCCATGGTGCTCGCCGTCCCCATCACCATGCAGGTGCCGACGGACGGCGCGAGGCGGCCCTCGACGGCGGCGATCCCGGCCTCGTCGAGGGTGCCGGCGCGATGCGCGCTCCACAGCCGGCGGCAATCGGTGCAGGCACCGAGCACCTCGCCCCTGTGGTGGCCGACGACCATCGGCCCCGTGGGGATCACGAGGGTGGGCAGGTCGGCGCTCGCCGCCGCCATGATCTGCGCCGGCAGGGTCTTGTCGCAGCCGCCGATCACGATCACCGCGTCCATCGGCTGGGCGCGGATCATCTCCTCGGTCTCCATCGCCATCAGGTTGCGCAGGAACATCGAGGTGGGATGCGAGAACGCCTCGTGGATCGAGATCGTCGGGAACACCATCGGCATGGCGCCGGCGAGCATCACGCCGCGCTTGGCCGCCTCGATCAGCGCCGGCACGTTGCCGTGGCATGGGTTGAAGTCGCTCGCGGTGTTGGTGATGCCGACGATCGGCCGGTCGAGCGCGTCATCGGAATAGCCCGCCGCCTTGATGAACGCCTTGCGCAGGAACAGCGAGAACCCGGCATCGCCGTAGCTGGTGAGACCCTTTCGCAGGCCCTTGCTCATCGTATGCTCCCTCGTTCGGGTCCGGGTTCACAGCGCTTCACGGCCCGGTCAATGCTCCAGCGCCTCCGGATTGACGAGGTTCCGCGGACGCTCGCCGGCGAGGATGCATAGCATCGCCTCGGCCGCGCCGAGACCCATGGCGCGCAGGCTCGTGGCGGTGGTGCCGGCCACGTGCGGCGTCAGCAGCAGGTTCGGGCAGGCGTGGAGCGGGTGGTCGGGCGGCAGGGGCTGTTCCTCGAACACGTCGAGCGCCGCGCCGCCGAGCCGGCCGGCGTTCAGGGCCGCGACCACCGCGTCGGTGACGACGATCGGGCCGCGGGCGACGTTGATCAGCACCGCCGACGGGTGCATCCGCGCGATGAGCGCGGCGTCGACGAGGCCGCGCGTGGCCTCGGTGAGCGGGCAGGCGATCACCACCGCGTCGCTCTCGGAGAACAGGGTCGCGCGGTCCACCGGCTCCACGAGGCCGCCGTGGTCGGACGCGGTGCGGGAGGCCGCAAGCACGCGCAGGCCGAAGCCGTGGCGGGCGATCCCCGCGACGCGCCGGCCGATCCCGCCCATGCCGAGGATGCCGAGCGTCGTGCCGCCGATCTCCGACAGATCGTCGGCCAGGGTCTTGGCCGGCAGCCAGCCGTCACGGCGCAGCGTCGCGTCGATCCGGTCGATCCGCCGCCGCAGGGCGAGCAGCGCGGAAAAGACGTGCTCGGCCACGGCTCCCGTGTTGCTGCCGGGCAGGTTCGCCACCGGGATGCCGCGGGCGGTGGCGGCGGCCATCGGCACGAAGTCGAGCCCGACCCCGTGGCGGACGATGCCGCGCAAGCCCGGCGCGTGGTCCAGGATGTCGTCGGGAAGCTGCGCCCGCACGATCATCCCCGTGGCCTCGCCTGCCATCCTCCGCAGGGTGGCGGGCGCGGTGTCCGGCGCGACGACGACGCGGGCATGGGGCGCCAGCATCGCGACGGCGTCGGCATGGATCGGGTTCGTGAGCAGGACCAGGGGGAGGGGATGCGGCAGGGGATCGGGCAACGGGCGTTCCTTCGTCGGGCCTGTCTCGCCCGGCCCCATGCAAGCCTCAGCCCGTGTGGCGGGCGAGCGTCACCGCGGTGTCGCCGTAGGGGCGCCGTTCCAGCTCCGAGAACCCCGCGGGCAGGGCGAGGACGGCGCTCGCCGTCTCCTCGACCACCACGAGCGCGCCCGGCGCCAGCCAGCCGCCCTCCGCCGCGGCTTGCAGCGCCGCCGGCGCGAGGGCGCGGCCGTAGGGCGGATCGCAGAACAGCAGGGAGAAGCGCCCGGTGGTGCCGGACGGGCCGAGCTTGGTCGCGTCGCGCCGGAACAGGCGGGTGCGCCCCTCGGCTCCGAAGCTCTCGATGTTCTCGCGGATCACCGCGCGGGCCTCGGGCCCTTCGTCGACGAGCAGCGCGTAGGCCGCCCCGCGCGACAGCGCCTCGAAGCTGAGCGCGCCCGTGCCGGCGAACAGGTCGAGGATGCGCGCACCCGGCACCGGGTCGTCGTAGGCATGGGCGAGCACATTGAACAATGCCTCGCGCAGGCGGTCGGAGGTCGGCCGGATCGCATCGGAGCGGGGGGTGGCGAGGCGCCGGCCGCGCCAATCCCCGCCGACGATCCTCACCGCCCGCCGCGGCCGGGCGGACGGCCGCCGCCGCCGCCGGGCCGGCCGCCGGGCTTGCCGCCGAAGCCCCCCGGCTTGGCTCCGAACCCGCCGGGCTTGGCCCCGAACCCGCCGGGTTTGCCGCCGAACTTGGCGCCCGCCGGACGGCCCGCCCCCCCGCCGGGCCGGCCCTGGCCGCCCTCGGAACGGCCCTTGAACCCGCCCTCGCCGGCGCGCGCCTTGAAGCCGCCCTCGCCGCGGGGCTTGAAGCTGCCCTCGACGCGGCCCTTGTAGCCGCCCTCGCGCTCGCCGCCGGATTTGGCCCCGAAGCCCCCCGAAGGTTTTCCGCCGAACCCGCCGGACGGCTTGCCGCCGAAGCCGCCGGGCTTGCCGGCTCCGAAGCCGCCCGGCTTGCCGGCTCCGAACCCGCCCGGCTGGCCGGCCGGCTTCCTGCCCTGGTAGCCGCGCGCCTCCGGGCGTCCGCCCTCGGCGCGGCCGCCTTCGCGGCGCTCGCCCTGATCGCCGCGCGGGGCGGGGCGCCCGGCATCCGCGTTGAAGCGCGGCGCGGAGGGCCGTTCGCCGCGGGGCGCCCCGTCGCCGTCGTCCCGGCGGCGCTGTGGTTTTGCGCCGTTCTCGTCGCGGGCGTAGCGGCGCTGCGGCGGCGGCGCCTCGGCCGGGGCCGGGCTCGCCGACAGGCGCTCGACGAGGACGCGGCGCTCGCCCGCGTTGATCGCGCCGACGCGCTCGCGGCCGCGCTCGGCCGCGAGCGCGCGCTCGGCCTTCGGGTCGGCGCCGCGGCGCGGCACCTTGGACGGCCGGAAGCCCTCCGGGTTCCCGGCCTCCTCGGCCCGCCAGACCGAGCGGCGCGGGCCGGCGCCCATGCCGCCGGTGGGCACGCGGGCCGGCGTCGCGGGGCGCATCGGGCGACCGCCCGAGGGCGCGCGGGCGCGGGGCGCGTCGTCGTCCCGGCGCGGGCGCGCGTCCGGGGCCGGCGTCTTCTTCGGCGCGCCGAAGGGCGCGATCGGCTCGCGCACCGGGCTCTCGAAATCGACGCCGGCCTGGCTTGCCAGGCTCTTGCCGAGCTGCTCCTTGAGCACCTTGGTGCGGATCTCCTCGGTGAGCCCGACTTCGAGGTCGCCGAGCTGGAACGGCCCGAACGAGAGCCGGATCAGCCGGTTCACCGACAGCCCGAGATGCTCGAGGATGCGCTTGACCTCGCGGTTCTTGCCCTCGCGCAGGCCGAGCGTCAGCCAGACGTTGTCGCCCGTGGCGCGGTCGAGGCTGGCCTCGATCGGCCCGTATTCCATGCCGTCGATGGTCACGCCCTTGCGCAGCTGGTCGAGTTCCATCTGCGTGATGTCGCCGAAGGCGCGCACGCGGTAGCGGCGCAGCCAGCCGGTGTCGGGGTGGGCGATCACCTTGGCGAGCCCGCCGTCGTTGGTGAGCAGCAGCAGCCCCTCGGTGTTGATGTCGAGGCGGCCGATGGCCACGACGCGCGGCATCTCCTCGGGCATCGCATCGAACACGGTCTGGCGCCCCTCCGGGTCGCGGGCCGTGGTGACGAGGCCGCGCGGCTTGTGGAACACCCACAGCCGGGTGCGCTCGCGCGCCGGCAGCGGCTCGCCGTCGACGGTGATGGCGTCGGCGTCCGTGACGTTGATCGCGGGCGAATCGAGCACGCGGCCGTTGAGGGTCACGCGCCCTTCCGCGATCATCGCCTCCGCATCGCGGCGGGAGGCGATGCCGGCCCGGGCGATCGCCTTGGCGATCCGCTCGCCCTCGAAGGTCTCGGGCGGCGGGACGGCGGCCGGCTCGGGTTCGGCGACGGGAACGGGTTCGACCGCCTCGGACGGGACAAGGTCGGCCGCGATCGGCTCGGGCGGCTCGGCCGGCGCCGCTTCGGCCACGGCCGGGCGCCGGCGCAGGGGGGCATCGCCGCCGCGATCCTTGACCAACGGCTCCTTGGCCACCTTTTCCTTGACGACCTTCTTCCCGGCCACCGTCTCCTGGGCGGGGGCCATCTTGTCCTTGGCCAGCCGCGCGTTGGCGTGGCGGTCCTTCGGGCGATCGCGGGCGACCCGCTCCCGCGGCGGCTCGCCGTCGTCCTCCGAGCGGACGTTCGCGTCGGTCGCCGGGCTCCAGGGCTCGGCCGGGGAAGCCTCCGCCGGAGACGCCGCGGCGGCGCGGTTCGCCTGCGCGTCGGGCGCCTGAATCGTATCGGACCCGCGGACGGGCTCGTCCGGGGTGGGGGTCGTCGGATTGTCGCTCATCGGCAAGCCCATAACAGAGCGTGCCCCCGCGCGCGAGACGCAAGCCGCCGCGCGAGACTCAAGCCGCCGCGTGCGGGGCCGGGCAGCCCGCCGCCGAAGGCCGCGCCTGTCACGCGGGCGGGCTGTCGGCGGGCCGCGCTTCCCCGTCGCGCCGCCGGCCGATAGGACCATCCGCGTGCCCGACTCGATCCCCGCCCGCCAGACGCCCCCCCGCGAGACGCCCCTCGACCTCGCCTTCGCGGCGGCGCGCCGCGCGGCGGCGGCCGGCGAGGTGCCGGTCGGCGCCGTCGTCGTCCGGGACGGCCAGGTCCTCGCCGTGGCGCACAACCGGCCGCGCGCCCTCAACGACCCGACCGCGCATGCCGAGATCCTGGCGATCCGCGCCGCCTGCGCGGCGCTCGGCGAGGACAGGCTGCCGGGCTGCGACCTCTACGTGACGCTGGAGCCCTGCCCGATGTGCGCGGCGGCGATCGGCTTCGCGCGCATCCGGCGGCTCTATTACGGCGCCGCCGATCCGAAGGGCGGCGGCGTCGAGCACGGTGCCCGGGTGTTCAGCCAGCCGACCTGCCACCACGCGCCGGAGGTCTACGGCGGCTTTCGCGAGGATGAGGGCGCCGCGCTGCTGCGCGACTTCTTCCGCGATCGGCGGGCGTGAGACCGGCGACCGCGCCGCCCCGTCACGACGGATCGGGCCGGGCGGCGATGGCTTCGATCTCGATCAGGTAGCCGTGGTGGAGGCCCGGCACCGGCACCACCGAACGGGCGGGGCGGGCCTCGCCGAAGGTCTCCGCGTAGACCCGGTCGAAGGCCGGCCAGTTCTCGACGCCGACGAGGTAGGCCGTGACCTTCAGCACCCGCTCCGGGCCGCTTCCGGCTTCCGTGAGGATCGCCATGAGGTTCGCGAGCGCCTGTCGCACCTGCTCCGCGAACGGCCGGTCGACGGTGTGGCTGCCGTCGGGGCGGACCCCGAGCTGGCCGGAGACGAAGACGAGGTCGCGCCACGCCACCGCTTGCGCGTAATGGCCGGCCGGTTCCGGCACGGCCTGCGTCGCGATGCGCTCGATCGAATTGTCCATGTCGGAGATCACCAGCCGTTGATGCGGGGCCACGTGGCGTGCGGGCGCCCGGCGGCGTCGAGCACATGGTAACGGTCGTGCTGCGCCCCCGTGGCGCAGGCGTGGTTCGGCAGGATGCGCAGGCGGGCGCCCACGGCAAGCTCCGGCAGCGCCGCGGGCGAGCCGGCGCGGAGCGCCACGATGCCGTGCTCCTGGTTGGCGTCCCGGACGATCAGGTCGGGATAGGGCCGGCCGGCGCGGTCGCAGACGAGGCCGTAGCCCTGGTCCACCGCCTGCCGCGCCGTGCCGCGGTCGCGCGACAGCGCCATCCAGCCGGCATCGACGATGATCCAGCCCTCCGCGCGCCGGTGGCCGATCACGGTGGCGAGCACCGAGAGCGCGATGTCGCCGACGACGCAGCTCCCGATTCCCGCCTGGAACAGGTCGCCGAACATGAACACGCCGGCGCGCATCTCGGTCACGCCGTCGAGGTGCCTCGCGAACCGCGCGGTCGGGGTCGAGCCGACGCTGACCACGGGGCAGGGGAGGCCGGCCGCGCGCAGGTGCCCGGCCGCGCGCGCGGCCGCCGCCCGCTCGGCCTCCGCGGCATCGGCGATCGCCTGCGGATCGCTCAGGCCGTAGCTGTCGCCGGCATGGAGCAGCACGCCGCGCAACGTCGCGCCGCCTGCCACGAGGGTACGGCCGATGGCTGCGAGCCCGTCCGCATCCTCCGGCGCGACCCCGGAGCGGTGCCCGTCCGCGTCGACCTCGATCAGGACGGGGAGGGGATCGCCGCTCGCCCGCACCCAGGCCGCGACCGCCTCCGCCTGCGCCACGCTGTCGAGGATCACCGCGAGGTCGGCCCCGTGCCGCCGGATCGCGCCGACCCGGCCGAGTTTCTGCGGCGCGATGCCGACGCCGTAGATCAGGTCGCGCACGCCGCCTTGCGCGAAATACGCCGCCTCGCGCAGCGTCGAGACCATGGCGGGACCGCTCGCGCCCGTCATCGCGCGGCGCGCCACGTCAAGGGATTTCGCGGTCTTGAGGTGGGGCCGGAAGGCGACGCCGAGGCCGGCGAGCCGTGCCTTCATCCGCGCGAGGTTGGCCTCGAGCCGGCCCTCGTCGAGGAGCAGGCAGGGAGTGTCGAGGTCGTCGAGGGCGCGGCCTGCGCCTCGAAGGCCTGCTCGGTCACGCTCATCGCGACCCTTCTCCCGTTGCGGTCGTGCCGGGCGCGATCCGCATTCCCGCCGCGTTCCCTCGCGTGATCCCTCTCGCCGGCGCATCCCCGGCGCCCGGCGGGAGGGGGCAATGGCTGCGTGCGGGCTTGCTCTGATATAAGTCCATCGGTCGATGATGCCCCGGCCGGCGTCTTCAAAGGCCCGTTTCCGACGACGCCTTCATCGTACCGTGTCGAGCACCACGAACAGGCCCGGCCCAACGGGCTTTTTCGTGGCCGGAGGGAGCCTGAACCCATGCCAACCCTGCGCGTCGTCGGCATCGGCACCGGCAATCCCGAGCACCTCACCCTGCAGGCGGTCGCCGCGCTCGCCGACGTCGACGCCGTCTTCGTCCTCGACAAGGGCGCCGACAAGGACGCGCTCGTGGCGCTCCGCCGCGGGATCTGCGCCGCGCATATCCGCAAGCCGTATCGCCTCGTCGCCGCCGCCGATCCGCCGCGCGACCGGCGGCCGTCCGACTATGCCGGCGCGGTCGAGGCGTGGCACGCGGCGCGTGCCGACCTCCTCGGCGGCCTCATCCGAGCTAACCTCGGGGCAGGGGAGATCGGTGCCTTCCTGGTCTGGGGCGATCCGGCGCTCTACGACAGCACGCTGCGCATCCTCGACCGCATCCTCGCGCGGGACCCGGCCGCCTTCGCCTATACGGTGATCCCCGGCATCTCCAGCGTGCAGGTGCTGGCGGCCGCCCACCGCATCCCCCTGAACCGGATCGGCGGCCCGGTCCACATCACCACGGGCCGGGCGATCGCGGGCGGCCTGCCCCCGGGCGCGGGCAGCACCGTCGTGATGCTCGACGCCGACCCGAGCTTCGACAACCTCGACCCGGAGCTGACGATCCACTGGGGCGCCTATCTCGGCTCGCCCGACGAGCTCCTCGTGACCGGGCGCCTCGGCACGGTCGGCCCCGAAATCCGCAGGCTGCGCGCCGAGGCCCGCGCCCGTCACGGCTGGATCATGGACGTGTATCTGCTGCGCAGGCCCGAAGACGCGTGAGGGTGCGGCGACCGGACCGCGGACGGATCGGCGCGTCGGCGGTGGATGCTCCCGCCAAGCAGGGATGGGGCAGGGGGCCGAGAGCGCCCTCGCCCGCCGGAAGCGCCCTCGCCCGGAGCGCGGCTCGACCCCGGGCGAGGCCGAGGGCGGGCTGCGCCATGCCGGCCATCTCAGGACGGGCCGGGCCTGGAGGCACCCCCTCGCCCGGGCGATCCTACCCTTTTAGTTCCATAATATATCTTATGCGAATTGCGGACGGGCTGCAGGAACGGTTTATTGGGGGCGTCGGCTTAAAATGGCGGTGGCCTGTCATCGATAAATGGCAGTCGCACGGAAGGATACTCATATATTTGAGTGACTTGGCGACCTTCTCTAGGGTCCCCAATCGCTTGCACACGTAGCATCCTTTCCACAGCGCCAATTATCGATAACCCTCTTTTCTAACAGTGATTTTTGCGGACCCTTTTGTTGGCCGGGAAGCGATTGCGGACCCGATTGCGGACCCTGGGGGGCGAGATTGAACAGGATGTTTAACGCGCCGCTCGTAGGCTAGGTGGTCTGGAGCGCGATCAGTAGGCGCGCAACGTCTCAATCCAGACCGGAATGTCGGCAGCAGCAATTTCCGCCTGCACCTCATCATAGATGGAACGCAGCTTTTCGGGATTGCTCTCCAAGCCAAACCGACGCTTCAAGTAAGCATGTAGGCCTCCGAGCCTAAATCCGAAATACACTGCTTCGTAATTCGGCGCCCCATACCCAGCATCGGGGTATTCTTTAACTACAAGTCTAATCAAAGCGAATATATAAGCCTCGCGCAGGCCTATTAGGCCTGATGTTGGTAGTCCACGCCCCGCGCTTTCGGCTGCACTGCTGAACACACGCAGCTTGTATCGTTCGGGCACGGCGCCGCGACGCCGCCAGCCTGCGACGGTTGATGGGTCAATCCCGAGCTGATCCGCCAACTCTCGATCTAGCTCCACCCCAGCCTCACGCTTGAGGCCATCAATCTCGTCGTCAACGCCAGCCGCCATGTTGCGTAACATTTCAAAGAGTGTCATACGTCATGTTATGACATGTTGTGCGAGCCTAACATGAACGTTGTCATTCACGACAGCCTCGCCGCCTATGAGCGGGAGTACAATCTTGTGCGCGGCGCCCTGACCTCTCGGGGGACATCGCTGAACGCTTGGTTGTGCGAACAGGGGATCAACAGGCAGCTCGCCTACCGGGCGCTTAAAGGGCAGTCGCTGGGTCGCAAGGCCGTCTCTGTCCGTGCGCAGATCCTGAGAGACATTCTTGGCGCGGCTGCCTGACATGGTGGAATGGCTGTCAAGCGTCGATCTTGCAGCTACCGCCGGCATTTCGGAGCGGAAGGCGCGTGCTCCACTTGCGCGTTCTCTTCGCGATCCAGGTTATCAGTGGCGTGGTGCGCGGCTTGCCGTCGTCGCTCGGTACGGTCGTGGCGGACTTCGTGGCGAGCAATACCGTGTCCGCGCCGACAGCCTTCCCGTCGACCTTCGGCACCGTTGGGAAGAGCTTCAACGGGCGTTGAAGCCCGAGCCTCTTTGCACTGACGACGCGCTTGAGCTGCGCGAGTGGCGCTTCAGCGTGATCCGCCCTGCCCTCGCCTTCAAGGCCGGGACATCGGAGCGCGCCGCGGCCGTCCGCGAGATCGCCGGGCGCGAGGACACCCCGTTCGTCATGACTTCGGCGGCCGGCGTCGTGCTCGGTGCGATCGACCGTTGCGTGCGGTTCCGCCACAACGGGCTCGTCATCGGAGCGCCCGGCGTCGGCAAGACGCGTGCGCTGGAGGAGGCCGTGCGCCGTTCCGAGACGATGGAGGGGCCGCACGTCGGGCTCGTGACCGTCACCGGCGTGATGGGCAACTCGGCCATGGCGGTGCTGGAAGAGATCGCCCCTCACCTCGGCGTGCGCACGGTCTACGGCGTCGCCGCGACGCACAAGCTCCTGTGCAGCCGGGCCAGCTCCTTTCCCGTCTTGCTGTTCGACGAGGCTCAGAACCTCAGCCTACGCTTGTTGCGTGATCTGCTGACGATCAGCGAGCAAGCACGCGTCCAGATGCTGTTCCTCGGCAACGACGAGGCGCTCAAGTTCGTCAACTCGCAGAAGGCGGCCATCGGGCAGATCGCCCGGCGCCTGCCGGTTCGGGAAGAGATCGACTGCATCCTCGACGCGGACGCGGATCTGCTCGCGGGCCAGTACGACGTCGAGGGGCCGGAGGCGTTCCGGCTGTGCCGCGCCCTCGCCGAGGCTCACCACGCGGACGGCATCGGCAAGGTGCTGCCGATCGCCCGTGCCGCCGCCGAGGCGGCGGGCAGCCGGACGGTCCAAGTCGATCACCTGCGCGAGGCGCTGTCGCTCTTCCCGCACCTCTCGCGTGACCTCGCGCGGGCCACGGCGGCTCCGAAGGTCGAGCGCCAAAGCAGCTTCAAGCGCCTGCCCAAGCGGCGCTGATCCCCCTTCCCCCCTTCGTCGCGTACCCCGCGCCGGGGTCAACCCGGCCGTTCCCTTCATCAGTGAGGCCATCCCATGAACCATCACGTCGAGCCGGCCGCGATGTCCGCAGGTGCAGAGACCCTACCGCGTCAGCTCCGCTTCGATCCGGACGGCTATCCGATCGGGCCGGAGATCCCGGAGGCGTTGCTGACCCGCTGGAAAGGCATGCTCGCGAGCTGCGCCAAGGCGCAGGCGCGAATGCACAATTCCTATGAGCGGCTCTTCAAGGATCGCGAAGCCTGCATCCGCGTCATGGGCGGCCTCTTGGAGGATGCGAGCGGCATCGCGGACGATCTCCGCAAGCTTGCCGACCTGTTCGGCCAGGCCGTGAACGCCGAGGGCGTCGAGGGCAAGCTCGCCGAGGCCCTTCGGCTCGTACACAGCTCTATGACGACGATGTCGTACCGCATCGACGCTCTGGAAAAGCAGGGCGACGCGGCGCGCGAGAGGTATCACCTGTGATCCGGCCGGCGCAGCTCAAGCTCCTGGACCGCGCCCGCGCCGCGGTCGCGCCGGACGCGGCCGAGTTCGCCGAGATGCTGCAACGCTGGGGCGACGCTCAGAGCGTAGACGCGCTCTCGGCCGCCGGCTTCGAGCGGTTCATGGATTATTGCACCGTCTGCGGCTTCCGCGATCGGCAGCGGCCAGTGCTGTCCAAGGTGACGATCAAGGCTTTCGATCTCGCATGGTATGAGGCGGGTTTCACGCGCAATCAGATGATCACACATTTTCATTCCGGTGGTTTTCGCGAGTTGAAGGACGTGGACGGCCAAAAGCTCTTATACCTTATGGCCAATCTTGAGCGCTCGACGTTCCGCATCGAACGTTTCGAGTATTTCCGAACGCCTAAGATCACTTCCGCGCAACTTCGTCTATTGCAGACCGCGCGGCGGAAGATCGGGCAGCCAGATGATCGGTATTATCCGATGCTGCAAATCTTCGGGGCAGCCAACACCGCCGCGAGCCTCGATCAACGCGGCTTCGACCTGATGATGGCGGCCTTGCGGCGTGACGGCTTCGAGGATCGCGCCCGCGCCCCGAGCGGCCCAACCTTTGGAGCACGCCCCGGCTTCGCCTCCCCGGAGCAGGTCGATCTGATCCGCACCCTATGGCGGGAGTGGATCGGGCCGACCGCCGAGAGCGAGGCCGCTGTTGAAGCCGGCTTGAACGCGTGGCTGGAGCGCTACCATCGCGCGTCGTCGCTCCGCTTCGTCACCACCAGTGCGGCCGGGAAGGTCATCACGGCCTTGCGGGCGATGAAGGCCCGCAAGCGCGAACCGCGCCTCGCCTAGAGAAGCGCCGTCCCTCAACCCGGAACCTTGATTGCCGGGAGGCCACGTTGGATATCGCCGGCCATCCCGATAGCGAACTGTGCGCAACGGCGGAGATCCGGCAGCGCGATGCCCACCATCGTGAATTCATCCCGCTTTCGGCGGGTGTACTTCCCGGTGGCGAACATAAGGTGGGTGCCGTCCTCGCTCATGCCGAAACACACCTTGTGTGCGACGATGTTTCGAGTTTCTACCCATTTCTCGTAATTGTAGGAAACCTCTTTGACTGTTTTAGTCATATCGTCGTTCTGAAAGTGATCGTAAATCTCCCGTATGCGTGAGATCTTCGTGCGTGTGTCGAACCGATCGACGACAAGTCGGCCTACATCGTCATCGACCCCCATGAGGGCTATCAGCCACATGGTCAGGGCCGCTTCCATCAGCGCCCACGCTCGAAACATGACGACGATATCCCCGTTGACGTTGTCGGGGAACGGCTTGCTGATCTGAGCGAGCCAGTCTGCATCATCGTCTGACGGCGGCATCTTGGACATCTGTTCACCCCACGGTTGCCAGAGCTATAGTGGATTTGGCTGAGCCAGCCGTCCGTCGCACGTCGACGCGGGACGCGGCGCCCCCCTCGGCTACTTCCCCGCTCCGCCAATAGGTCCCGGATTGGCCTCAAGTGCTTCAATTCCGGCTTCAAGGAATTCAGGCGGCGGGATTGACAGTCTGAAAGCACGACGGGGCTGTACGGCCAAATTTGGAGGTGCTGCGCCTAACGCACGCATCCCGACCTCGCCCCGGTGGACTTTACGATGTCAAAGAGCGCCGGGCGCGGCGCCGGCATTGCCGGCGATGGCCGCCCGGAAACCACTGGGCTCGATCGTCAGGGACGATCCGAGCCGTCAGAGGATTTCGACCCACACCCCGCCGGCCGCCTCGATCCCCATCACCTTGCCCGCCCGCGAGCGCGTCCCGCCGCCGTCACTGCCGGCGACCGTCGCGTCGTCGGCGATGAAGCAATCCTTCAACAGCCCCGCCCGCGCGACGGGATCGCCCGCGAGGTTGGCGTAGAGGAACACGCCGCGCCGCACCGTGATCCGCTGTGCCCCCGCCGCGCCGCCGGTGTTGTCGATCGCTTCCTCGGCACGGCCCGCCGCCACCAGCCCGGCCGCCGTTGCGCCCGGCGCCGCATAGCCGCCCGCCAGCGCCACCAGCGCGCCCCGCACGATGCGCGCCCCGGCCGCGACTTCCAGCGACAGCATCATGCTCTCGCGCCGCTGCGTGTCCCGATCTTGTGTCAGCGCCATCCGACCCTCCACCCTCGCCTTCGTTGCTCGTCAGCCCGCTCGATCCGGCCACCGCGCTTCGATCCGTCGCTCACGCCCGCGGGCGCGGGACGGCCCGTGCCTCGGCGGCGAGGCTCGCCGCATATTCGGCTTCGTCCAGGCCGAGATTGGCGCAGATCGCACGCTGCTGATCGTTGAGGCCGGTCGCACCGGCTCGGCCCAACTCCCGGCCGGCGCGCTGGGCCGTCTCGCTCTCGCCCCCCGACACGATCACCGGCAACGCGCCGATCAGCGCGGCCGTCGTGTCGAAGGTGTTGAGTGCCATGGTGACGTAGTGGCCGCGCGTGGCCGGGGTGACCTTGCCGCCCGCGACCGCATCGTCCACCAGGCGCTCCGCCCGCGCCTTCGTGGCGTCCGCATCACGCGCGGCGAGCTGCGCTGTGGCGGCGTTGAGGGCCTGCACCGTCTCCTCGTGGATCGTGCGGCCGACGTAGCGGTCCAGCGGCACCTCGGCAGCGTTGGCGGCCCGGCCGGACGCATCCTTCAGCGCCTGTGCAGCCGTCAGCGCCTCGCTCTCGCTGGCGGTCTCCGGCAGGCCGAGGATCTTGCACAGCGAGGCCAGCAGCGAGAGGCCCTGTCGTGCGTTCAGCGCCTTCAGGTCGAGGTTGGGCCGGTGCACCAGGCCGGCGGAGAGGAGCGCCACCACGTTCTGCGCCGTGTCGCGGGTGTGGTTGAAGACCGGGGAGAGGAAGCGGTACTCCCGCGCCGCGATGGCGGTGCCGGCCCGCGCGGTCCAAACGACCCGCCCCCAGATCTGCCCGGCGCGCACCGCCAGCTCCTCGATCCAGCCGGCGGCCGGGGCACCGCCCACGCCCTTGTCGCCGATCTCGCTGGCGTGCTCGAAGTCCACCACCAGCGGCAGGCCGTGCGCCTCTGTTGCGGCCACGACCGCGGCCGGATCGGCGATGGTGAAGCGGCGGCCGTCGCGGCCCGCCAGGAGTGGACCGGCCGGCAGGAGTTGCACCCACTCGGGTGCGCCCGTGCCGCCCTCGACGTTCAACGCGAGACCGGTGGCGGTGGCGGTCGCACAGTCGCCGGAGGTGAGCGGATCGCGGCTGTTCAGAGCCAAGGCGAGGCCGGCAAGCCGGACATCGGCCGGCAGGAGTGGATCGGCGACCGCGGCGGCGGCGATGTGGCGGCTGAGGTCGCAATGATGGTTGGTCACCATCCCGGCCAGCATCGCCACATAGACCGCCTCCAGCCGAGCCGACATCGCGGCTTCGGTCGCGGCGAATTCCCGACACACGGCTTCGTGCGTCTCGCGGGTGACGTAGCCGTCCGGCGTTTCGGTCGCGCCAGCCTGGAGCGCGTCTACCGCCGCATGCACCGCCGCCTCATCCGCCGTGGCCGGCAGGCCGAGTGTCCCGCGCAACAGGACGGCGAAGGCGGGGCTGGACGCGGCGGGTGACACGGTGGCAGGTTCGGCGGTGCGGATCGGCTGGCTCATGGGGACAGCCTGATCCGGGGGGGCGTCCTGAGGCACAGAGGCTCGCGTCTCCGTGGAAATGCGGACCCCTGTGCTGCGCGCTGCCGGGAACCGTCCATATCCGCCTTTTCCGCGCGCCCCGACACTTGTAAGCTCCCGCCCGGTCGAGCGAGCAAAGCCGGACATGTTCCGCGAGGGAGTTGCGCCCCTCCGGCCGCTCACATCGCGCTCTTACACCGCCTACCCGTCTTGCATCGCCGGGACGCGCGTCCTCCGACAGCGCCCGTGCCCTGCGCGGTCGCGGAAGACACCGGTCTCGATCTTCCCCGAACACGCCGACGCTGCTAGCCTCCCGCCCGGCCGAGCCACGGACAACCGGACATGTTCCGCGAGGGAGTTCCGCCCCTCCGGCCGCTTCCATCGAACGCCGATCTGGATGCCGTGCTCCCTCGATCGCACCGGGGATGGGCGCCCCCGTGCCTGTTCTCTCCAGTCGGTCGCTAGCGTCCCCGAAGGATGCGTCCCGGTCGGGACGCGCGAGGTAACCTTCGGCATGGAACGTGAACCGGTCGTGGCCTCCGACCCGTTCGGAGAGGGAACCGAACTGCCGGACTGGTTGACGGGCCCGGCCGACAACGCTGACCTGCCGGCGATACTGCGGAGCTTCGCCGAGACGGTCGGACGCCTGGATGCCCTGCGCCTCGCATACGCGCTTGGTGGCACGAAGCAGAACCTCTCGGTCCAGCCCTCCGGCACCGATGCCATCAGCACCGTGATCGGGCAGGATCGGGCTCGTGCACTCGGCCGGGCGATGTGCGGGGCCTCGGCTTCGATGCGGGTGACGATCCCCTTCGGCCCGTTCAGCCGTGCAGCGAAGCTGCGGTTGCAGGTCCGGAGGCGCGCAAGGCCGAGCTGGAGCAGCTCATCTCCGGCATCCGGGCGAGCGCGGAAGGTGCCGCTGCGGCGGTGAAGGAAGCGCTCGGCGCCGACCTCTCCGCGGAAGGGCAGAAGGCGGGCGCGAGTTACGCGACGGGCCTCGCCACGGGCGGCGCGGCGGCGGAGGCCACGGCGACCGGGACGGCCACGTCCGTCAAGGGCGCCCTCGGGGTCGACGCGGCGGCCGAAGGGCAGAAGGTCGGCGCGAGCTATGCGGCCGGCATCGAGACGGGCGGCGCGGCGGCAGTCGCCGCGGCGGCAGCGATGGCCGCCCGCGTGAAGGCGGCGCTCGACGGCGCCGGCGGCGGGGCCGGCGCGGGCGCGGTGGCTGCGGCATCCGGCGCGCGGACGCCGTCGGCCGGTGTCCGGGCGATCCGGCAATCGCTGTCCGTCCCGACGATCTCACCGGCGGGCGTCGCCGCGATGCGCCAGGCGGCCGTGATCGGCCCGACCCAACCGGCCGCCGTGCGGACCGCTTCGGTCGGCAACAGGGAGCCCGAAGCCGGCCGGGGCACCGGCCGCGGCGGCGGGACGGGCGGTAGCGGCACCACGGTCAACGTCGGCGGCATCACGGTCAGCGGCGCGGGCGACCCGGAGCGCGTGGCCTCACGCGTCGGCGCGCGCCTTGCTGCCGCGATCGACCGCACCCGCTCCGGTGCGCTGCATGACGGGGTGGCGTGAGTAGGGAAGGGAAGAACCGATGATCTTGTCCATTTCCCCCGTGCAAGGTGTCGAGCAATCATGAGCGGCGTCAGCATTTCCTACGACCTCTCCGGCATCGTCGCTGTCGATGCGCTGCTTGATCGGCTTGACCCTCTCGATGGCGCCGAGTTGCTGGAGGCTATGGCCCGTCTAGTCCAAGGGCAGACCCGGCGCCGCATCTATTCGGAGAAGACAGGGCCGGACGGTACGGCTTGGCCTCCCAACAGAAAGGGGACTTCAATCCTTGTTGCTTCGGAGGCATTGGCCAAATCGATTGATTATAAGGTCAATGGGACGGAAGCGATCGTTGGATCGGGCTTGCGGTATTCCCGCATTCATCAATTCGGCGGCGTCATCCGACCGAAGGCGGGCAAGGCCCTCGCTTTCAAGGTCGGCGGACGGAAGGTCGTCGCCCGTAAGGTCACAATCCCGGCGCGTCCCTACCTCGGGGTGTCCGACGCCAACGCCGTAGAGCTACTGGATACGGCCGTTCGGTTCATGCGGGATGTCATCGGCCGGTAGCCTTCTTCTCAGGCCGTTGCCGCCGCGACGGATGCCGGGGCATCGAGGCCGCTCCTCACCGCCGCGGTGGGCCCGATCGGGCCTGACCTGAGTTCCTTCTCCCGCCCATCTTGAAAGCTGTTCCATGAAGCTCTCCGAACTCCAGGAAATGCTGCGGTCCTACGGCAGCGAGTACGCGACGATGCAGGCGGAGCTGTTGCTGCCCCGGATCGCGCCGGCGGACGGCATCGCCTTCGACGCGCTCGGCGCTTTGGCGCAGGAAGAGGGCACCGCGGCGGTGGTCGAAGTGCTGGAGCTTGCCGAGAAGGTGACGCCGCGAGCGCCGATCGGCTTCGCCCACGTGCGCGCTGCCATTCGCCACCGTTACGACGGCACCGACAAGGGCACAGGCACCCTGCGCCAGCTCGGGCGGATGCCGTGGCCGGACATGGTTCAGGACCGAATTTGACGGGAGCTTCAATGAGCGGTGAAGCAGCGATCGAGTTGACGATGCAGGCGGTGGCCATCCCGGTTTCAGGTCGGCTCTTGCTGCCGCTCCGGGTCCAGGTCCAGGGGATCGAAGCCGTCCTGGTATCCGCAGACGCTTACGACGCGCTGTTTCAGGCCGCACGCAAGAGCGTCGGAACCCGATCGAGGATCGAGCGCGATCCGGAGGTGCAACGCTTCGTTGACGAGCGCCTTTCGACGCACGAACTAACCGTTCTGCGTGACGAGATCGCGAAGCAATTCGGCTCGGAACGCACGCCGTCGTCGTCCGGTCTCAACCGCTATGCCGTCGCGCGCCGCAGGCTGGCGGAGGCTGTCACGATGCGCGCAAAGGGCCGGCGCAACTCGCGAGGTCCCCGATAATCCCGGATATTCTCGCCAGTTTCGGACCGCTGCCGCCAGTTAGCGATGACATACACAGCATGGTGTTGCCGGCCCGCCCGCGCCAGCCTTGCGACACCTTTCTCTGCGATGTCTTGGCGCGTGCCCGCACCCCTGCCCTGCCTCCCGCGTTGAAGGCGGCAAACCTCAGACGCGGGACACGCACATGGCCGACGGCTTCGACGGACTCTCCGACAAGGCGCTCTCGATCTTCACCTTCGCGGCCTATCACCGGCTGCTCAGCGGCGAGACGGTGTCGTCCGTGATCCGCAAGGACGGCGCCGGGCACGAGGCGGACCCCGAGGGCGTGTCCGAGCTGGAGGGCCGTGGCCTCGTCACGGCCAGCGAGACCGGGATCGCCCTCGGAGCGGAGGCGCAGGATTTCGTCGAGACGCTGGTGCTGGCCCTGCGGCGCGAGGCGGGGCGCTGAGGGCGTTCCCGTTTCCTCGGACGAGGCAGGGGCGCCGGGCCTCCGAGGCGCCGGCCTCTGGCCATCGCGCCGCGAAAACCTATCTGGTCTCGTTCCAGACTGCGCGATGCCGAGCGACCACATGAGCATTGAGACCGCATGAGCATTCCCCTCACGCTGACCGTGAACGGCACGGTGCGCGACCTCGTCCTGGAGGATTCGCGCGTCACCTTGCTCGACCTCTTGCGCGAGCGCCTTCACCTCACCGGCTCCAAGAAGGGCTGCGACCGCGGCCAGTGCGGCGCCTGCACGGTCCTGGTGGACGGACGGCGGATCAACGCCTGCCTGGCGCTGGCCGTGAGCCTCGACGGCGCCACGGTGATCACCATCGAGGGGCTGGCCGCGTCCGGCGGCGAATCCGGCGACGCGCTGCACCCGGTTCAGGCGGCCTTCATCGCCCATGACGGCTTCCAGTGCGGGTTCTGCACGCCCGGTCAGATCATGAGCGCCGTCGGGCTGATCGCGGAGGGACAGGCCGGCACCGATCCCGAACGGGTGCGGGAAGGCATGAGCGGCAACCTCTGCCGCTGCGGCGCCTATGCCGGCATCAGCGAAGCCGTGCTCGCGGCCCAAGGAATCGCGCTGCGGGAGGATGCGGCGTGAACCTGTTCGATTACACCCGGCCCGCCAGCGTCGCCGAGGCGGTCGCGGCGGCGGCCGTGCCCGGCGCGGCGTATCTGGCCGCCGGCACCAACCTGCTCGACCTGATGAAGGGCGGCGTCGTAACGCCGACGCACCTCGTCGACGTGACCCGCCTCCCCGGCCTCGACCGGATCGAATTCCTGGACGACGACGGCGTGCGCATCGGCGCGCTGGTGCGCAACGCCGACCTCGCCCACGACGCGCGCTTCGCCCGGGCGTACCCGGCGGTGGCCGAGGCGCTGCTCTCGGGCGCCTCGGCGCAGTTGCGCAACGCCGCCACCACCGCCGGCAACCTGATGCAGCGCACCCGCTGCCCGTACTTCTACGACCCCGCCTCCCCCTGCAACAAGCGCGCGCCGGGCGCGGGCTGCGCGGCGACCGGCGGCGCGACGCGGCTGCATGCGGTGCTCGGCTGGAGCGAGCACTGCATCGCTACGCACCCCTCCGACCTCTGCGTGCCGCTGGCAGCACTCGACGCCGTGGTCGAGGTCGCGGGCGCGGCCGGCACCCGCGACGTGGCGCTCGCCGAGTTCCACCGCCTGCCCGGCGATGCGCCCGAGCACGAGACCGTGCTGGCGCCGGGCGAACTGATCACCGCCGTGCGCCTGCCGCCTGCGGCGGCGGGCTTCTCGGCGCATGCCCGCTACCTCAAGGTCCGCGACCGCACCTCCTACGCCTTCGCCGTGGTCTCGGCGGCGGCAGCCCTGCGCCTGGATGGCGGCCGCATCGGCGAGGCGCGCCTCGCGCTCGGCGGCGTCGCGCTGAAGCCCTGGCGCGCGCACGAGGCGGAGCGGCTGCTCGCCGGCCAGGCGCCGGAGCGCGCGGCCTTCCAGGCTGCGGCCGACGCGGCGCTCGCCGACGCCAAGCCCTCCGGCGCGGCCAACGCCTTCAAGATCGAGCTGGCCCGCCGCATCCTGGTGCGCGCGCTGACGCTGGCCGCGGCCGGAACCCCCGATCGGGTGCCGGCGCTGCCGGGCTCTCCCTTCGCTTCTTCCTTCGCCCCCTCCCCCGCAGGAGCCGCCCATGGCTGAGATCGCCCTCGCCCCCTCCCCCGGGCGCGCCCGCCACGGATCGAGCGTCGGCCAGCCGCTGACCCGCCGCGACGGACCGCTGAAGGTCACGGGGCGGGCGACCTTCGCCGCCGACAACGTCGCCGCCGGCACGCTGCACGCGGCGCTCTGCGTCGCCCGCATCGCCCGCGGCCGCGTCACCCATCTCGACCTGGCGGCGGCGCAGGCCCATCCCGGCGTCGTCGCGGTGATGACGCCGGAGAACGCGCCCAAGCTCGCCCAGCATCCCGACGAGAAGGCGCACGGCTTCATCTTCCGCCTCGACCTGCTGCAGGATTCAGCCGTCCGCTACGCCAACCAGCCGGTCGCGGTAGTGATCGCCGAGACGCTGGAGGCCGCCACCGAGGGCGCACGCCTGCTCAGCCCCCGCTACGAGGCGGAGCCGCCGCGCATCGGCCTCGACGCGGAGCCGCCATTCACGCCGCCCGGCGTCGGCGCCGGCCAGCCGCCGGAGGAGCTGCACGGCGACGTCGAGGCCGGCCTCACCGCTGCCGACAAGCGGATCGCGGCCACCTACGAGACGCCGGCGCAGTACCACAACCCCATGGAGCCGCACGCGGCGGTCGCGTCCTGGGATGACGACCGCCTGACGCTGCACACGCCGAGTCAGGGCATGGCGATGGCGCAGGGGCGGCTCGCCGGGCTGTTCGGCATCCCGCCCGGCAACATCCGCATCGAGAGCCCGTTCCTCGGCGGCGGCTTCGGCTCGAAGGGCCTGATCTCCGGGCCGCAGATCCTGGCCTGCATGGCAGCCCGCCTCGTCGGCCGCCCGGTGAAGCTCGTGCTCGCGCGCTCGCAGATGTACGGCCCCGTCGGCCACCGCGCCCAGACCCGCCAGAGCTTCCGCCTCGGCGCGGATGCGGGCGGAAAGCTGACGGCGCTCGAGCACAAAACGCTGACGGCCTCGAGCCGCTTCGACGACTTCTTCGAGCCGGCCGGCAGCGTCTCGCACACCCTCTACGCCAGCCCCGCCATCGCGGTCCGCCACGAGGCGGTGCGGCTCGACACCGGCACGCCGCTGTTCATGCGCGCGCCGGGCGAGGCCTCGGGCAGCGTCGCCCTGGAGAGCGCCGTCGACGAGATGGCGCTCGCTTGCGGCATGGACCCGCTGGACTTCCGGCTGACGAACTACGCCGAGGTCGAGCCGATCTCGGGCAAGCCGTTCTCCTCGAAGTCGCTTCGCGAATGCTACGTGCAGGGCGCCGAGCGCTTCGGCTGGGCGGCACGGCCGAAGGCGCCGCGCCAGACGCGCGATGCCGACGGGCTTCTCGTGGGCTGGGGCATGGGCACCGCGACCTTCCCGGCGCTGATGTTCGAGGCGGAGGCGAAGGCCGAGCTGCGCGCCGACGGCACCGGCACGATCGAGACCGGCGCGCACGACATGGGCCAGGGCGCCTGGACGGCGCTCGGCCAGATCGCCGCCGACGGCCTCGGGATCGGCCTCGACAGCCTGACCTTCAAGATGGGGTCGTCGGACCTGCCGAACGCCGGAATCGCCGGCGGCTCGGCCCACACCGCGACCGCGGGCGGGGCGATCCACGCGGCGGGGCAGGCGGTGATCGGCCAGCTCGGCGACCTCGCCACCAACGACCCGGCCTCCCCGCTCTACGGCGCGGGCAATGCCGGCGTCGTCGCCCGCGACGGGCGGCTGATCCGCCGCGACGATGAGACCCGCAGCGAATCGTTCCAGGACATCCTAGCGCGCGCCGGCCGCGCAAGCCTCACCGCGACGGGCAAGGCCTCGTCCGACCCGGCAGCGGCCAAGACCTACGCGATGCACGCCCACGGCGCGGTCTTCGCCGAGGTGAAGGTCGATCCCGACCTCGGCCAGATCCGCGTCACGCGCCTCGTCGGCGCGTTCGCGGCCGGGCGCATCGTCAACCCGCGGCTGGTCACGAGCCAGTATTACGGCGGGATGATCTGGGGGCTGTCGTTCGCGCTGCACGAGCACGCGGCGATGGACGCCCGCACCGGGCGCTTCCTCAACGACGATCTCGCCGAGTACCACATCCCGGTCAACGCCGACACGCCGGCGATGGAGGCGATTCTGGTCCACGAGGACGATTCCCACGTCAACGCGCTCGGCATCAAGGGGGTGGGCGAGATCGGCATCACCGGCACGGCCGGCGCCATCGCCAACGCGGTGTGGCACGCCACCGGCGTGCGCGTGCGCGACGTCCCGATCACGCTGGACAAGCTCCTGGGGTGAGGCTGGTGACGCGGCTCCGCGGAATTTTCGACCTACACCAAGCTGCGATGAGAACAACGCATCGCGGCTCGGTCACCGCGACTGCGGGGCGACGATGCTCCGCCCGCCATCGCCGGCCATGACCTGTCGGCTTCGATAGGAAGAGATAAGATAGTCATGATGAACGATTTGGATGCAGCAACCGGGACTTGTGGAGCGACGTAGGCTGCCGAAGCCGTCCATTCACCATTCGAGTTGTAGCGACCCTTTGAAGGTGCGCGGCGCGCCGATGCCGAGACCATTGGCGGCCGATGCGTAATAGCGGTGATCGGCGACGTTATCGATACCGAGGCGGAACGTGGCGCGCGTGCCCGGACCGACGCGTGTCCGGTAGCGCAGGCCGAGGTCCACCCGCGCCCATTCAGGGATCTTCTGCGTGTTCTCGAGGTCGACGTACTGCGCGCCAAGGTAGTAGACGCCCGCCGTCAGGGTCAGGCCCTGTACGGGCGGAAGGTCGTACTCGCCATAGAGGCTCGCCTGAAACCGCGGCACACCAATCGGCGCGTTGCCATCGGTTCGTACGTCTCCGGTCGCCTCGGCCTTCGGGTCGAGAGCCATCACGCTTGCGACGAGGCGGGTTCCCGGCCTCACCTCGCCAGCGAGGCTCGCCTCGATGCCGTCGTGCCTCTGAAGACCGTTTTGGACAAACAGGAGCGTCTTCGCGTCGAGATATTCGAGCGCGCGCTCGATGCGAAAAGCGGCGATCGTGCCGATCAGCCCGGCGAACTCGGCCTTGGCGCCGACTTCAAACTGTTCGGAGGGAACGGGCGGCAACACGGAATTGAAGTTGACGGCACCGATCGGCGCGACGCCCCCGCGCTGAAAGCCTTGCGCGTAGCTGGCGTAGATCAGTGTGTCCGGGGTCGGATGGAGCAGGAGTGCCGCGAGCGGCACTGCCTTCTCCTGCGTGTCCCGGCCGATGCCATCCCCCGTCGTCGTGTCGAAATCGGCGTTTCGGATTCTGACGTAGCGCAGGCCGCCGAGGAGTTGAACGATGCCGCCGGGCAAAGTGACGAGATCGGTACCGTAAGCGGTCGTGACGAGCGTGTCATTGCTCAGCCGTGCAGGGCCGCCTTGGACGACGGGCCGTGGGTAGTAGACCGGATTGAAAAGGTTCGATGCCAGGGCGTCGCCGAAAGCGCCGGTCGAGGCGAAGGATCGGTCGTTTTCGATGTCTATACCCACGTTGACTTCGTGACGCAGTGCTCCGGTCTCGATCCGTCCCCGCACGTTGGCCTGCCCGCCGTCTCCACTGGTTTCGCTGTTGAAACGAATGGGCAAGAGCGCGTAGTCGCCGGCTGCGTTGCGGATCGTCGGAGCGGTGGCGAGGAAGTTGTTGACGAAGAATGATCTCCGGTAGTGTGTGGAGAGCATCCAGACGTCGTTGATGTCGACCTCCGCCTTGACGAAGCCGAGGTACTGCGGGTTGTCCGTGAAGCTCCACCGCTGCGCGTAGTTGCGGTCGGCCCGGATCGCCCGCGGCACCGGAATGCCTGGCAGGAGCGAGAAGGGAAGCTGGTCACGGTCGTTGAAGTTTGCCGCGTAGACGAAGTCGGCGGAGAGGCGCACCCGGTCGCTCGGGGCGTAGTCCAGGTTGATCTGCGCGAGTTCGTGCCGCAGCCGCGTTCCGTTGTGGAACGCCCCGTCATTGAACGCGCCGTTGAACCGGATGCCGAACTCGTTGCGCTCGCCGCCGCGGCGAGAGATGTCGACGTTGGTGCCGAGATAGCCCGGTGCGATGTAGCTCGACGTGACGGAGGTGTAATCGAAGGGCAGCACGCGCTTCGGGACGAAGTTGATGATGCCGCCGATGCCCTGCGTCGCGCCCGTGCCAAACAGGACGGCCGCCGGACCTTTCAGGATTTCGATGCTTTGAATGCCTTCCAGCGCGAACTTGCTCAGAAATCCGACCTGCGCACCGTCGTAGAGGCGATCGGCCGCCGACACCTCGAAGCCTCTGATGTAGAAACGGTCGTCATAATAACCGAATGTATTTTGCACTGTGACGGAGGCATCGTTCTTTAAGATGTCGCTGGCCACTTGCGCCTGCTGATCTCGGATCAGTTTGCCTGTAAAGCCCGTTGTTGCAAATGGGATATCGACGACACGCTTGTTGCCGAGAATGCCAGTGCTGGTGGTGCTTCGCGTGAGGCCGCCCGGAGCATCCCCAGGAATATCGTATTGATCGAGGCCGATAGACGATCTACGGTCGATGGTTCTTTCTCTTGAGACCTCGACCGAAATTTCTTCGAGCATCGTCGTGGCCGCCGCATCCTGGGCTTGGGCCGGAGCCCACGCGACGAGCGTCGATCCCGCCAGGACTGTCCCGATCAGCAGCTTGTTTCTACGGTTCGATGACGCAAGCATGATGGTCCTCGAGGCTTGGAAGGCTGTCGAGGGTTGTTAAAGGGGCGCCCCTTCTGCCGAAACCCGAGGAGACGCTATCTCGAGGTTGAATATCGGTGCTCGACCTTCATTTTTCGCAGCGTGTTGCGGAAACGCACTTTGTACTTAGAATGAATTAAGATAATGAACCATGAGACTGGCGCGGCGCACTTGCCTTGATCGTCGACTGCGTCCAGGTTTCATGAATCCGAAAGACGCGTGCGCGTCCAGCCGCCGGCGTGTAGCTCCCGGTCGCGAGGACTTGGTATTCGACGATCTTCGAGCGTGCTCCTGTCCGCAGAGACGGACTTTCTGGTTCGATGCGTGTACGGCCGGAACGTTCGGCCGGTGCAGAAATCGGAATCCCCGCACCGGGAGGTTGCCGCTCGGGGAGCTCGCGCGCTCTCGGTGCCGATCATGGGGTCGAGCGTTGCATCGAGGCGACTGCGACGACGGGGCCGTCAGAGGCTACGCCCTTTGACTGGCCGACTCCCTACCCCGCCCGATCCGCCGCGCGCCGCCGAAGCGGTTGAGGAAGCGCGGCTCCTTCTCCGGGGCGATGCGGATGGCCAGGTGCAGCGTGCCGCCCTCCTCCATGCGCCGGTCGAGCACCTCGGCGTTCTCGTAGAGCCAGTGCAGCGCCGCGCCGTCCTCTGGGGATAGGACCACCGCGAAGGTCGAGCGCGCCTTGGCGATCCGCGCCTCGATCCGGGCGATGAGCGCCTGGAGCCCCTCCCCCGTCAGCGACGAGACCAGCACCGGCGCCGCACCGTCGCGGTCGTTGCGGCCGTGCGCCGAGAGGTTGGCGAGCCGGGTGCGCTCTCCCTCGTCGAGGAGGTCGGCTTTGTTCCAGACCTCGATGATCCGGTCGGCGGAGGTCTCGATGCCGAGCTCGTGCAGCACGGTGCCGACATCCTCGGCCTGCGCCTCGGAATCGCCGTGGCTGACGTCGCGGACATGCAGCAGGATGTCGGCCTCGATCACGTCCTCGAGCGTCGCGCGGAAGGCGGCGATCAGCGCGGTCGGCAGGTCGGAGATGAAGCCCACCGTGTCGGACAGGATCACCGTCTCGCCGTGCGGGAGCTTGGTGGCGCGCGCCGTCGGGTCGAGGGTGGCAAACAGCATGTCCTGCGCCACCACCTCGGCCTTGGTCAGCGCGTTGAACAGCGTCGACTTGCCGGCGTTGGTGTAGCCCACGAGCGCGACGATCGGGTAGGGCACCCGCGCCCGCCCCTGCCGGTGCAGGCCGCGGGTGCGGGTGACGGAATCGAGGTCGCGCTCGATCCGCGTCATGCGCTCCTGAATCATCCGCCGGTCAGCCTCGATCTGGGTCTCGCCGGGCCCGCCGAGGAAGCCGAAGCCGCCGCGCTGGCGCTCCAGGTGGGTCCACGAGCGCACGAGCCGGCTCTTCTGATACGCGAGATGCGCGTGCTCGACCTGGAGCGTCCCCTCGCGCGTCGAAGCGCGGCGCCCGAAGATTTCGAGGATCAGACCGGTGCGGTCGATGACCTTGGCGCCGAATTCCTTCTCGAGGTTGCGCTGCTGCACCGGCGAGAGGGCGCAATCCATCACCACGAGGCCGATCGCCTCGGCCTTGATCAGGCCGGCAAGCTCCGCAACGCGGCCCTTGCCAAGGTAGGTCGAGGGCCGGATGCGGGCCAGACTCAGCGGGATCGCCTCGATCACGTCAAGTTCGATCGCGGCGGCCAGGCCCACGGCCTCCTCGATGCGCGCCTGCGTCGAGCGCGTGACCGGGGCCGGCCCGTGGGGGGAGAGCGCGGCGGTGCGGCTGAGATAAGGCCCGACGACGAGGGTGCGGGTCGAGGCGGCAAGTTCGCCCTCGGGTGCGGCCATCGCCTGGAGCCGGGCCTCGCCGGCGGTCAGCATCTCGGTCATGGAATCCTTGTGCCGCCGCCCAGGCGGGGCGGCCGCGTCATGCGTTGCAAGGTCCTCGAGATGGGGATCGGCCGGCGGTGAGCCAAGGGCTGGCTCAGGCCGGCGCCTTCTCGGGCGCGGCCTCGTCCGGCTCGAACAACTGCACGGGGTGGCCCGGCATGATCGTCGAGATCGCGTGCTTGTAGACGAGCTGCGAATGGCCGTCGCGGCGCAGCAGGACGCAGAAGTTGTCGAACCACGTCACCACGCCCTGCAGCTTCACGCCGTTCACGAGGAAGATGGTCAGCGGAATCTTGTTCTTGCGGACGTGGTTGAGGAAGGTGTCTTGAAGGTTCTGTGCGCGTTCGCCCGCCATCTTCTTATCCTTTGTTGTTTTTGCGCCCGCCGTGTGAGCGGGTTTGATCGTCCGACAAGTCATTGCCTTAACCGGCCCGCGTGCGGACCGAAGTTCCGCATTACGCGTTCAATTCTCGCTCCGATGCAAGACCCGAACCGACCCCGCGCGCTACGCAGGCCGCGCGATCCTCGCCGGTCCGGGCCGGGGTCTGCGGGCGGCTCAGGGGCCGATCCCCAGGGACTTGAGCTTGCGGTGCAGCGCCGACCGCTCCATGCCGATGAATTCGGCGGTGCGCGAGATGTTGCCGGAGAAGCGCGCGATCTGCGCCACGAGGTACTCGCGCTCGAAGATCTCGCGGGCCTCGCGCAAAGCCAGGCTCATCAGCTTCTCGCCGCCGGCGCCGTTGGGCGTCGTCGGCACCAGCGCGCCGATCTCGGAGGGCAGCATCTCGGAGGTGACCTCCTGCTCCGGGTCGGCCTGGGTGAGGATCATCAGCCGCTCGACGTTGTTCTTGAGCTGGCGCACGTTGCCCGGCCAGT
>NZ_CAXTHR010000005.1:0-61966 GCF_964244095.1 uncultured Methylobacterium sp. | reverse complement strand
CTGCGACGTGATCGTCGTCGACACCGCCCACGGCCACTCGATCAAGGTGCTCGACAGCGTCGCCCGCGTGAAGCGGCTCTCGAACGCGGTGCAGGTCATCGCCGGCAACGTCGCGACGCGGGAGGGCACGCAGGCGCTGATCGACGTCGGCGCCGACGCGGTGAAGGTCGGCATCGGACCGGGTTCGATCTGCACCACGCGCATCGTCGCGGGCGTGGGCGTGCCCCAGCTCACCGCGCTGATGGAGGCGGTCGAGGCGGCGCAGGGGGCCGGCATCCCGGTGATCGCCGACGGCGGCATCAAGTATTCCGGGGACCTGGCCAAGGCGATCGCCGCCGGCGCCTCGGTGGCGATGCTCGGCTCGCTGCTCGCCGGCACCGACGAGGCGCCCGGCGAGGTGTTCCTGTACCAGGGCCGGTCCTACAAGAGCTATCGCGGCATGGGCTCCGTCGGCGCGATGGCCCGCGGCTCGGCCGACCGCTACTTCCAGGCCGAGGTCAACGACACGCACAAGCTCGTGCCCGAGGGCATCGAGGGGCAGGTGCCCTACAAGGGCCCGGTGGCCGCCGTGCTGCACCAGCTCGCCGGGGGCTTACGCGCCGCGATGGGCTATGTCGGCGCACCGACCGTGCCCGAGTTCCAGGAGCGGGCGCAGTTCATCCGCATCACCAATGCGGGCCTGCGCGAGAGCCACGTCCACGACGTGACGATCACGCGGGAGAGCCCGAACTACCCGTCGCGGACGTAGGGGCGGCAAGGCCAACGGTCCGTGACCGGCGTCGACCGCGACAAGCGACCGACATTCCGTTACGCAGCCGGGAATGCCCGAGCTGCTCATCACGGATCTCGACGACGCGACCTTCCGGACCATCGCTTTCCAGGCGGAGGCGATGAACCGGTCCGTGGATGCCGTCGTGCCTGATCTGATCCGGATCGGCCTGCTTCACGACGTGGAAGGTCGGGTCGCGGTCTCGGACCGGATACGCTCGATGACGCCGCCCAGGTCTTCCGATGCCGCCCCGCCCGAAGACGGCACGGCGGTCATCCGTGAGCTTCGAGGGCCGATTTGATCGGCATCGACGCGAGCGTCGCGGTCAAATGGTTCATCGACGAGCGGGATTCGCCGGCTGCCCCGGCGATCTTCAACACGCCCGACACGCTACTCGCTCCCGGCCATGCCGTCGGCGAGATCGGCGAAGTGCTGCTGCGCGCGTATCGTCGCAATCTCATGTCGATCGATGCCCTGCGGCGGGCGAACGATACGATGGAGACCTGCCTGATTCTCCGTTCCTCCTCGGTCTCGTCGATCGCGCGACCACCATCGCCATCGATGCGTCGGTGAGCTTCTATGATGCCCTGTACGTCGCCGCCGGAGACCTCTGGTCGCTCGACGTGGTGACGGCGGATGCGAGGCTCTGCGCCAAGCTCGCTCCGACGCGGTGGAGATCGCGGGTACGTCTGTTGGGGGATCTGAAGATCGAAGCAGGCTTTCGTGACTTCGCCCACGAAAGCCTGCTTCGATCTCTGTGTTGCCGCGCCATTCTCGACCGCGAACCGTGGGACACTTCGCGGCAATGATGCTGAGGCCCGCACCGCGTCGTGCATCGCGCGCGCCCATGGACGAATCAGGTTTTCGTAGCCAAGCCAGGACCGTTGCGGAAGCGGGACGATGCGGGTGCCGGTGGTCAGGGCCGGCGCGCCCGTGAGCGGGCGGCCCGAGTCCCGGCCGGGGCTCGGGCCGGACGGTCAGTAGCGCGGACCCGGCGGCGGCGGGCTGCCGTATTCGAGCTGCGTCTTGGCGTCGGGCGCGCGGCGCGGCGGCGGCGTCAGATCGGGCGCGGCCGGCGCGGTGGAGCAGGCGGCGACCGCCAGCATCAGCAGGCCGGCGAGGGTGAGGTGGATCACGGGCGACATGGTTCGTTCCGGCCTTCGCGACGGCAGATGCGTCGACCCGGAGGTTCTGCCCCCCGATCGCGCCGGAAGCCCGGCGGTATCGTGTCGGCGCGGCGGGATAAGCGTGGCCGTATCGCGGCAGCGTTATTTTCTTCGACAGGGACGCCGCTCCGGGTCTATCGGGCGGGCGGCCGTGATCGCCCGAGGAGACAGCCCTGACCCCAGCCGCCCGCTGCGCCGCCGCCATCGAGGTGCTCGCCGACATCGCGGGCCGGCGCCGCCCCGCCGCCGACGCCCTCAAGGACTGGGGCCTCGCCCACCGCTTCGCCGGATCGGGCGACCGCGGCGGCATCGCAAGCCTCGTCTACGACGCGCTCCGGCGCCGGTCCTCCGCCGCCTGGATCATGGCCGACGAGGGGCCGCGCGCGGTGCTGCTCGGGTCGCTGCGCCTGCAGCAGGGCCTCGCCGCCCCCTCGATCGCCGCCCTGTTCAGCGGCGAGGGCTTCGCCCCGGCCAAGCTGACCGACGCGGAAACCCACCGTCTCGAACACGGCAACCTCGGCGATGCGCCGCCGCACGTCGCGGGCGACGTGCCCGAATGGGTGCTGCCGGAGCTGATGGCCATCCTCGGCACGGAGCTGCTGCCGGAGCTCAAGGCGCTTGCCCGGCGCGCGCCGCTCGACATCCGCGTCAACGCCCTGAAGGGTACGCGGGAGGCGGCGATGCCCGGACTCGCCCATCACGGCGCGGCGCCCACACCGCACGCGCCGACGGGGCTGCGCATCCCGATCGGTGCCGACGGGCGCGGGCCGGCGCTTCACGTCGAGCCGGAATTCCTCGACGGCTGGTACGAGATCCAGGACGAGGGCTCGCAGCTCGCCGCGATGCTGACCGGCGCGCAGAGGGCCGAGACGATCGTCGATCTCTGCGCCGGCGGCGGCGGCAAGACCCTGGCGCTGGCCGCGCTCACCGGCAACGACGGCCGGCTCGTCGCCACCGACGACGACCCGCGCCGCCTCGCGCCGATCCACGAGCGCCTGCGCCGATCGGGGGCCGGGGCCGAGGTGCGGACCCCGCGCGGCGGCCGCATGCGCGCCGACGTGCTGGCCGACCTCGACGGGCAGGTGGACCGCGTGCTGGTCGACGCGCCCTGCACCGGCACCGGCACGTGGCGCCGCAACCCCGACGCGAAGTGGCGGCTGCGCCCGGGCAGCCTCGCGGCACGGGTCGCGGAGCAGGCCGCGGTGCTGGACCGTGCCGGCGTGCTGGTGCGGCCGGGTGGGCGCATCACCTACGTCACCTGCTCGCTGCTGCCGGCGGAGAACGACGATGCGGTTGCCGGATTCCTCGCGCGCAACCGTGAGGCGTTCGCCGTCGTCCCGGCCCGCGATGTCGTGGCCGCGCACGCGGCGGGCCTGCATGACGCGCTGCGCTTGACCGCGCACGGGCTCCAGATGAGCCCGGGGCTTACCGGCACGGACGGGTTCTACGTCGCGAGCCTGACGCGGACCCGCTGAGGCGGGGACCGCCAACGGACGTCCGCGGCGCGGAGAACGCCACCGAACCGAGGCCGCTCCGCCGGAGGAGCGCCGCGCCGGCGGGCTTCGGCTCGATCCGGGTCCGCCGTCCGGTACAAGGCCGGCGGCCGAGAGCGGGGCGCGGCCTGCGTTGCACCGCGGAAACGTCTCGTCTAACGCGGACGGCATGAACACCGACCACGACAAGATCCTGATCGTCGATTTCGGCTCCCAGGTGACCCAGCTCATCGCCCGGCGCGTCCGGGAGGAGGGGGTGTATTGCGAGATCGTGCCGTTCACCAAGGCGGCCGCCGCGTTCGCCGAGACACGGCCGAAGGGCGTGATCCTCTCGGGCGGCCCCGAATCGGTGACGCGCGACGCCTCGCCGCGAACGCCGCAGGTGGTGTTCGAGTCCGGCGTGCCCGTCCTCGGCATCTGCTACGGGCAGCAGACCATGGCGGCGCAGCTCGGCGGCGCGGTCGAGGGCGGCCACCACGCCGAGTTCGGGCGCGCCGAGATCGAGATCCTGTCCGATTGCCCGCTGTTCAAGGGTGTCTGGCACGTCGGCGAACGATATCCGGTCTGGATGAGCCACGGCGACCGCGTCACCAAGCTGCCGGACGGCTTCACCACCGTCGCGATCTCGAAGAACGCGCCCTTCGCGGCGGTGGCCGACGAAGCGCGGAGCTACTACGCGGTGCAGTTCCACCCGGAGGTGGCGCACACGCCCCACGGCGCCCTGCTGATCCGCAACTTCGTGCGCGACATCGCCGGCTGCTCCGGCGACTGGACGATGGGCGCCTATCGCGCGGAAGCCGTCGCCAAGATCCGCGAACAGGTCGGCGCGGGACGCGTGATCTGCGGGCTGTCGGGCGGCGTCGATTCCTCCGTCGCCGCCGTGCTGCTGCACGAGGCGATCGGGGATCAGCTCACCTGCGTGTTCGTCGATCACGGCCTGCTCCGCCTGGGCGAGGCCGACGAGGTCGTGCGGCTGTTTCGCGACCACTACAACATCCCGCTGGTCCACGTGGAGGCACAGAAGCTGTTCCTCGACGCGCTGACCGGCGTCAGCGACCCGGAGGAGAAGCGCAAGACGATCGGGCGCCTGTTCATCGACGTGTTCGAGGCGCAGGCGAAGACGATCGGCGGCGCGGCGTTCCTGGCGCAGGGCACGCTGTATCCGGACGTGATCGAGAGCGTGTCGTTCTCGGGCGGTCCCTCGGTGACGATCAAGAGCCACCACAACGTCGGCGGCCTGCCCGAGCGCATGAACATGCAGCTCGTCGAGCCGTTGCGCGAGCTGTTCAAGGACGAGGTCCGTGTCCTGGGCCGCGAACTCGGCCTGCCCGACGCCTTCGTCGGCCGCCACCCGTTCCCCGGTCCCGGCCTCGCGATCCGCTGCCCCGGCACCATCACGCCGGAGAAGCTGGAGGCGCTGCGCAGGGCCGACGCGATCTACCTCGACGAGATCCGGCAGGCGGGGCTCTACGATACGATCTGGCAGGCGTTTGCGGTGATCCTCCCCGTGAAGACGGTGGGCGTGATGGGCGACGGGCGCACCTACGATCACGTCTGCGCCTTGCGCGCCGTCACCTCGGTCGACGGCATGACGGCGGATTTCTATCCGTTCGACATGGCCTTCCTCGGCCGGGTGGCGACGCGCATCATCAACGAGGTCAAGGGCATCAACCGGGTGACCTACGACATCACCTCGAAGCCGCCCGGCACGATCGAGTGGGAATGAGCGTCGCGGTGGCAGTCGCCCGCGCAGTGGGAGGAGGGTTGGTATGAAGGATCGCGTGGACGTCGCCGTCGTCGGGCTCGGCGCCATGGGCAGCGCCGTGCTCTACCAACTGGCGAAGGCCGGCGCCTCCGTCGTCGGGATCGACCGCTTCGCGCCGCCCCACGCCCTGGGATCGAGCCATGGCGAGACCCGCATCACCCGGCAGGCGGTAGGCGAGGGCCGCGACTACGTTCCGTTCGTGCTCGACGCGCATCGCATCTGGCGCGAGCTGGAAGCCGCAACCGGCGACAGCCTGTTCGAGGCCTGCGGCGCACTGGTGATGGCCCCCGGGCACGGCGAGACCTCGCATCACGGCAAGCCCGACTTCGTCAGACGCTCGATCGAGGCGGCGCAGGCCTTCGCGATCCCGCACGAGATCCTCGACGGGGCCGAGGTGGCGCGGCGCTTCCCGCAGTTCCTTGGGCTCGGGGGCGACGAAAAAGCCTATTACGAGCCCGGCGGCGGCTACGTGAGGCCCGAGCGTTGCATCGCGGCTCAGCTCAGGCGGGCCGCCGAACTCGGGGCGGAGATCCGGACCGGCTCCGCGGCGACGGCGATCGAGCGGGACGGTTCGGGCGTCGTCGTCCGCACCGCCGACCGTTCGATCCACGCCGACCGCGCGGTCGTCGCCGCCGGCGCCTGGACCGTGCCGTTGCTCGGTGCGCCCTTCGACCGCCTGCTCACGGTCAACCGCCAGGTGCTGCACTGGTACGCCCTCGACGACACGAGCGCCTACCGCGCGGACGCGCCGGTCTTCATCTGGATGCACGGCACGACCGACACCGACTACCTCTACGGCTTCCCGCCGATGCCGGGCGAGGCGCAGATCAAGGTCGCCACCGAGCAATACGCCACCGCGACCACCGCCGACGCCCTCGACCGGATCGTGAGCCCGGCGGAATCGGCGCAGATGTACCGCCGCCACGTCGAGGGTCGGTTCGCCGGTACGACGCCGCGGGTCGCGCAGGCCGCCGCCTGCCTCTACACGGTCACCCCGGATCGCGGCTTCATCATCGACCGGCACCCCGAGCACGACCGCATCCACGTGGTCTCGGCCTGCTCCGGCCACGGCTTCAAGCACTCCGCGGGCATCGGCAAGGCGGTGGCCGAATGGGTCGCGACGGGGGCGAGCGCGATCGACCTCGCGCCGTTTTCGCTCGCGCGCTTCCGCTGAGCCACGCGCGTGGCGTGCGGATTGCCTCACGAGCGCGTATGCTCGTCCTTCCGCGATGCATGAAACGGTGTGATCCCATGTCCAAGACGGTTCGTGCCCTGATCCTTTCCGGCGCGCTCGCCCTGCCGGGTATCGCCACGGCTGCGGACGGCGTCGAGGCGATCAAGCAGCGCGGCACCCTCGTCGTCGGCGTGAAGGCCGATTACCGGCCTTTCGGCTTCCGCGACCCCACGGGGCGGATCATCGGCATCGAGCCGGATCTGGCCGCCGACGTCGCCAAGCGCCTCGGCGTGAAGCTCGAACTGGTGCCCGTGGTCTCGTCGAACCGGCTGGAATTCCTGCAACAGGGCAAGGTCGACATGCTGATCGCGACGCTGTCGGACAAGCCGGAGCGCCGCCGCGTCGTGCAGGCGATCGATCCGCCGTACTATTCCGACTACGTCAACGTGATGCTCGCCAAGAAGGCCGGCATCAAGGACTGGAACGAGCTGAAGGGCAAGCCGGTCTGCGGCACCTCGGGCGCGTGGTACAACAAGGACATTGCCCGGACCTACGGCGCCGAGATCGTCGCCTTCGACGGCTCCGAGAAGCCGCTTTTCGCGATGAAGCAGGGCAACTGCATCGGCTACGTCTACGATCAGACCTTCATCCAGGGGAAGATGCTCGACGAGGAGTGGAAGGCCGATTACGCGATGCCGCTCAAGGGCGTGCTCGAAGCCCCGTGGATCATGGCGGTGGCGCCCGGCAACGCCACGCTCCAGGCCCTGCTGGAGGCGACGACGAAGGACTGGATGAAGACCGGCCTGATCGTCGAGGCGGAGAAGACGTGGGGCATCACGCCGACGGAGTATTCCAAGGCGATGCACGAGAAGGCCAAGGCCGGCACGAACTGAGACGACGTCTGTGAGCGGCCGGCGGGGTTCGTAGCGATGCACGTCGTGCCGGACTGGTTCCAGCGTCTCTACGACACCACCGGCCTCAACTTCACCGTGTTCTACGATGCCTACGACTGGCACCGCTACGTCTCCGGCCTGCGCATGACGCTGCTGCTCGGCCTCGTCACGATCGCGCTGAGCCTCGTCCTCGGCGCACTCGGCGCGCTGCTCCAGGGCAGCCCGTCGCGGACCCTGCGCGGGCTGGTCAACGGCTTCGTGGTCGTGTTCCGCAACACGCCGCCGCTGGTGCAGATCTTCTTCTTCTATTTCGGCCTCGGCACGCTGCTGCCGGCGGCCGGGACCGCCTCGGGCCTGCGCGAGCCGCTGCTCGGCAACGTGCAATGGGCGATCGTCTCGCTGTCGCTGTTTGCCGCCGCCTTCAACGTCGAGATCTTCCGCTCCGGCATCGAGGCGGTGCCCAGGACCACCGTCGAGGCGGCCGAGGCGCTGGGCTACACCCGCTGGAAGGCGTATCGCCACGTGGTGCTGCCGCTGGCGCTGCGCGTCTGCCTGCCCGCGCTCAACAACAACCTCGTCAACCTGCTGAAGACCACGACGCTCGCCTACGCGATCGCGGTTCCCGAGACGCTCTACGCGGTCAAGCAGATCTGGTCGGAATCGCAGAACGTGCTCGAGATGATGGTCGTGTTGCTTTGCACCTACGGCCTCCTCGTGGGCGGGCTCGTGTGGGTCATGCATCGCTGGGAGCGGGCGCTGCGCATCCCGGGCTACGGGCGATGACGGGCGAGCGGGTCCCCGGCGCCTTGCCGGTGCTGCTGCCGTTCACGCTCTCGCGTACGCGGCTCGGCCTTCGCCCGAGCCCGCGGCACGGCGCGCTTCTCTGCGTCGGCACGGCGCTCACCGCCTCGGCGGCGCTGGCGCAGGGCGACGCGGTGCGGCTCTCGGCCCTGGCGGTGATCGTGAAGTGGGCGCCGCTGCTGCTCTCGGGCTTTGCCTTCAACATCGCGATCTCGCTGCTGGCGATGCTGATCGGTACGGCGGCCGGCACCTTCCTCGGCCTCGCGATGCTGGCCGGGCGCCGCATCGTCGCGCGGGCCGCGTGGGCGGTCACGCAGTTCTTCCGCAACGCGCCGTGGCTGGTGCTGCTGTTCTTCGTGATGTTCCTGGTGCCGTTCCAGGTCACGCTGTTCGGCATCCGCGTCCCGCTGCCCGACTGGGTGAAGGCGACGCTCGGCTTCTCGCTTCCCGTGATGGCCAACGTCGCCGAGATCGTGCGCGGCGCGGTCCGGTCCGTGCCCGACACGCAGTGGGAGGCGGCCGAGTCGCTGGCCTTCACCCGCCGCCAGATCCTGTGGCGGATCATCCTGCCGCAATGCGTCAAGCGCATGCTGCCGCCGTGGATGAACGTCTACGCGCTGGTGGCGATGGCCACCGTCCAGGCCTCGATCGTCGGCGTCTCGGAGATGCTGACGCTGACGGCGCAGGTGCACGCGGCCGAGGGCGGCCGGCCCGAGCTGTTCGCACCTCTCTACGGTTTCGCGCTGCTGTGCTTCTTCCTCTACTGCTACCCGATCACCCGCTGGACCGAGCGCCTCGAACGCCGCTTCCAGATCCGCTGAGACCCCGATGTCCCCGGCCTCGACCTCCGACCCGCCGATCGTCCAGCTCGTCGACGTGCGAAAATCCTTCGGCACGGTGGAGGTGCTGAAGGGCATCAGCCTCGACGTGCGCAGGGGCGAGGTGATCTGCATCATCGGCCCGTCCGGCTCGGGCAAGTCGACGCTGATCCGCTGCATCAACGCGCTGGTGCCGGTCACCTCCGGCACGATCCGCGTCGCCGGCATCGAAGTCGCCGACCCGAAGCTCGACACGCTGGCCCTGCGCCGCAAGGTCGGCATGGTATTCCAGCAGTACAACCTGTTCCCGCACAAGACCGCCTTGCAGAACGTGATGATGGCGCCGATCCACGTGCTCAGCCAGGACAGGCGCGAGGTCGAGGTGCGCGCCCGCGCGCTGATGGCCAAGGTGCGGCTCTCGGGCAAGGAGGACGCCTATCCGGGCGAGCTTTCGGGCGGCCAGCAGCAGCGCGTCGCCATCGCCCGCTCGCTGGCGATGCGGCCCGACGTGATGCTGTTCGACGAGGTCACCGCGGCGCTCGATCCGGAGACCGTCAAGGAGGTGCTGGCCACGATCCGCGAACTGGCCGAGGACGGCATGACCTGCCTGCTCGTCACCCACGAGATGAACTTCGCCCGCGAGATCGCCGACCACGTCTACTTCACCGACGGCGGCGTGATCGTCGAGCACGGACCGCCAGCCCGCCTGTTCTCGGCAGCACAGGACGAGCGGACGCGGCGGTTCCTGTCGCAGGTGTTGTAAACCCGTTCCCAAGCGCGGTTCACCCGACCGCGGGCGGATTGCGGACGGGAGATCCGGCTCGGCCACGACGGGCGGGCCGGGACGGGCGGGCGGGCCGGACCCGATGTCGGTCCCGACGACGAAGGAAGCGAGCGATGACTGCGGCCACCGACATCACGTTCGATCAGATCCGCGAGCGCGCGCGGGAGATCTGGGAGCGGAACCATCGGCCCGACGGGCTCGACATCGCGTTCTGGCTCCTCGCCGAGCGCGAGCTGAAGGCCGAGGCGGCCCGGGCCGTGGCGGCGCCGACGGAGAGCGGGACGGATGACGGGCCGGATCGCCGCGGCGGAAGCTAGTGGTAGAAACCTGACGCTCCGTACCCACCACGAACATCCGCGATGGGTGGAAAGCGGACCCAGACTCCAGCATGTCTGCTTCGTCGTTCTCGGACGAACGGTCGGGCCTCTCCAAAGGTTAAACCCACCTGAGTGGAAACTTGCTCGCCACCTGGTCAGAGCGCGAGACGTGCTGAAGCGCATCTGAGAGGTCGGTGATCGCACCTGCGTCAACGAAGTCGTAGATGACCTTAACATCTCTCTCAACCAAGCCCCCATTCTCGTCGTGGTAGGCGTACTTTCTTGTCTCCCCCAGGGAGGTGAAGAGCGCAGGCCAAAGTTGCGCGGCTAGGGCGTGCTCACCGGAGGCGTCGTCCCCAAAGTTGAAGTCGCTGCAAACAACTCCGCAGGCCAACCACTGCCCATCTTTCTCTTTCAGCACACAACCCCCGCTCATACCTGAGTAGAACGGTGTGCTGACCTGAAAGCAGGGAAACTTTAGGTGACGGACCCCGTCATGGTACACGTCGGTCACAGAAGCCTCAACGCACTGAAATTTCGCGTTGACAGCTATGAAGGCTGCACCTCCACCTACTGCGATCTTGTGAGAGGCTTTTGCCTCGCTGTCGAAGTAGCCAACTACGAGGACTTTATCTCCGACACTTGGCGGCTCCGACAGAAGCCCGATCCGCCGCCTAATCTCCAAGGTAGGCTGCTCCTCAGCCTTCAGGAGCAAAAAACAGACGTCGACATCTGATCTTGAATATCCCTGAGCGGCTTCAAGCGCGTAGCTCATGAACGGCGGCACGTCGTCATGCTTGACGTGAGTTATGATTTTTACCTTCCGCCATTCCTTTCGGGTCTCGTCGAACTGGAAAACGGAGGAAGGGTGAGGCGCTACCCTGGACGGAGTGTCCTGCGCCGTAGCGTATTGGACTGCGTGCGTCGCAGTCACCCCAATCGCGTACTCGCCCATCGCGGCAACGATGAAACATGTGCCGCAGACCATAACGTCTCGATCTGGAAGATCGATCAGGAGGGGACCAACGACATACGATAGGGCGGTTCGAAGTGAGTCCATGCCGTCTCCTTAGGAGCTTACTGGGGTCCGTTATGTCTCAATCCGGACGCTGGGGGAGCCAGCTCATCCTTCCGCTAAGGGTTGGAAGCGGACCCAGGGCATGGGTTCTATCCGTTAGATTTCGACCACTAGCGCCGTCGCTGGTCCCGTCGGATCGGGGACGGCTCCAAACCCCTCGGAAGCCACAGCTTGACTGTGCTCACGAGCCGGCGTCTAAACAGGTTTCCGGCGTCAGGACGCGTGTTTCGCCGCGAACCATGGCCGGATAGCCTGTCGATCGTCCAACCATGCGGCTTCGAATCCTCCCGATCGGTGCCCTTGGGCTCGCGCTCGCAGCCCTCGCCATCGCCGCAGCGTGGCCCGTCCTGAACGATCGGGTGAAGGCGGCGCTGGAACGTCGGCTGTCAGTGGAAACCGGCCAGCCCTGGCGGATCGGCAGTCTCGCTCCCACGCTCGATCCCGCGCCCGGCCTCGTCCTCGGCGAGGTGCGGGTCGGGACGGGATCCGAGGGTTTGGGCGCGACGATGCGGCGGCTGCGGATCGCCGTGCCGGTGGCGCTGCTTCTCGGACAGGCCGGCTCGGGAAGCGCGTTCGCGGAGGACGTCACGGTCCGCCTGCCGCTCGCATCGCCGCCGGGCGGCCCCGCGCCGGGCTCCGAGGCGAGGCCGGAGCCGGGCGCGCTGCGGCCCTCCTCGATCCGCATCGTGGCCGGCGGCGCGCTGGCGCAACCCGCCGCCTCCGGGGATGGTCTGACGGTCGCGATCCGGACCGTCGACCTCGCCTACGATCTCGCCGCGGATGCTCCGCCGCCCGCCATCCGGCTCGACCTCGATCTCGCCGGCACCCGTGCCGTGTTGGAGGCCGATCCGCCCGGGGCGGACGCGGCGCGGCCGGTCCGCCTCACGCTGAACCCGGGCACCGGCCCACGGATCGCCGCGACGGCCTCGGCGCGCCTCGCGCCGGCCGTGCTCCGCCTCGACGCGATCGTCGGCAGCATCGACCGCGCCCCGTTCACCGGGAGCCTCGCCGTGGAGCGGGCGGGCAAGCCCCGTCTCGTCGCGGCCCTCCGTCTCGATGCCCTCGCCCTCACCGGTGAGGACGGCTCCGCGCCGCGGGGGGATGGCGAGATGCTGTCCGTCGCCGTTCCGGCGGACGCGCTCCCGCAGGTCGCGTGGTTCCGCCTGTTCGATGCGAGCGCGGATCTCGCCATCGCGCGCCTCGCGCTCGGGCCGGTGGCGCTGAGCGGCGTCGCCCTGACCGCGCGGGTGAAGGGCGGGAGCCTCGATGCCGCCCTGGTCTCGGCCGCGCTCTACGCGGGAAGCGCGCGGGGCCGCTACGTCCTCGGGCCGGACGCCGCCGGCGCGGGCCGGCACCAGATCGGCCTGTCGCTGAACGGGGTGCGGGTGCGCCCGCTGCTGGCCGATGTCGCCGGCATCCAGGGGCTCGACGGCACCGGCACCGCCCGGCTCGACCTCCAGGCGACGGGAACACGGACCGCCGACCTGCTCCGCTCGGCCGCGGGCGCGGGCGAATTCTCGGTGGCCGACGGGCGGATCGACGGGCTCGATCTCGCCCGCGCGGCCGGCTTCCTCGGCGGGTCCGGCGGCGGTCTCGCCACGCGCCTCGACGTGCTCGGCGGCACCGTCGCGGTCGCCGACGGGCAGGCGGTGACCAACGACCTCCGCCTGAAGACCGGCCTCCTCGATACCGAGGGCGTCGGCAGTATCGACCTGATCGGCCGCAGCCTCGACATCCGCCTCAAGCCGCTGAAGGTGGTGCCGGGCTCGGGCGGGCGTCTCGACGTGCCGATCCGCATCTCCGGTCCCTGGGCCGATCCGGCCGTCTCGGCCGACTTCTCCGGCCTCGCGCGGGACCCGGCGAGCGCGATCCAGGGCCTGCAGAACCTCGGCGGCGGCATCCTCGGAACCGAGGGCGGCGGTCTCGGCGGGCTGCTCGATTCCATCCTGCCGAAGGCCGGCCCGCCGCGCCGGCAGCGACCCTGATGGTTCCCACGATCGGAAGCGATTCGCCCTCATGACCGCAGGCTCTAGGCAGGTTTCGCAAAAGTGCCCCGCGGTTTTGCGAAAAAAACCTGCGATAAGCCAAGGACCCAAGCGGGCGAAGCGTTGGTCTGCCAACGCGAGCCTGCTTGGTCCGACCGGCCGACCGCGCGCGTCCCGCCGCCGCGCCGCCGCGTGCCTCGCCGTCCTCCTCGTCGCGGCGGCCGCCGATGTCCGCGCCGAGGACACGGACGCGACGCGCCTCGCCGCCCTGCCGGTGAGCGTGCGGCCGGCGCGCAACCTGTGCTTCTCCGACCGCGTCGCGGTCACCGGCACGCTCGACGCCCGCGAGCAGGTCGAGGTCGGACCCGAGCGCGAGGGCTTCAAGGTCACGCAGGTGCTGGCGAACCCGCTCGACGCGGTCGGCGCGGGCCAGGTGCTGGCCCGGCTCGGTCCCCTGGAGGGGCCGGCGGATGCGGGCAACGCGGTCGCGGTCCGGGCGCCGGTCGCCGGGATGGTCCTGCGCAGCCGCGCGGTGCTCGGACAGCCGGCCTCGCCGCGGCAGGGGGCGCTGTTCGACATCGTCGCCGGCGGCGCGATCGAACTGAACGCCGAGGTGCCGCTCGCCGACCTCGCGCGGATCAAGCCGGGCCAGGCGGTGGCGGTGCGGCCGCTCGGCCTGCCCGAGATCGCGGGCACCGTGCGGCGGATCGAGACCGGCGCGGAGGCCGCGGTGCAGGTCGGGCGCGTCCGGATCGCGCTGACGGCGACGCCGGACGCGCGGATCGGGACCTTCGCGCGCGGGCTCGTCACGGTCGGGCGGCGCTGCGGCGTCGGGGTGCCCTATTCGGCGGTCCAGTACGAGCCGGACGGCACCATCGTCCACATCGTCGACGGGACGCGGGTCGAGGCGCGGCAGGTCTCGGTCGGGCTCCTGTCCGGCGGCAACGCCGAGATCCGATCGGGCCTCTCCGAAGCCGACCTCGTGGTGGTCCGCGCCGGCGCGTTCCTGCGTGAGGGCGATCAGGTCGAGCCGGTCGTGGTCCGCGACCCGGCGGAGGTCGGCAGGACGCCGCGCGGGCGGTGATCGCGGGGCCCCCCACCGTGGGACCCCCTCAGACCGGCGGCCCGGCCGGCCCGAGGCCCGGCGGCATCGCTGTCTCCGGTGGAGTGGACACGGGCTTGCGCGAGCGGCGGGCGCCGAGCGAGCCAAGCCGGCGAAGGCCGCGCATCGCGCGGTCGGAGAGTTCCGAGACGAGCACGAACACCGCCGGCACGAAGACCAGCGACAGCAGCGTCGAGAAGATCAGCCCGCCGATCACGGCGAGCGCCATCGGCGAGCGGAACTCGCCGCCGATGCCGAAGGCGAGCGCCGAGGGCAGCATCCCGGCGACCATGGCGATCGTAGTCATCACGATCGGCCGCGCCCGCTTCTGGCCGGCATCGATGATCGCCGCGTCGCGCGCCACGCCGTGGCGGATCGATTCGACCGCGAAGTCGACCAGCATGATCGCGTTCTTGGTCACGATCCCCATCAGCATCAGGATGCCGATCCACACCGGCGTGGTGAGCTGCTTGCCCGAGATCATCAGCGCGAAGACCGCGCCGCCGAGGGAGAGCGGCAGCGAGAACAGGATGGTGATCGGCAGCAGGAACGAGCCGAACAGCAGCACCAGCACGGCGTAGACCATCATCAGGCCGGCGCTCATCGCCTTGGCGAAGCCGTCGGCGAGTTCGTTCAGGCTCTCGGCATCGCCGCCCTGATCGACGGTGACGCCCTTGGGCAGGGACTTCATTACCGGCAGCGCATCGATCGATTTCAGCACGTCGCCAAGTGCTGCGTTGGCGACGAGGTCGCAGGCCACCGTCGCCTGGCGCTTGCGGTCGTAGCGGCTGATGTTGGTCGGGCCCTGCTGGAAGTCGAGGTCGGCGATGGCGGAAAGCGGGATGCTGCCGCCGCCGCCCTTGGGCACGCGCACCTGCTCCAGCACGCCGCGGTCGACGCGCGCCCGGTCGTCGAGCTGCACGCGGACCGGCACGAGGCGGTCGCCCGCGTCGAACTTGGCGAGCGCCGGCCCGACATCGCCGATGGTCGCGACGCGGATCGTCTCGGCGAGCAGCGTCGGCGAGATGCCGAGCCGCGCGGCGAGGTCGAGATGCGGCCGGATCTGGAGTTCCGGCCGGTCGAGCGTCGTGCCGGAGATGACGTTGGCCACCGTCGGCAGGCGCCGCATCTGGCCGGCGAGCTCGTTGGCGACGTTGGCGACGATGCGCGGGTCGGCGCCGCGCACGACGAGCGAGATCGCGCGCAGGCCGTTCTCGTCCACGAAGTAGAAGCGGATGTCGGGCACCGCCCGCAGGCGGCGGCCGATCTCGCGTTCGAGGTCGCGCTGCGTGATCGAACGCTCGCCCTTGGCGGTGTAGTTGACGATGAACGAGGCGCGCCGCGACTCGATCGGCTCCTTCGGCACCCGGCCGCCGTCCACGAACACGCTGCGCACCTCCGGCAGGCCGCGGATCACCGCGACCACGTCCTCGGTGACCTTCTCAGTCTCGGAGAGCTGCGAACCGGGGGGAAGTTCCAGCGCCATCACCGAACGGGAGGTGTCCTGCGCCGGCAGGAAGCCCTTCGACAACAGGCCGATCGAGGCGATCGAGGCGGCGAAGAACAGCAGCCCGATCACCACCGTGATGGGGTAGAATCGGACCGACAGTGTCACGAGGCGGGTATAGGCCCGCAGCACCGGCCCCGGCGGCTTCTCGACCGCATGGTGCGGCTTCATGATGTAGGCCGCCAGCATCGGCGTGACGAAGCGCGCGGCCAGCAGCGAGAAGAACACCTGCACCGCCACCGTGATGCCGAACTGCTTGAAGAACTGCCCGGCGATGCCGGACATGAAGCTCGCGGGCGCGAAGATCGCGATGATGGTGAGCGAGATCGCGATCACCGCGAGCCCGATCTCGTCGGCGGCGTCCATCGCCGCCTGGAGCGCGGGCTTGCCCATCTTCATGTGGCGGGCGATGTTCTCGATCTCGACGATCGAATCGTCGACGAGGATGCCGGTCGACAGCGTGATCGCGAGGAAGCTGACGAGGTTCAGCGAGAAGCCGAGCGCGTCCATCGCCCAGAAGGCCGGGAAGATCGACAGCGGCAGCGACACCGCGACGATCACCGTGGCGCGTAAATCCCGCAGGAACAGGAACACGATGACGACGGCCAGGAACGCGCCCTCGAACAGGGTGTGGATCGCCGCGTCGTAGTTGCCGAGCGTGAACTCGACCGACGAATCGATCAGCTTGAGGTCGAACTCGGGGTTCTCGGCCTTGATCTGCGCGACGCGGGCCTCGACGGCTTTCGCCACCACCACGTCGCTCGCTCCCTGCGCCCGCTTGATCCCGATCGCCACCACCGGCTCGCCGTTGAGGCGCGCGAAGGTGCGCCGGTCGGCGAAGCTGTCGGTGACGAGGCCGAGGTCGGCGAGCCGCACCTGCCCGCCGGTGGGCAGGGTGATCATCGTGCCGGCGAGGTCGTCGAGCGTCCTGGCCGAGGCCAGCGTGCGGATCGCCTGCTCGCGGCCGCCGATCTCGGCGCGCCCGCCCGTCACCGTGACGTTGGTGCCCGACAGCCGCCGGCTCACGTCCACGGCGGTCAGCCCGAACGCCTGGAGCCGGTCGGGATCCAGCGAGACCAGGATCTCGCGGGTGACGCCGCCGATCACCGCCACCTCGGCCACGCCCTTCACGTCCTGGAGGGAGCGCTTGACGGTGTTCTCCATGAACCACGAGACCTGCTCCGGGCTCTTGCCCGGCGCGGTCGCGGCGTAGGTGACGATCGGCAGGCCGACCACGTCGACGCGCTGGATCAGCGGCTCCTGCACGCTCTGGGGCAGGTTCGCGCGGATGCGGGTGACCGCGTCCTTGACGTCGTTCAGCGCCCGGTCGGTGTTGCTCTCCAGCCGGAAGGCGATCGTCGTCACCGAGAGCCCGTCGGTGACCGAGGACGCGATGTGGCGCACGCCCTCGACGCCCGAGACCCCGTCCTCGACGGTCTTGGTCACCTGCGTCTCGATCTCAGCGGGCGCCGCGCCGAACTGCGCCACCACCACCGAGACCAGCGGGATGTCGGCCGACGGCAGCCGCGTCACCGGCAGGCGGGTGAAGCTCGCCCAGCCGAGCGCCAGCAGGATGATCGAGGCGACGACCGAGGGCAGCGGCCGCTTGATCGCGAGCGAGGAGACGTTAAGCGACATCAGCGCGCGGTTCCCGCCTTGCCGGAGATCACCGGGCCGGAGATCACCGGCGTGACCCGGTCGCCGGCGCGCAGCGCCGTCCCGGTATCGGCGACGACCGGCTCGCCGTCCGACAGGCCCTCGCGGACCTGGACGTTGGATTCGTCGATCAGGCCGGTGCGGATGCTGCGCGTCTCGACCGCGGTGCCGTTCAGGACCTGCACGGTCGGCACGCCGTTCGGGTAGCTGACGGCCGAGCGCGGGACCGAGAGGCCGCAATCGCGCGCGGTCTCGATCACCGCGCTGGCGAACTGGCCCGGACGCAGGGCGGTGGGCGGATCGAGGGTGAGGCGGGCGCGGCCGAGCTGGGTCTTCGGATCGACCTCGCTCACCGCGACCCGCACCGTGCCGCGGATCTCCGGGCCGTCGTCGGGGACGACCCGGGCGGAGGCGCCCATGCGGATCTTGGCGGCGTAGGGGCTCGGCACGTCGATCAGCAGATCGATGCCGGCCTCGCCCATGATGCGCACCATCGGCTCCGGCATCCCGCCGGGGCCGGGCGGCGGCGCCGGTCCCGCGCCGGTCACCGCGCCGATGCGGGCGGACAGCCGGGTGATCCGCCCGGCGATCGGCGCGCGCACCGAGACCGTTTCGAGGCCGGGCGGGCGCTGCGCGGCCGAGGCGTCCGGCTGGCGCACCGCCTTCAGGAGTTCCTGCCCGCTGGTGACGGTATCGCCCTCGCCGGCCAGGATCTCGGTGATCCGGTAGCCGTCGAAGGGCAGGCTCGCGCCGCTCTCCTCACGGGGAAGCGCGAAGCCGGTGACGCGCACCGTCTCCCTGAGACAGGCCGAACCCGCGCGCACGCCGAGCACGCTCGTCCCCTCCGGCGTGCTCTCCGCCGCGGCCGGCCCGATGACGGCCGACAGCATCGTCGCGACCGCGAGCGGTCCGAGTCGGCTGCGACGGGATCGGGTCGGGTGGTCGCGCATGGCGGTCGATTGCGTCCGGTTCGCTCGTCTCAAGGGGCCGTGGCCGTCCCGCCCTCCCTTCGGAAGGGCGGGACGGCGCGACGGAGGTTCAGCGCCCGGCGGTCTTGACCTGGAGCAGGTTCACGGCCTGCACCCGGCGGTTCTCGCGGGCGAGGGGATCGGCCTGGTTCTTCAGGTGCGCCTTGCCGTAGCCGACGCTGATCAGGTTGGATTCTGGGATCTGATAGGTGTTCACGAGGAAGCGGCGCACCGATTCGGCGCGCCGCTCCGACAGGCTCTGGTTGGCGCTGTCCGAGCCCTTCGCGTCGGTGTGGCCGGCGATGACGAACGTCTGACCCTGCATCGCGCTGTTCGAGAGCGCCTTGCCGAGCTTGTTCGCGGTGACGAGCGCCTCGCCGCGCAACGCGTCGGAGTTGACGTCGAACTCCATCGCGAGGTCGATCTGGGGCTTCTCCGCCGCCACGACGTCGAGCTTCTGCCGCTCGCCCATCGACAGCGAGCGGGTCGGCTTGTTGCGCAGCGAATCGACGAAGGCGGCGTCCGCCGGCGGGGTAGCCGGGGCCTGCGCGCCGACCGACAGGCTGCGCGTCCGCTGCGGCGCCGGCGCGGACAGCGCCTTGAGGATCTGCGCCTCGCTGACGTCCTCCGCGATCACGGGCCGACCGAGCAGCAGCAGCCCCATCGCGCCCAGTCCGAGGAGTCGTCTCGTATTGCCCGAAGTACCGAACATGTGAGCCTCCAAGTCGCTCCGCGGAGCCTAGAGCCGCTGAGCTTTCTTCACACGGCGACAGCCGCCGATCAACACGGCATGACAGCTTTCGATACGGACAGGCGTGCGGATCGACACGCGAACGGCGGCAATCCGTGCAGCCTGTGCAGGTCATTGCCGGAAAGACGCTCCGGACGAGGGGCCCGCCACCGTCCGCGCCGAAGTCCCGCGCCGGTCAGCGCAGGCCGTACTCGGTGAATTCCCTGTCGAGGGCCGGGTTGAGCTGGAGCGCGCTTGCAAGATCGCGGCTGCCGAGGGCCTTCTCGCCGAGGCGCGTGCGGGCGACGCCGCGCCCGTAGAGCGCCGAGCTGCGGCCGGGATCGAGCCGCAGCACCGCGTCGTAGTCCGACACGGCGGCGCGGAACGCGCCCGCCTTGAGGTTGACGAGGCCGCGGCTGTCCAGGGCGTCGGCGAAGCCGGGACGGAGCTTCAGCGCCTGGTTGCAGTCGGCGAGCGCGGGCTTCAGCGCGTCGGCCATCGCCCGCATCCAGCAGCGGTTGTTGTAGGCTTCCGGGTTGAGCGGGTTGAGTCGGATGGCCTGATCGAAGTCGGCGATCGCCGCCGCGGCATCGCCGCGCTGGGCGTGGTATTGCCCGCGCTCGTAATAGGCCGCCTCGTCGCGGGGGTCCCTGGCGATCCGCGCGTCGAGATCGGCCTGCCGCTGGCGATCCCCCGCGTCCTTGCGCTCCGTCGGCGCGAGCGCCGCGATCTCGGTGCGTGCCCTGTCGGCCAGCGCGCCCTCCGGATGCCGTGTCAGGAACGCCTCGTAGGCCGCCCTGGTGCCCTTCGCGCGCGCGGAGGCGAAATCGTCGGATTCCGCTTCCGCCGCAGCCCGATCGCGGGCGGCCCGATCGCTCGCAGCCTGCTCCCTGGCCATCTGATCCTTGGCCATCTGATCCTTGGCCATCTGATCCTTGGCCATCTGATCCTTGGCTGCCTGATCCTTGGCCGCCTGATCCTTGGCTGCCTGATCCGTCTTCGATCGATCGAGCGCGGCGCGTTCCTCGGCTGCCCTCGCGTCGGCGGCGATCCTGTCCTTGCCGGCCCGATCCTGGCGTGCCTTCTCCCGGTCGGCCTCCTCCCGGACCGCCTGCTGGCGGGCGGCGGCTTCGCCGTCGGCCGGTTCCTTCGCGACCGTATCCTTCGGAGCCACATCCTTCAGAGCCACATCCTTCGCAGCCGTATCTTTCGCAGCCTTGTCCGGCACCGAAGCCTCGGACGGTCTCGCCTCCGGGCGGCGCGCCGCCTTCGGCCGGTCGGGGTCGAACGAGAACGGCTCGTCGAGCTGCGAGACCAGGGCCGGCGCCGGACCGCCGCGCGCGCGCTTGCCCATCGCGTCGCGGCAGGCGGTGAAGGCCTGCTCGGCATCCTGGTCGGCGACGCCGATCTGGCGAACCAGTTCGGCCACGAACGGGCTGCGGGTGATCCCGGCCTCGTTCAGCACGCCGCCCGCCGCCGTCGCGGAGATCGCGAGCAGGCCGGGGGCCGGGGAGACCGGCGCCAGCCCCGTCGAGAAGCTGCGGAACCGGCGCTCGAACGGGTTGCGCCGCGAGGCGTCGAGGACCAGCACCCGGGCGCTCGGACCCCGCTTGCCGAGCCCGTCGAGGATGTCGTCGACCGAAATGCCGTCGCGGGCCACGTCCGCCTCGCTCCAGACCCGGGCATCGACCGGAATGAGGTAGTTCCGCTTGCCGACCTGGATGCCGTAGCCGCCGAAGAACACCAGGGCGATCCCGTCGGGCTCGACCCCGCGCTGGAAGCGATCGATCGCCGCCTGCATCGCGTCCCGGGCGAGGTTCTCGCCGAACTCGACGGTGAACCCGCTGCGCTTCAGCGCGTCTGCGAGCGCACGGCCGTCGGGCACCGGACCCGGCAGCACCGCATCGCTGTCGGGATAGGCGGCGTTGGCGATGATCAGGGCCGATCGGGCCGCGGCCGCCGCGGTGTCCGCACAGCCGAGCGCCGCCAGCAGCAGGCCGAGTGAGAGCGCGAGGGTACGGACGGCGTGCATGCGGAACTCGGCGGTATTCGCGAGCCCGGTCATACAGCCCGACGGTTTGACTCGGCAATAGGTCAGACGCCGGCCGGCCGGACGATACAATGCAGACCGGCGCCGAACAGCTCTTCCGGCCCGGCGATCACAGTCGATCGCCGCGCGCCGGCCTCAGGCTCCGCGGGCCGCCTCCACCTTGGCCAGCTCGACCGCCGCGCGCAGCTCGATATCCGCGATCAGACCGTCGAGGCGCGGATCTCCGGTGGTCTCCGCCCGTTCGGACAGCCGCCCGGCGATGGCCAGCAGTTCGTGGGTCGCGACCCGGCCGGACAGCAGCGAGACCTTGAGCCGGTCGAGGCCGTCGAGGAGGTCGTGGCCGCGCCGCGCCGAGCGTCGGCGGCGCTCGGACGGCGTGTCGGGCTCGCCCTGGAGCAGCAGCACCGCGTCGAGGCCGGCCAGCGTCGCGGCCGCGGCCGTCGCACCCACGCGGGCGTTCGCGGGCTCGGCGCCGACGCTGAAGCTGGGGCCGGCCTCGAGCTTGCGGCCGGGCCCGAGGGCGCTCAGTCCGAAGGCGCCCGGACGGTTCTCGACACGCATCGCTTCGAGGGCTCCCACGGCGCGCAAGCCGCCCAAGCCGACCCTCGGTCCGGCATGGTTAACCGTGCGTAAACGCCCCGGCAGAACTTGCCGGGTCGGCACGGAACGGGAGATGCCGGAGCCGGCCCGGCTGCCGGCCATGCTCGAAAAAATCTTTTTGTGTCATGCAGTTAGTATCGTGCAGAGGCTGGCACGCGGCTGGCAGGAGGAAGGCGGTCCGCCATCCCGAAAAGCCCGGCATGCATCAGCGCCACGCCACGATCCGGAACGCCCTGCGCCTCGTCCTGGCGCTCGCGCTCGTCGTCGGCGGCGCCGTGCCGGTGCTGGCGCTGTCGCGGGTGAAGGACCTCGCGCAGATCGAGGGCGTGCGCGCCAACCAGCTCGTCGGCTACGGCATCGTCGTCGGCCTCAACGGCACCGGCGACACCCTGAACAACATCCCGTTCACCAAGCAGTCGCTGCAGGCGATGCTGGAGCGCCTCGGCGTCAACACCCGCGGCGCCACGATGCGGACCCAGAACCTCGCCGCAGTGATGGTGACGGCGAGCCTGCCGCCGTTCGCGGCGCAGGGCACGCGCATCGACGTCACCGTCTCGTCGCTCGGCGACGCGAAGTCGCTCCAGGGCGGCACGCTGCTCGTCACGCCGCTGCTCGGCGCCGACGGCGAGGTCTATGCGCTGGCGCAGGGCTCGGTGGCCATCGCCGGCTTCTCGGCGGAAGGCGACGCGGCCAAGATCACCCGCGGCGTGCCGACCAACGGCCGCATCGCCAACGGCGCCAACATCGAGCGCGAGATCGCCTTCAAGCTCACCGACGCGCGCTCGCTGCGCCTGTCGCTGAGGAACCCCGACTTCACCACCTCGAAGCGGATCGCGTCCGCGATCAACGACTTCATGGGCGCCGACACTGCCGAGCCGACGGACCCGGCCACGGTCACGATCCAGATCCCGGCCAAGTACAACGGCAACATGATCCGCCTGATCACCGAGATCGAGCAGCTCAAGGTCGAGCCCGACCAGACGGCGCGGGTCGTGGTCGACGAGCGCTCGGGCATCATCGTGATGGGCCGCGACGTGCGCGTCTCCACCGTGGCGATCGCCCAGGGCAACCTCACCGTCACCATCACCGAGCAGCCGCAGGTGAGCCAGCCGGCCCCGCTCTCGAACGGGCGCACCACGATGGTGCCGCGCACCGGCGTGAAGGTGGACACCGGCGACGGCAACAAGCTGGCGCTGGTCAAGGAAGGCGTGAGCCTGCGCGACCTCGTCGACGGCCTCAACGCGCTCGGCGTCGGCCCCCGCGACCTGATCTCGATCCTCCAGGCGATCAAGGCCGCAGGCGCGCTCCAGGCCGACATCGAACTGATGTGATGCCCCACCCTCCCGACATCCGGAGATCCTGACATGCTCCCCCTCGCAACCTTCGCCGCGACCGCCGCCATGGGCGTCGGCAAGGCCATCGCCGGCACCGTCGCCGACACGGTCTCGAAGACCGCTCAGGCCGCCTCCGACGCGGCCACGAAGAAGGCGCGCAAGACCGCGACCGAGTTCGAGTCGATGTTCCTCGAATCCTCCCTCGACCGGCTGACGCAGTCGGAGGGGACCGACGGGCCGATGGGCGAGAACGGCACCGGCGGCGGCGTCTACCGCTCGATGCTCACCAAGGAATACGCCAGCCAGATCGTGAAGAGCGGCGGCGTCGGCATCGCCAACCAGGTGTTCTCGGAGATGATGAAGATGCAGGGAGCCGCGACCGGCGCCGTGAACGGGGCGGCCCATGCAGCCTGATCCGACGCTGCGCGTCGCCGACCGGGCTGGCGCCGACGCCCTCGTCCAGGCGGTGATGTCCGCGATGCAGGCGCTGGAGGCCGTGCTCGCGGCCGAGAGCGGCCATGTCCGCGCCGGGCGTCTGCGCGAGGGGCTGGCGGAATCCGAGGCCAAGGGCGCGCTCGTCGGCGCCTATCTCCGGGGCCTGGAGGCGGCCAAGGCGAACGCGGTCGCGCTCGCCCGCTTCGCACCAGCCGGGGTCGAGGCGTTGCGGGCGGCCCACCGCCGCTTCGCCGCCGCGGTCGAGACCAACCAGATGGTGCTCGCCACCGCGCGGACGGTCTCGGAGGGGCTGATCAAGTCGCTCGCCGACGACCTCGGCCGCGCCCGCACGCCGACCGTCTACGGTGCGCCGTCCCGGTCGCCCTCGCCCTATGGACGCGGCGCGGCGAGCGGGCCGCTGGTGCTGTCGCGGAGCCTGTGAGCGTCAGCGCCGCGCGTTTCCGATCCGCACGAAGGTCCTGACAGGGCCGAGATCGGACTCGGTTCGGGTGTCGATGGTGAAGCGCCCGGCGACCGCCGGCGCCGCGACCGTGCCGCCCTGGCCGGCGCGCAGGTCCGCGCCGGCGGCGACGCGGCCCGACACGCGGGTGCAGATCGGGCTTCCGGGCAGGCGGACGAAGCCGGCGCCGTAGCCGGGACAGGGCGTGCCGGCACCGGCGACCGGTGCCTTGGCGATATCCCGCGCGTGGCACGGGCCGGCCGCGAAAATCCCGGCAAGGATCAGGCTCGGCCCGACGCGACGCCCCACGATGTCCTCCCCCGACCGGCCTGCGCATCGACCATAGGCCGACGCGGCGACGGCGATCAACCGATGGCCTTCGCCGCGACGGCGCGTCAGCCCATGGATCAGCCGAGGTAGTTGACGAGCGACAGCTTCGAGAGCGACGACGTGATCTGGTAGCTCGCCTGGAGCCGGTTCTGGACTTCGAGCAGCTTGGCGGCGACCTCCTCGATCGGTGCGCTCTCCACGCCGTCGACCGCGTTCTGCAATGTGGCGCGGCTGGCCGCGTTCTGCGACTTCGCGTTCGAGAGGGCGCTGGATGCGAGGCCGAAATCGATGGCGATCGCCTGCAGGCTCGGCTCGGTCGAGGCTTTCCCCAGGAGATCGTAGGCACGGCTCGCCAGGGCCGGGAATCGGTTCGTCGGCGTGGTCGCGGCGGGATCGGCGAGACCGTCGACCGCCAGCGCGGCGAAGCCCGCGAGCGCCTTCTGGATCGGCACCTCGTTGGCCTGCGCGCCGACTGCGATCTCGCGGATCGTGCCGGTCCGGACGATGGCGGTGGAGCGCGCGTCGACGTCCGCCTCATCGCCCTGGTACCAGATCACGGTGGTGGTCGAGGCGGCGTCCCTGTAGGTCGGCGTCGTGCCGGAGGTGTCGATGCGCTTGGGTGCCTGGCCGGACGCCGTCGAGGCGGAAAAGAAGTCCTCCGCGGCGCGCGTCGTGGAACTCGCCGAGAGCGCGCCGCCGGCGGCGTCCTTCAACGCGGCCGCCAGGGCGTCCTTCAGGTTGGCGGTGGTCGCGGCCGCATCCGCGCCGATGGTGAAGCCGGCGTTCGAGACGGCGGAGGCGGCCGTCTGCGCGGTCAGCGTGAGGCTCATCGTGGTGCCGTCGTGCAGCGCGAGCCGGACGGTGATGCTGTCGCCCGCCGCCGGCTGGCCCGAGAGGCCGATGTCGTAGGACGCGTAGTCGCCGCCGCCATAGGTCGCGGTCAGCGTCGGGGTGCTGCCGCTCTGGACGCTCGCGACGGTGCCGCCCTGCGCCGCCGCGAAGGCGTTGAGGCCCGCCGCCGCCGCGGCGGCGGTGCCGAAGACCCCGAAGCTGTCGGTGGAGCCGGCCGGGATCGGCGAGCGGGCGGTGAGGTCGTAGCTCTTCTGGCTGCCGTCCGCGAGGTTGACGCTCACGCGGAAACGCTCGCCGCTTACGGGCGCGTGATCGAGGGCCGTCACGGTCGCGGCTCTGGCCGCGTGCGTCGCGTCCGCGGTCGCGGTGAGCGCGCCGGTCGTCGTCGGCGCCGCGGCGATGCGGAAGCCGAAATTGGCACGGGTCTCGCCGGTGGCGTCGGCGGTGTCCTCGGAGAGCGAGAAGGTGTTGCTCGCGCGCGTCGCGCCGAGTTCGAGCCGCCCGAGGCCGTCCGTGCCGAGATCGGCCGCCTTCTGCTCGGCGACCAGCGTCACCAGCCCATCCTGCCTCGGCGTGCTCGCGGCGTCACCGTTGAGGATGATGCTGCTCGACCGCACCGGCTCGGTCTCGCTGGCGCGGCCGCCGAACAGGTATTGTCCCGCCGCGCTCTGGTTCAGGGCGTCGAGCGCGCCGTCGAGGCTGTTCAGGCCGAGCTTCGCGGTCGCGGCGGCCCCGGCGCCGTCGCGCGGGCTCGCCGTGAGGCCGGTCCGCAGGTCCGCGGTCAGGGTGGCGACCTGTTGCAGGCTCGTGGAGGCGATCGACACCCGCGTCTGCGCGGAGGCGATGCCCGCGTCGTAGCCGTCGAGCGCGCTCAGCGTGGCCCGTGCCGTGAGGCTCGTGGTCCGGCCGGCGCCGAGGCCGGCATAGGTCTCCGCCGTCCGGCCGGTGGAGAGCTGCGTCGACAGGGTGTCGAGCTGGCTCTTCAGCGCGAGGATCTGCGAGGTCGCCTTGTCGACGGTGTAGCGGCCGGCGGCGTAGGGGCGGATCGTCGTCATGGTCGGGCGCGCTTTCGGGCGGAATGTGCGCGGTTCGCGTTAACGAAGCGCGTGACGCGGGAGGGACGGGCGCCGGCGCGCCCTCAGATCCGGAGCAGGGTGTCGAGCATGTCGCGGGCGGCGGTCAGCACCCGGGCGTTGGCGCTGTAGGCGGTCTGGAGCGCGATCAGGTTCGCCATCTCCTCGTCGACGCTGACGCCGGCGCTCTTCGAGAACCGGCCCTGGGCGGTGGAAAGGGCGATGCCCTGGCCCGAATCGAGGCTTGCCGCGCTGCTCGCCGCAGCCCCTTGCGCGGCGATGACGTCCTGCGCGAAGCCCGTCACGCTGGCCGTGTAGGGCGCCGCGATGCCGCCGATGCCGCTCGAGGACGAGAAGGTCTGCCGGTCAGCGGTCAGCGCGTCGTAGACGAACTGCGCGCGGGTCGATTCCGCGCCCGGCCGCGTGGTGCCGGACGCCGTCAGCGCGGCGGTGTCGGCGCTCACCGCCGGGTTGACGGTAATCCGCTGCGCGAAGCCCGTCCGTTGCGAGCCCGCGTCGAACGATCCCGTGAACAGGCCCTTGCCCGAGCCGTCGACGAACAGCGCGAGCTGCGGGTAGCCGCTCGACAGGTCGCTTGCGCTGGTCGGCACGGTGATCGTCGCGCTGGCGCCCGTGACGCGGAAGCCGCCGGTGCCGCTCACCGTGACGACGCCGCCGACGCCGCTGGCGGTCAGCGCCGGGACGTTCCTGTAGCCCTGCGCGCGCGCGCGGGCCGACAGGCCGTCGAGCGCCTGCTGGACCTTGGCCGCGTAGGTCGAGGGCCCGCCCGAGATGTCGAAGGTCTGGGCGAAGGCGGTGCCGTCGTCGGCCGCGGCCGGGTCGATGCCGGCGGTGGCGCTGTTCGAGGCGATCAGGATGACGTTGCGCACCGAGCCGTCCGGGGCCGTCACCGGCAGCGTCAGGGTGTTGCCGGCCTGGATGCCGGCGAGGTCGGCGGCGGCGCCGGTGCCGCCGACCGTGCCGGTCGCGGTCCTGTCTGTGAGCGCGCCGGCGAGGCCCGCCGCGAGGTCGTCGAGCTGGCGCTGGACCTGCGGCAGCGTCGTGTCCCGCAGGTCGAGCCCGGCCGCGATCGAGCCCGAGCGCAGCACGCCGGGCTCGCCGAGGTCGATCCGGCCGCCGCCCGGCGTCGTCGCGGTGATGGTGCCGACGCTGCGCACCGCGGCGTCGGCGGCGTAGGCCGCGTTGGCGTTCAGCGTCCCGCGTCCGTCGAAGACGAGGGCGGCGGCGCTGGCGCGATCGACGAGGGTCACGCCGGACCGCGTCGACACCGTGACGCTGCCGTCGCGCTGCTCCACCGTCTGGACGTCCATGTAAGTCGAGAGCTGCGTGATCTGCTGGTCGCGCTGGTCCTGCAGGTCGGCCTTGGTGGCGTCGTCGGTGATCGACTGGATCTTCACGTTCAGGCCGGCGATCCCCGAGAGCAGCGCGCCCGCGCTCGCGGTCTCGGTGCCGAGGCTCGCCTCGATGCCGCTGCGCAGATCCTGCACGCCGCGCGCGATGGCGTTGACGCTGCCCGCGAGCGCGGAGGCCGCCTCGACCACGCTGCCGCGGGCCGCCGCCGAGGTCGGGTTGGCCGCGAGCGTCTGCAGCGATTGCGTGAACGTGTTGACGAGGCCGTCCAGCGCCGTCGCGCTGCCGGGCGTGCCGAACAGCGTGTCGACCTGCGCCGCGATGTCGGACTTCGTGCCGGTATAGGCCGCGCCGGCGCTCTCCAGGCGGAGCTGCTTCAGGGCGGCGGCGTCGAAGCTGCGGGTGATGGTGCCGGTCGCGACCCCCGAATTGCCGATCCCGGAGGCGACCGAACTCACCGTCCGCCTGACGTAGCCGGCGGTGCCCGCGTTGGCGACGTTCTGCGAGACCACGCCGATGGCGGTCTGCGTCGCCTTGAGCCCGGCCGCGGCCGTCTGGAGGGCGTTCAGGGCCATGTCCGTCTACGATCCTCCTTCGCCGCCCTCGAAAGCGCGCCGCCCGTCGTCAGCGGATGACGTTGAGCAGGTCCGACATCATCGTCTGGGCCGTCGACATCACCCTGGTGTTGGCCGAATAAGCCTGCTGGGTGACGATCATTTTCGAGAATTCGCCGGCGATGTCGGTGTTCGAGGCCTCGACGCTGGCGCCCACGAGGGTCGATCCGTCGAGGCCGGCGAGCGGCACGCCGGAATCGATCGTCTGCGCGTAGTTCCCGTTCGAGAGCGGCTTCAGCCCGTCCGGGTTCACGAAGCGGGCGATGCCGACCGAGGCCAGCGTCACCGAGGAGCCGTTCGAGAACGCGCCGACGATCCGGCCGTCGTTCGTCACCGCGACGTCGTTGAGCGTGCCGGCCGCGTAGCCGTTCTGGGTGAGCGTGTTCGTCGTCACCGTGCCCGAGGCGGTGGCGTATTGCGTCAGCGTCGTCTTGTCGAACAGCAGGTCGACGTTGCCGAGGTTGGTGCCGTCGATGGTGAGGCCGGCGATCGTCGCCTTGCCGCCCGCGGGCTGGATGAGCTGGCCGGTGTTGTCGAAGGTGAAGCCGGTGCCGGCATTGGTCCAGGCGCTCTTGTCGGCGGAGGCCGTGCTGTCGGCGGCGTAGAACAGGTTCCAGATCGCCGGCGTGGTGGCGTTGGCATCCTGGATCTTGGCCCAGCGCGTGTTGACGCTCACCGGCGCACCGGTCGCGGTGTAGGCCGTCACCGCCGGGCCCGAGATGCTGCTGGCGAAGAAGTCCGCGGCGGCGGTCGCCGCGACCTGCCGGCCCGCCGTCGCCGTGCCGTCGGTCGCGGTGACGAGCGCGCCGGTGTCGGCCGGGGCGTAGAGCGCGGAGCGCGTCGTGCCGGACGCGACGGTCGCGGGCGTCGTCGGCAGGTTCGCGCCGTAGGTGATCGCGGTGGTCTGCCTGGCCGCCAGCGTCCGGTTGGCGATCCTGATCGCGCCGGCGCTGGTGACTTGGCCCGTCGACGGGTCGTAGTTCTGGCCCTGGAGGTAGCCGCCGGCACCGTTGACGAGGTAGCCGTCCTTGTCGGGGCTGAAATCGCCGCGGCGGGTGTAGAGCGGCGTGCCGGAGAACGTGCTCTGCCCGTTGGCGTCGCCGGTCTTGGTCTGCACCGTGAAGAGGCCGTTGCCGTTCACCGCCATGTTGGTGGCGACGCCGGTCGCAGCGATGTTGCCCTGGAGGGTGTTGGTGAGCTGAGACTGCGCCAGCACCGTGCCGGCGACCTCGTGCTTGGGCGTCTGCTCGGCCAACAGGTCGACGAAGCTCGTATCGATGCGCTTGTAGCCGGTGGTCTGGGAGTTGGCGATGTTCCCGGAGATGTTGTCGATGGCGTAGGACTGGGCCTTGAGCCCGGAGACCGCCGTCTGCAACGCCGTGAAGATATCCATGACGCGCCGTCTTTCCCGCTTGCGCCGCACCCGCGTGCCGGTCGCCCGTTCGGAAGGTGGCAGCAACCGCCATGCCACGCCCAAACCGTTGATGTCATTGATATGTCGCTGGATGCTGCGGCAGGAATCCACCCACCCGCACGCGGGCGCCCGGCAGCTTCTGCCGGGCGCGGCACCGTTTACGGGCCCTTATCGATGTCCGGTTAGGACGGTGGGCGTTTCTGGGAGGACGTCGTCCGGTGATGCGTGCCAAGCGGACGAGCCTCGTCCACCTGATCTACTTCTCCAGGCTTGCCCTGTCCTCGGACGTGCAGATCCGCGCCGGGCAGATCGGCGAGATCACGCGCCACGCCCAGAAGAAGAACGAATTCTCGGTGATCACGAGCTTCCTCGTCGTCGAGCAGACCTTCGCCGCCCAGGTGATCGAGGGCGAGCGCACCTCCGTGCACGAGACCTTCAACCGCATCGCCGAGGACCAGCGGCACCGCGACGTGCAGATCTGCGAGTGGCGCGAGATCGCCAAGCGCGCGTTCGTCAACTCCTGCCGCAGCAGCATCCGCTCGGGCCCGAACGAGGTCCACTTCGCCAAGGCCAACCTGCTGCCGATGCTCCAGCGCGGGACGCCGAGGGCCGGCGCGATCCACGCCCTCGCGCTCGCGTTGCAGGCCGACGAGATGTCGAAGCAGGGCATCGACCACCTGTTCATCTGACCGTCCGACCTCCGTGCATGCCCCACCGCACGGGGCGGGCGCGCTGGGGGCCGGCTGAGAGCAGTTTGTTCACGGATCGCGCGCAGACTTCGCGCAAGACCGCGCCAGACCGCTTCAGGCCAAAGACGACACCATGAGCGAGACGCCACCCATCCTCGTCGTCGACGATCAGGAGAAGCTCCTGCGCCTCGTCGTGATGCTGATGAACCGCATCGGCTTCCCGAACGTCGAGGGCGTCACCAGCGGTCCCGAGGCCCTCGAGCTCCTGCGCCTGCGCAAGTACGCCCTGGTGATCGCCGATCTCGACATGGAGCCGATGGACGGGATCGCGCTGCTGCGCGAGATCCGCTCCGACGACGACCTGATGAACACCCCCTTCATCCTGACCGAGGCGTCGTTCGACTTCGAGGACATCAACGTCGCCCACCAGGCGGGGGCCGACGCCTTCATCCTCAAGCCGTTCGACATGACGGTGCTGAAAAGCAAGCTGAAGCAGGTGCTCAATCGGAAGCCGCGCAAGCGCGAGGCGCCGATGGCCGCGGAATCGACGCTGTCCATCGACTTCCCGATGCTCGGAAAGTCCTGATCCCTCAGGCCGCGCGCTTCTGGTAGTCCTTGATGTCGGCAAAGCGCACCGCCGGGTAACGCTCCTCTTCGTAGCGCAGCGAGAAGGCGGTGGTCGCCATGAAGACCGGCGCCCCGTCGAGGTCCCTCGCCATCGCCGAGCCGTGCGAGGCCACGAACGCGTCGAGGTCGGCCTCGGATTCCGACGACACCCAGCGGCAGACCGTGAAGCGGGTGGCGTCGTAGTCGATCGGCAGGCCGTACTCGCCCTGGAGCCGCTCCTTCAGCACGTCGAGCTGGAGCGCGCCGACGACGCCGACGATGGCGCCAGACCCGTCCTGCGGCACGAACACCTGGACCACGCCCTCCTCGCCCATCTGCTGGAGCGCCTCGCGCAGCTTCTTGGCCTTCATCGCGTCGGTGAGCTTGATCCGCCGCAGCAGTTCGGGCGCGAAGCTCGGTACGCCGCGGAAGACGATGTCCTCGCCCTCGGTGAGCGTGTCGCCGATGCGCAGCGTCCCGTGGTTGGGGATGCCGACCACGTCGCCCGCGAACGCCTCGTCGGCGATGGCGCGGTCCTGTGCGAAGAAGAACTGCGGCGCGGAGAGCGAGATCGGCTTGCCGGTGCGCACCAGCCGGGCTTTCATCCCTCTGTTCAGTTTTCCGGAACACACCCGCATGAAGGCGATGCGATCGCGGTGGTTCGGGTCCATGTTCGCCTGGATCTTGAACACGAAGCCGGTCATCTTCGGCTCGTTGGGCGCGACGGTGCGCTTGTCGCAATCCTGGCCCCGCGGCGGCGGCGCGAAGCGGGCGAGCCCGTCGATGAGGTCGCGCACGCCGAAGTTGCGCAGCGCCGAGCCGAAGAACACCGGCGAGAGATGGCCCTCGCGGAAGGCGGCGAGGTCGAATCGCTTCAGCCCGCCCTCGGCCAGTTCCACCTCCTCGCGCCACGCATCCGCCTCGCCGTTCTCGGTCAGCAGCGTGTCGAACAGCGGGTCGGCGAACCCCGTCACCGGCACGGTGCCGGCATCGTCCGCCGCGTCGAGCCGGCGCACTCGGCCGCCGCCGAGTTCGTAGGTGCCGGCGAAGTTGCGTCCGCGCCCGATCGGCCAGGTGACGGGCGCGACGTCGAGCGCCAGGGTCTTCTCGATCTCGTCGAGCAGCGCGAACGGCTCGCGCGCCTCGCGGTCGAGCTTGTTCACGAAGGTGACGATCGGGATGTCGCGCAAGCGGCACACCTCGAACAGTTTTCGCGTGCGCGCCTCGATGCCCTTGGCGGCATCGATGACCATCACGGCCGAATCGACCGCCGTCAGGGTGCGGTAGGTGTCCTCGGAAAAGTCCTCGTGGCCGGGCGTGTCGAGCAGGTTGAACACGCACGGCCCGTACTCGAAGGTCATCACCGAGGTGACCACCGAGATGCCGCGCTCGCGCTCGATGCCCATCCAGTCGGAGCGGGTCGAGACGCGGTTGCGCTTGGCCTTGACCTCGCCCGCGAGCTGGATCGCGCCGCCGAACAGCAGCAGCTTCTCGGTCAGCGTGGTCTTGCCGGCATCCGGGTGCGAGATGATCGCGAAGGTGCGCCGCCGCGCCACCGGGTCCGCCTCGATCTTCGTCTGCGGCTGCATCAGCATGGACAACGGCTCTCGAACCCGCGCGCGGGTCCCTTTCGCATTCGGTGAAGGGCCGGGGCCGGCGAACCGGAGCATCCGGCCCTTCGCCTCCCTCTAGGCCGCGCGGGGCCGCTTGGCAAAAACCGCTGCGCGAACGGCTCAGCCGCGGCCGATATAGGGCATCGTCGTCGCCGTCAGCGTCAGGAACTGCACGTTGGCCGAGAGCGGCAGGCCCGCCATGTAGACCACCGCGTCGGCGACGTGCCGCGCCGCCATCATGGGCTCCTGCTTCAGCGATCCGTCGGCCTGCCGGACCCCGGCGGCGAACCCCTGCGTCATCTCGGTCGCGGCGTTGCCGACGTCGATCTGGCCGCAGGCGATGTCGTGGGGTCGGCCGTCGAGGGAGGTCGCGCGGGTCAGCCCGGTCATCGCGTGCTTGGTCGCGGCATAGGGCGCCGAATGCGGGCGCGGGACCTGGGCCGAGACCGAGCCGTTGTTGATGATCCGGCCGCCGCGGGGGACCTGCGCCTTCATCATCCGGAACGCGCCCTGCGTGCACAGGAACGCACCGGTGAGGTTGGTGTCGAGGCTGGCTCGCCAATCCGCCAGGCGGACCGCGTCGACGGGCGCGGCGGGCGTGAAGATGCCGGCATTGTTGAACAGCAGGTCGAGGCGGCCATGCACGGCGGCCACGCGGGCGAAGAGCCGGTCGACCGAGGCCGGATCGGTGACGTCGGTCTCGACAGCGAGCGCATTGTCGATCTCGGCGGCGACCGCATCGAGGGGATCGCGCCGCCGGCCGGCCAGCACGACGGCGTAGCCGGCTCGGCCCAGCGCCAGGGCCACGGCGCGCCCGAGCCCGGAGCCCGCCCCGGTCACGATCGCCACTGTCCCGCCCATGCCGTCCGTCTCCCGCCGCGACGCCAAGCCTGTTGCCTGTCCGCACATCCGCGTCTAGACAGCGCCGTCCTCTGGTGGGGCGTCGCCAAGTGGTAAGGCAGCGGTTTTTGGTACCGCCATTCCCAGGTTCGAATCCTGGCGCCCCAGCCAACTTCCGCGCAAGCCTCTGGTTCGACTCCGCTTTCGCCCTGCGGATTCGGAGCCGGAGCACAGGATGCGCCCGACGCCCGCCATCGCCCATGCCCAAAGTCGCGGCGCGACGCATTCCTGGCACCGGCGCATCCCCCGATCGCTTTGCCGATCCCGCAAGGTCGACGCGCTTATCGTCAGCCTCGGCACCCGCGATCCGCGCCGGGCTCGTCTCTCCGCCGGCCACCTCACGACCCGTTCCCGCGCGCCGGCTGACGCCGATCCCGACATCCGTACCGGCATCGACACCGCACGCCCTGCAGGCAGCGGCGCCTTCGGCATCCTGCGCGAGACCGTCGGCGCCTGAGCCCGGCCACCACAAGGCGCGGGTCATGACCACCCGCGTCGAATAGGCGGATTGCGCGCAATCGACGTCCCGCCGCCGCGCATTCCCGTCCGTTTCCCGCGTCCGCCGAGGTTCTTGTTCAAAGAATCGTGACGCACTACGCCCGTTCCCCTTTTATTTCCTAAGTTTTCGGCGGAGAACGGTCGAACCAACTTGCCGAATGCGGACGCTGAGCTTACGGTCGCACTATCACTCCAGCGTCAGAGCGATGGCATCAAGACCATGACCGACCCCGAGACCGACAAGGCCCGCTTCATCACGCTGACCGCCGACATCGTGTCGGCCTATGTCAGCAACAATCACGTCCAGAGCATCGAACTGCCCAAGCTCCTCAGCGATGTGCACGAGGCGATCATGGGCGTTTCGGGCGCCAACGGAGCGGCGGTCGATGCCGGGCCGCCCAAGGCGACCGCCGCGGAGATCCGCCGCTCGGTGTCGCCGGACTACCTGATCAGCTTCGAGGACGGAAAGCAGTACAAGACGCTTCGCCGGCACCTCACCCTGCGCGGCCTGTCGCCGGAGCAGTATCGCGCCAAGTGGGGCCTTCCGCCCGACTATCCGATGACCTCGCAGAGCTATTCGGAGCAGCGATCCGAACTCGCGCGCGCGCTGGGCCTCGGGCAGCAGCGGCGCAAGAACGTGGCGAAGGCCGCCGAGCCCGAGGCCGTGGCCTCCGAGGAGCCCGCCGCCTCCGAGGACGCGCCGGCGAAGAAGACCCGCGGCCCCCGGAAGAAGAAGGACGCCTGAAACCTCCCGGCGCTCCGGTCCGCTCCCGACCCGGCTGGACCGGGACGGATTGCGGACCTGCGGCGCGAGCGGTTTTCGGGGTGACATGGCCCGCTTCGAGGTGCGCTTCCTCATGCCGGCCGGCCGAGCGCGGATTTGCCGGCGCTCCTCGACGCTTGCGGGCGCTCGCCCGGGCGCCCGAGGATCGGGCCCTCGCCTGCCGCCTTCGCCCGCGATAGACAGGCCGGCATCGCGCCTCGGTTCCGGCCCGACCCCCGCGATCGGGGCGGCCGGAAGCCTGACGCCGCCGCTGCCGGAGCCGTCCATGCCTCGTCCGTCCGCCCCGATCACCCTGGCCGTCGCCGCATGCCTCCTCGCCGCGGCGCCTGCCGCGGCCCAGATGGCGAAGAGCGCCGACGCGCCGCCCGCCAGGACGGTGCCGAGCGCAAGGGCCGAGGTTCAGCTCTCCTTCGCGCCGGTGGTGAAGCGGGCGGCGCCCTCGGTGGTCAACGTCTACGCCTCGCACATCGACAAGCGCCCCAACGCCCGCACCAGCGCCATGGACGAGTTCATGCGCCGGTTCTTCGGCGAGGAGGGGCGCGGCCAGGGCGCGGCGCCCGGCGAGCGGGCGCAGAAATCCCTCGGCTCCGGGGTGATCGTGGACGAGAGCGGCCTCGTCATCACCAACAACCACGTCATCGACAACATGAACGAGGTCCGCGTCGCGCTCGCCGACCGGCGGGAGTTCGAGGCGACGATCGTGCTGCGCGATCCCCGCACCGACCTCGCCGTGGTCAAGATCAGGAACCCGGCCGGCGGCCTGATCCCGATGCCGTTCGGCGATTCGGAGAGCCTCGAGGTCGGCGACTTCGTGATGGCGATCGGCAACCCGTTCGGCGTCGGCCAGACGGTGACGCAGGGCATCGTCTCGGCGCTCGCGCGCACGCAGGTCGGCTCCTCGGACTACCAGTTCTTCATCCAGACGGATGCGGCGATCAACCCGGGCAATTCCGGCGGCGCCCTGGTCGACCTCCAGGGCCGGCTGATGGGCATCAACACCGCGATCTACTCGCAATCGGGCGGCAGCCACGGCATCGGCTTCGCCATCCCCGCGAGCATGGTGAAGGCGGTGGTCGAGACCGCCAGGAACGGGGCCACCACCGTGCGCAGGCCCTGGCTCGGCGCGCGGGTGCAGAGCGTGACGCCGGACATCGCCGAGAGCATGGGCCTCGACCACCCGACCGGCGTGCTGGTGGCGAGCCTCCAGGCCAAGAGCCCGGCCGACGAGGCGGGGCTGAAGCGCGGCGACCTGATCCTCACCGTCGACGGGCAGAGCGTCGACGACCCGGAGGCCTTCGGCTACCGCTTCGCGCTCAAGGGGATCACCGGGCAGACCAAGTTCGGCCTCCTGCGCGGCAGCGGGCGCTCGACCGTGCCGGTCAAGCTGACGCCCGCCCCCGAGACGCGGCCCCGCGACGTGCTCAAGGTCCGCACCCGCTCGCCGTTCCTGGGCGCGACGCTGGTCAACACCTCGCCCGCGGTCGCCGAGGAGATGCTGATGGATTTCGCGAGCGACGGCGTCGCGGTGCAGGCGGTGGACGAGAACTCCTTCGCGGCCCGGGCCGGCCTGCAGAAGGGCGACATGGTCGTGTCGATCAACGGCCTGCCGGTCGCCACCACCAAGGACGTCGACCGCGCCACCCGCAGCACGCAGAACACCTGGGAGATCGCGATCAACCGCGGCGGCGCGGTGCTGACCTCGGTGTTCGGAGGATAGATCGGACGTGCGGCATCCCGTATGCCGGGGTTGCAGGCCTGGCCGAACCGTGCCCCCCGCACGGTGCCGCCCCGGTCGTGACCGGCAGGTCCGGCCTCACGCCGCCTTCCGGGCGGAGGCCGGGAACGTCTCTGCCGGCCGCTCGATCAGTGCGGTGATCGCATCCTTCGGCATCGGGGCGCCGAAGAGGTAGCCCTGGCCGTAGTCGCAGCCCTGGTCGGAGAGCCAGTCGACGCTGGCATCCGTCTCGATGCCCTCGGCGGTCGTGACGAGGCCGAGGCTGGCGCCGAGCTTGATGATCGCGTCGACAAGCTTGGCGCGCTCGGCGCTCACGGTGATGGTGTCGACGTAGGTGCGGTCGATCTTGAGCTTGTCGAACTTCAGCTCGCGCAGGTGGTACAGGCTCGAATAGCCCGTGCCGAAATCGTCGAGCGCGATGCGCACGCCGACGCTCTGGAGCGCGGTCAGGGTGTCGCGCGCCGCTTCCAGGTCCTGCACCAGGGCGGTCTCGGTGATCTCGACCTCCAGGCGGCTCGGCGCGAACCCGGTCTCGGTCAGGATCGCGAGGATGCGCTCGCACAGCCGGCGGTCCTGGAACTGCTGCGGCGCGATGTTGATGGCGAGCTGGAAATGGTCGGGCCAGGCGCGGGCGTCGAGGCAGGCTTGGCGCAGCAGCCTCATGCTGAGTTCGGAGATCAGGCCGGTCTCCTCGGCGATCCCGATGAAGTGGGCCGGCGCGAGCAGGCCGCGGACGGGATGGCGCCAGCGGGCCAGGATTTCGACGCCGATCAGCACCTTCCCCGGCAGCGTCACCACCGGCTGGTAGAACGGCTCGATCTCGCCCCGCCGGATCGCCGCGCGCAGCTCGGTTTCGAGCTGCGCGCGCGCCTTGAGTTCGAGGTCCATGGCGCTTCGGAACACGCGGAACACGCCGCGGCCGTCCTTCTTGCCCTGGTCCATGGCGAGGTCGGCCGCGTGCAGCACCACGTCGGCGTCGGCCTGATCGGCCGAGATCGGGGCGATGCCGATGGTCGCGCCGACCTTGAGTTCGTTGCCCTGCCACCGGATCGGCACGGAAATCGTCGCGATCACCGCCTGCGCGAGGCGCCCGAGGCCGTCGCTCCCGCCGTCGAGCGGGACCAGCATCGCGAACTCGTCGCCGCCGAGCCGGGCGGCGAGGCCGGAGACGGGCAGCAGGGCGCTCAGGCGCTCGGCCACCGTGCAGAGGACCGTATTGCCCGCCGCATGCCCGTAGAGGTCGTTGACCGGCTTGAAGCGGTCGAGATCGACCAGCAGCACGGCCTGCGCGGGCTCGAGGCCCGCCGCGGCGCGCCGGCACTCCACGCTCTCGAGGAACAGGCGGCGGTTGGCCAGCCCCGTGAGCACGTCGTGGCGCGCCACCGCCGCGGCCTCGGCCGTCATCGCGTCCCGCTCGGCGATCGCCGAGCGAAGCAGCAGCGACTTGCGCAGGCTGGCTGCGAACACCGCCAGGCTCATCAGCGCCAGGAGCATGAACGGGTCGGAGAGGTCGTGGGCCTGGATGAAGGCGTTCAGGCGCGAGAAGACCTGGAACTGCGCGCCGATGATCCACAGGCAGGCGCCGGTCGTCAGCAGGCACAGCGCCTCGTAGAGCTCGCCCTCGCCCCAGGTGCCGCGCCTGCCCGCCATCGAACGCTCCCCCGATCGTAAGCACGGGAGCACGGCGGGCGTTAAGAGAGTCTCACGCGCGGTCGTCGCACGGGCACCATGCCGGGCCGGGCCGCAGGACGGCGCCCGGGATCGGCGTCCGCGGCGAACCCGATATGCGGGCCGGCGGGGACCACCCTCCGGCGCGCCCGGGCTTGCGGAGCGCGGCGTGGGCGGTGTTGATGCGGGCATGTCCGACCTGTTCGCAACCGCCGGCCTCGACGCGTCGGCACCCCGCCCGCTCGCCGACCGCCTGCGGCCGGGCACGCTCGCCGAGGTGGTCGGCCAGGAGCACCTCACCGGGCCGGACGGCGCGCTGACGCGGCTCCTGCGGGGCGGGAGCTTCGGCTCGCTGGTGTTCTGGGGACCGCCCGGCACCGGCAAGACCACCGTGGCGCGGCTGCTCGCCCGCGAGACCGAGCTGCATTTCGAGCAGATCTCGGCGATCTTCTCCGGCGTGCCGGATCTGCGCAAGGTGTTCGAGGCCGCGCGCGGGCGCCGGGCGGGGGGCCGGGGCACGCTGCTGTTCGTGGACGAGATCCACCGCTTCAACCGGGCGCAGCTCGACGCAGTCCTGCCGGTGATGGAGGACGGGACGGTGACGCTCGTCGGCGCCACCACCGAGAACCCGTCCTTCGAGCTGAACGCCGCGCTGCTGTCGCGGGCCCGCGTGCTGCTGTTCCGCTCCCTCGACGACGCAGCGGTCGCCAAGCTGATCGCGCGGGCCGAGGACCTGACCGGGCGGACCCTGCCGCTGACCGAGGCGGCCCGCGGCGTCCTCGTGCGCATGGCCGACGGCGACGGGCGGGCTGCGCTGACGCTCGCCGAGGAGGTCTGGCGCTCGGCCGGCCCCGACGAGACCTTCGATGCCGAGACGCTTCAGACGATCGTCCAGCGGCGCGCGCCGATCTACGACAAGGCGCAGGAGGGCCACTACAACCTGATCAGCGCGCTGCACAAGACGGTGCGCGGCTCGGACCCGGACGCGGCGCTGTACTACCTCTGCCGGATGCTCGACGGCGGCGAGGACCGGCTGTTCATCGCCCGCCGCCTCGTGCGGATGGCGGTGGAGGATATCGGGCTCGCCGACCCGCAGGCGCTGGTGATCGCCAACGCGGCCAAGGACGCCTTCGACTTCCTCGGCAGCCCCGAGGGCGAGCTGGCGCTGGCGCAGGCGGCGATCTACCTCGCCTGCGCGCCGAAATCGAACGCCGCCTACGCGGCGTACAAGGCGGCGACGCGGATCGCCAAGGCGCACGGCTCGCTGCCGCCGCCGCGCACCATCCTCAACGGCTCGACCAAGCTGATGAAGCGGCTCGGCTACGGCGAGGGCTACCGCTACGACCACGACGAGCCGGACGCGTTCTCGGGCCAGGATTACTGGCCCGACACCCTCGGGCGCCAGCACTTCTACGAGCCGAGCGAACGCGGGATGGAGGGCCGCTACCGCGACCGGCTCGCGAACTGGGAGCGCCTGCGGCGCGAACGGCGCGGGCAGGACTGATCGCGGTATCGGACCTGGACCGGGCAGGCGGCAGCCTGTAGGGCAGCCGCCCCCACGCACATCCGCGAAAGACCAGACCCCGATGGCGGCCTGCGGCCTCGATTTCGGCACCTCGAACACCACCCTCGGGCACCTCGGCGCGGCCGGCCCGCAGCTCGTTCCCCTGGAGGACCGGCACGTCACGATCCCGAGCGCGATCTTCTTCGAGCCGAACCGCGAGCCGGTGATCGGGCGGGCGGCGACAGACGCCTACGTCCAGGGCATTCCGGGCCGGATGATGCGCAGCCTCAAGTCGGTGCTCGGCTCCGGGCTGATCGAGGAGACCACGCCGGTCGGACGCGGGCGCATCCGCTTTCGCGACGTGATCGGACGCTACCTCGCCGCGGTGAAGGCGCGGGCGGAGGACGCGGCCGGCGCGAGCTTCGACACGGTGGTGCACGGGCGACCGGTGCATTTCGTCGACGGCGACGCGGCGGGCGACCGCCGGGCCGAGGAGACGCTGCGCGCGATCGCGGAGGGCATCGGCTTCCGCCACGTCTCGTTCCAGTACGAGCCGATCGCAGCCGCGCTGGACCACGAGCGGAGCGTCACGAGGGAGGAGATCGCGCTGATCGCCGACATCGGCGGCGGCACCTCGGACTTCTCGATCGTGCGCCTGTCGCCCGAGCGCCACGCCCGGGCGGAGCGCGCCGACGACATCCTGGCCAACGACGGCGTGCGCATCGGCGGCACCGACTTCGACCGCGTCCTCAGCCTCGGCACGGTGATGCCGCTGCTCGGGCTGGGCAGCCCGATGAGGCGGCCGGAGCTGTCGGTCCCGAACGCCTATTTCCACGACCTCGCCACGTGGTCGAGCATCAACCGGCTCTACAACGCCAGGACGCTGCGCGAGATCGCCGAGATTTTCCGCGACGGGGCCAGGCCCGAGCTGATCGCGCGGCTGCGCACGGTGATCGAGCTGGAGCGCGGGCATTCGCTGGCGATCGCCGTCGAGGGCGCGAAGATCGCCGCCTCGGACGGCGGCGCGTCGGAGATCGACCTCGGCTGGGTCGAGCCGGGCCTCTCCGCCGCCATCGACCGTGCCGCCCTCGTCGCGCACACCGCCATGCTGGCGGCCCGCATATCCGAGCGGGTCGGACGCTGCCTCGCCCAGGCCGGGCTGAGGGCGGAGGCGATCGACGCGCTGTTCCTCACGGGCGGCTCGACCGGCCTGCCGCATGTCCGGGCGGGTCTGACCGCCTGCCTGCCCGGGGCCCGCGTGGTCGCGGGCGACACCTTCGGCTCGGTCGGGATCGGCCTGACGATCGAGGCGATCCGGCGGGCGGCCTGAGCTGCGGCGCCGGCCAGGGCCGCCGGACGCGCGAATTGTCGCCGGTGCGGGCGGGTGCTAACGCCGGCGCATGACAGGCAATCCACCACGCCGCGGCGGTCCGGCCGGCAAGGGGCCCGGCAAGGGCTCGGGCAAGAGTTCGGGAAAGGGCTCGGGCCGGCCTCCCGCGGACAGGCCGCCGGCCGGCAAGGGCGCGAGCCGCGGGCCCCGCGCCGGAGGACCCGCCAAGCTCCGCTTCGGCCGGCCGGAGCGCGCCGGCACCGGCCCGCGCACCTCGGCGTTGGAGGCGGCCCAGCGCGCGGCGCGCCTGCGCGGCGACGACGCGACCGAACGTTCACCCTGGGGCGACGCGGATGCCTCCCGCGAGGCGCCGCGTCCGAGCCGGGCGCCGGCGCGCCCGCCGCGTGCGACGCCGGCCAAATCCGCCTTCGTCAAACCTGCCTTCGCCGAACCCGCCGCCACCCAGCCGTCCCGCGCGCGGCGCGCCGAGACTGCGCCCGCGGCTCCGGCCGAGCCCGAAGGCCCGACCCGGCGCCAGCAGCGCGCGGCGGCCTCGGCGACGCTCGCCTCCGGCGTGCAGACGCTGACCGTCGAGGCCGACGAGGCCGGGATGCGGATCGACCGCTTCCTCACCGCGCGCTTCCCGCAGCTTCCCTTCGCCCGCGTCCAGAGCATCGTCCGCAAGGGCGAGCTGCGGGTCGACGGCGGCAGGGCCAAGCCCAACGACCGGCTGGAGCCGGGCATGGCGGTGCGGGTGCCGCCGCTCAAGCTCGACCAGCCGGCCGACCGGCCGCGCAACCCGGTGCGCGACCAGAATGATGCCGACTTCATCCGCTCGCTGATCCTCTACGAAGACGCGGACATGATGGTGCTGAACAAGCCCTTCGGCCTCGCAGTGCAGGGCGGCTCGGGCACGGTCCGCCACGTCGACGGGCTGCTCGAGGCGCTGGCCGGCCCGGACGGCCAGAAGCCGCGCCTCGTCCACCGCCTCGACAAGGACACGGCCGGCTGCCTCGTCGTCGCCAAGACCCGGGTCGCGGCGGCGACGCTGGCCAAGAGCTTTCGCTCGCGCGCGGCGCGGAAAATCTACTGGGCGCTCGCCTCCGGCGTGCCGCGGGTGCCCCAGGGCCGGGTCTCGACCTACCTTGTCAAGGAGGAACCCACGGACGCGGATGCCCGCATGCGCATCGCCCAGCACGGCGAGGAAGGGGCGAGCCACGCGCTGACCTACTACGCGATGGTCGATCAGGCGGCGCAGAAGCTGTCGTGGCTGTCGTTCAAGCCGGTGACGGGGCGCACCCACCAGTTGCGCGCGCATGCGGCGCATATCGGCCACCCGATCGTCGGCGACCCGAAATACTTCTCGATCGAGAACTGGGCGCTGCCCGGCGGCATCCAGAACCGGCTCCACCTGCTGGCGCGCCGCATCGTGATCCCGCACCCGCGCACGGGCAAGCCGATCGACGTCAGCGCGCCGCTGCCGCCGCACATGGCGCAGAGCTGGAACCTGCTCGGCTTCGACGCCGCCCGCTACGACCCGATCGTCGACGCGCCGGAGGCGTGAGGCTAGAGCCTTCGGGTTCGAGGCGGGCTTGCCGCGTTCGAGGCGGGCTTGCCGTGTTCGGGGTAGTCTTGCCACGTCCGAGGCGGGCTTGCCGTGTTCGGCCGCGCCTTGGCAAGTGCGCGGCGAGGCTCATATTCTCGGCGACGCGGATCGGCGGCCGCGCCGCTGCCCTTGGTCCTCGCGGTGAGACCTCCTCGACATGAAGCTCACGACGCTGGCCTGCCTCGCCGCCCTCGGCCTGATCGGACCCGCAACGCTCGCGGCCGCAGCCCCGCCTACCGCACAGGGCCCGCAGGCCGCGGTCGGGCGGGCGGGCGCGCCGACGGCCCGCGGCAGCGACAGGCGCCGGCCCTCCTACGCCGCCTGCAACCGGGCATCCCACCAGCGTGGGCTCCGCGGAGGCAAGCGCCGCCGCTTCTTGATCCGGTGCAAGCTCGGCTACGATCGGCCGCGGACCCAGCAAGGCGTCCAGCCGGGGACACAGCAAGGAACCCAGCAAGGGATACAGCAAGGCGCGCAGCCGGCGGTGCAGCCGCCGAGGTCCGCCGCCGTCCCGGCCGAGCGCAAGCCGTGAGGCGGCGTCCCGCGCCATGAAGCTCGTCGTGTTCGACGTCGACGGCACCCTCGTCGACAGCCAGCACCTCATCGTCGCCGCGCAAGCGGCGGCCTTCGCCGAGCACGGCCTGCCCGCACCGAGCCGGGCCACGTCGCTGTCGGTGGTCGGCCTGTCCCTGCCGCAGGCGTTCCGCCGGCTCGTGGGCGAGGACGGGCCGGTGGACGCGCTCTCCGAGAGCTACAAGCGCGCGTTCCAGGCGCTCCGCCTCGACCCCGCTTACGAGGAGCCGCTGTTTCCCGGTATGGGCGACCTGATCGGCCGGCTGCACGCCCGTGACGACGTGCGGCTGGGCATCGCCACCGGCAAGTCGCGGCGCGGCGTCGAGCATCTGGTCGCCGCCAACGGCTGGGACGGGTGGTTTGCCACCATCCAGACCGCCGACGACGCGCCCTCGAAACCCGACCCGGCCATGCTGCTCCAGGCGATGACGGAGGCCGGCGCCGCCCCGGCATCGACCGTGATGGTCGGCGACACCACCTACGACATGGCGATGGCGGTGAGCGCAGGCGCCGCGGCGATCGGCGTCGCCTGGGGCTACCATCCGGCAGGCGCCCTGTTCGGCGCCGGCGCGGTCGCGGTGGTCGAGAACGCGGCGGCGCTGGCCGACCTGTTCCCCGGCCCCGGCCCGCGGTGACGCCGGCCTCGCGAAACCCCGTCCGATCGCCTATCTCCGCACCCATGAGCGACGACGTCACGCGAGACTGGCTGGGACAGCCCTCCGACACCCCGCGCCCCGACCCGATGCGGGCGGTGCGCGAGCACGGCAAGCCGGTGCTGCCTAAGCGTTTCTACGAGGCCGCCGGCGTCGCCGAAGGCGAGGGCGGCTTCCGCCTGACGCTCGACGGGCGCCCGGCCAACACGCCCGCCCGCAACCCCCTGGCGGCCCCGACCCTCGCGCTGGCCGAGCGGCTGGCGGCCGAATGGGCGGCGCAGGGCGAGACCATCGACCCGTCGCGGATGCCGGTCACGCGGCTCGTCAACACGGCGATCGACGGCGTCGCGCCGCGGATGGGCGCGGTGGCCGAAGACCTGTGGACTTACGCCGGTACCGACCTCGTCGCCTACCGGGCGGCCACGCCGGAGCGCCTCGTCGCGGCGCAGGCGGACGCCTGGGACCCGGTGGTCGCGTGGGCGCACGACGCGCTCGGCGTCCGGCTGATCCTCGGCGAGGGCGTGATGCACGTGGATCAGCCTGCCGACACCGTCGCGGCGCTGAGGCGGGCGGTGTCGGCGATCGACGACCCGTTCCGGCTGGCCGCGCTCCACACCCTGACGACGCTGACCGGCTCGCTGCTGATCGCGCTGGCCGTGCTCCACGGGCACCTGGATGCGGACGCGGCGTGGGACGCGGCCCATGTCGATGAGACCTATCAGGCCGCGATCTGGGGCGCGGACGCGGATGCCGCGTCGCGGCTGGCGTTCCGGAAGGCGGAGTTCGTGGCGGCGGCGGAGGCGGCGGCGTTGGCGGGTTGAGACCGGGTGATCGGGATCGCGCGCCGGGCGCCGCCCATCGTCAGCGCACCGCGTCGAGCCCGGGCGCGCCTCCGTTCCTGACGCTTCGGACCATGACGCTGTGAAATCTGCGCTTTCGCGCGTGCGACCATCGATTCCCCACCGCCGAACCTCATGCTAAGGGCGATCACGGTTCTAGGCGGCCAAGCCTGATCTCTGGGTACAGTCCGCGGAAGAAACGAACCGTCGCACGCTTGAGGCAGGGCCGCCCCGGACATGAAGGACATCCTGGAAAAGCTCGAAGCGCGCCGGGCGCTCGCCCGCCTCGGCGGCGGCGAGCGGCGCGTCGAGGCCCAGCACAAGCGCGGCAAGCTCACGGCGCGCGAGCGCATCGAACTCCTGCTCGACCACGGGTCGTTCGAGGAGTTCGACATGTTCGTGCAGCACCGCTCGACCGATTTCGGGATGGAGCTCCAGAAGGTCCCCGGCGACGGCGTCGTCACCGGCTGGGGCACGATCAACGGCCGCACCGTCTTCCTGTTCTCGAAGGATTTCACGGTGTTCGGCGGCTCGCTGTCCGAAGCCCACGCGCAGAAGATCGTAAAAGTTCAGGACATGGCGCTGAAGATGCGCGCGCCGATCATCGGCATCTTCGATGCCGGCGGCGCGCGCATCCAGGAGGGCGTGGCCGCGCTCGGCGGCTACGGCGAGGTGTTCCGACGCAACGTCATGGCGTCCGGCGTGATCCCGCAGATCTCGGTCATCATGGGGCCGTGCGCGGGCGGCGACGTGTACTCGCCGGCGATGACCGACTTCATCTTCATGGTGCGCGACACGAGCTACATGTTCGTGACCGGCCCCGACGTGGTCAAGACCGTCACCAACGAGGTGGTCACGGCGGAAGAGCTCGGCGGCGCCAAGGTCCACACCACCAAGTCCTCGATCGCCGACGGGTCGTTCGAGAACGACGTCGAGGCGATCCTGCAGATCCGGCGCCTGCTCGACTTCCTGCCGGCCAACAACATCGACGGCGTGCCGGAGATCGAGAGCTTCGACGACCCGTTGCGCCTCGACAAGTCGCTCGACACCCTGATCCCGGACAACCCGAACAAGCCCTACGACATGGGCGAACTGATCCGCCGCGTTGCCGACGAGGGCGACTTCTTCGAGATCCAGGCGGCCTACGCCAGGAACATCATGACCGGCTTCGGCCGCATCGAGGGCCGCACCGTCGGGTTCGTCGCCAACCAGCCGATGGTGCTGGCGGGCGTGCTCGATTCCGACGCCTCGCGGAAAGCCGCGCGCTTCGTGCGGTTCTGCGACGCGTTTTCGATCCCGATCGTCACGTTCGTGGACGTGCCCGGCTTCCTGCCCGGCACCGCGCAGGAATACGGCGGCCTGATCAAGCACGGCGCCAAGCTGCTGTTCGCCTATTCCCAGGCGACCGTGCCGCTGGTGACGATCATCACGCGCAAAGCCTTCGGCGGCGCCTACGACGTGATGGCCTCCAAGCATGTCGGCGCCGACGTGAACTACGCGTGGCCGACCGCGCAGATCGCAGTGATGGGCGCCAAAGGGGCGGTCGAGATCATCTTCCGCAGTGAGATCGGGGACGACGCGAAGATCGCGGCTAGGACCGGAGAATACGAGGACCGCTTCCTGTCGCCGTTCGCGGCGGCCGAGCGCGGCTACATCGACGAGGTGATCATGCCGCACTCCACCCGCAAGCGCATCGCGCGGGCGCTGGGGATGCTGCGCACCAAGGCGATGGAGCAGCCCTGGAAGAAGCACGACAACATCCCGCTTTGAGGCGTCGTACCGCGGGCAGCCGGCCCGCGCCCCTAGAGCATTTTCCAGCGAGGCGGATACCGGATCGCGTGAAGAAAATGCGACCACACAAGGAGTTAGAGCGTTTTCCGTGATCCGAAGATCATGGAAAACGCTCTAGGGAACCAGGTCGGTCTCGGCCCCGTCTCCGGTCCTGGCCTGGCCTCGGCCGCAAACGCGAGACGCCGCCGCTTCGGCGGTGCTATCGCTGGGCGCGAAACGCCAGGGAGATCGAGATCGTGACCTACGGACCCTTCGCCTCCACCGCCCTCGTCCTCGGCATCGCCTGCCTCGTCGGCGCCGCGCCGGCCGCGGCGCAGCTCGACACGGTCAACACGATCGCCTGTGCCCAGGACGGGGGCGTCTGCCGGATGCCCCATCCGACGAACGTCTATTACGGCGTGCCGGGCAAGACCAACGGACGCCCGTTCCCGCAGGGCGGCTCGATCCCGTGCAACGCCCAGACCTTCGGTGATCCGGCGCCGGGACAGAAGAAGAGCTGCTGGTACGCGCCCCGCCTCGCCGACGGCCGGCGCGGCGGTGGCGGCGGCTATCGCGACGCGGACGAGCGGTCCGGCTACCGGGGACGCGACCGGGACTACGACCGCCCCTCGCGCCGGCCCGACGACGACGATGCGCCCCGGCGGCGCTACCGGGGCGAGCCCGACGACGATTAGCCCCATCCGCTCCGCGTCCGAGCCGACGACCGGTCGCAACGGTCTCGATGGCGCCATCGTGCCCGGCAGGTCGTGGCGTGGCCTCGACTGCCGATGGCACGCGCCGGGAGAACGGGAGAGCCGGCCCGGGCCGCGTGCGCTGACGCACAGCGGAACAGGCGGATCGGGCGCAGGAAACAGTCGCGCAATCTTCGGTTCGTACCGTCGGCGCCATCTTGGACCCGATACCGGCGAGGCCGCGGACATGACGATCGCCATCAGTCTTCAGCCGATCGCCGTTCCGGCGGCGGCGCTCGCCCTCGCGGTCACGCCGCTGGCCAACCCGCTGCTGCTGGCGCTGGCCGCCCTCGCCGGCGGCCTCCTTCTCGCCTGCCGCTGCGCGGCCGACCTGCTCACGGCCGGCCCGCACGCGACCGACGGCGACACGGTGTTCCGTCACGCCGTCTGAGGCGCGGCTGGGTCCGACCGCCCATCGGCCCGGACGCCGCAGGTCCGGACACGCTCAGCTCCGGTCGCTGTGCTCGATCACCGCGCACATGGTCAACGCCCCGGTCTCGGATCGCGACACCGAGCAGGTGACGCGGGCGCCGCCAGCGTCGACGTTGCTGTGGCGCAGCCGGCTCGCGGCCTCGCGCGCCGTATGGGCCGCGGCCTCGATTACGCCCGCGTCGATGCCGGTGACGGCGTGTCCGGCCTTGCCGAACAGGGCATAGTAGGCGTCCGGCGGCGTCTCGCCGCGGAACTGCGCGCCAACCGAGGAGAGCTGCGGCGCGGCGCAGGACAGCGTCAGGGTGGTGCCGTCGCCGGCGGTGAAGTTGGCGTAGTCGCTGCGGCGATCGGCCTGCGTCGCCGCCGTCTCGCCGACGATCCGGTCGATCAGGTCGCCGCATTCGTCGGCGAGCGCCGGGAGCGGGGTGAGGAGAAGGGCCACGAGGAGGAGCGCGCGCATCGACCAAACCTAGCGCGCCCGCGCGCCGCGGCGAGCGCCGGCGTCCGGGGCATCTCGACGCTCAGGCGGCCGCAGGGCGCGATCCGAGTTCCAGAAGAACGATCTCCGGCGGCACGCCGAAGCGGATCGGCAGACGGCTCACGCCGAAGCCGCCCGAGACGATCATGTGGCGGCCGTCGGTCACGACGTGACCGTAGGAATAATCGTGACCGCCGACCGGGCGGATCGCCGGGGAACGGCCGAACAGCCGGACCTGGCCGCCGTGGGTGTGGCCCGCGAGCGTCAGCGAGACGCGCGCGGGCACGGCGGTGAAGATGTCGGGCTCGTGCGCCATCAGGATCACCGGCGCGTCGTCGGTGATCCCGGCCAGGGTCGCGGGCAGGTCGTCGCGGCCGCCGTCGTCGAACAGGAACGGCTGCTGGTCGCCGAGCCCGGCGATCCAGAACGGGCGGCCGTCCTTGGCGAGCCGCAGCGCGCCGTTCTCCAACACCGGGATGCCGACCGCTTCGAGAACCCGGCGCGCCTCGGGCACGCCGCCGCGGGCGGCCTGGGCGGCGGCATCGTCCCACCAGTCGTGGTTGCCCAGGATCGAATGGATGCCGAGCGGCGCCCGCAGCCCTGCGACCACGCGGGCGAAATCGGACAGCGCCACCTTGCGCCATGCGATCCGGCCGGCGGCCGGGTAGTCGCCGAGCATCAGGATCAGGTCGGGGGCGAGCGCGTTCGTCGCGTCGACGATCGCGGCGACGCGGTCAAGGGGCATGAACGGCTCGCAGACGTGGAAGTCTGCGAGCACCGCGATCCGCAGCGACAGGTCCGGCGTCCAGCCCGGCAGCGTCGGCGCGTAGCGCGTCACCACGAGGCGGTGCAACGGCTCGACGCCGAAGGCGTAGGCGCCGGTCGACAGGGTTGCCGTCGCGAGCGCGCCACTGAGGCCGGTCAGCACCTGCCTGCGGCTCGGCAGGATCAGCATGGGATGCCCTCGGGTTCGCGTCGGGACGCGGTGACGGCGCCCCATGACCGGCCAGTCCGGCGAAAGCACGGCGCGATCGGCGCGCCGCCCGGAAGGCTTGATGCGAACCCGTTGCGCAATCCTGAATCGGATCGCCGAAGCGATACGCGGTCCGACCCGTCTCAGTCGATCGGCGCGTCCTCGTGCACGATCGCGAGCACGCCGGTGCGGCCGGCGCGCGGGACGGCCTTGGTTGCGGGCTTGGCGGTCTGGGCCGCGGCGGCGAGCGCCGGGAGCGCCAGAGGCCGGAAGCCGTGGCGCGCCTCGGCCTGATCCATCTGCCGGCGCTCGGCCCCGTAGGTCGGGGCCTGCGTCTCGGAAGCTTGAATCTCGGAGCCTTGCATCTCGGAGCCTTGCATCGCGTCACGCGGGTCCATGGGAATCCGTCCTGTCCGGTCGCCGTCGGCGCGGCCGCCGCATCCTGCCCCCACGCCGTTCCGTACGGCGATGACGGGCGATGTCCTCTCGTGCGCCGGTTCCTGAGCCGGCATAGGACGATAGAGATGCAAACGATCTGAACGCGGGGTTAAGACCACGCCGACCGAGGCGTCACGCCGCCGGCATCGCCGCAAGCCCCTCGGCGGCGATCCAGGCCGCGGTGCGGTCCAGCGCGCGGGTCAGGCGATCGAACAGGGCGTCGATCTCTTCCGCGCCGATGATCAGCGGCGGGCACACGGCGACGCGGTCGCCCATCAGGAAACGCACGATCAGCCCCTCGGCTTGCGCGAAGGCGACGCATCTGGCGGCGACCCCGGCCTTCGGGTCGTATTGCCGGCGGGACGCCTTGTCGGCGACGATCTCCAGGCCGCCGATCAGGCCGATGCCGCGGGCGTCGCCGACGATCGGGTGCTCGGCCAGCGCCGAGAGCCGGGCCTGGAAGTGCGGCGCCTTGGCCGCCACCCCCTCGACGATGCGCTCGCGCCGGTAGATCTCGATGGTCTTCAGCGCGACGGCGCAGGCGACCGGGTGCCCGGAATAGGTCGTGCCGTGGCCGAACGTGCCGAGCTTCCTGCTCTGCTCGCGCATCGCCTCGTAGAGCGGCTCGTCGACGCTGACGCCGCCGAGCGGGACGTAGCCCGAGGTCAGCGCCTTGGCGAAGGACACCGTGTCGGGGCGGATGCCCAGCGCCTCGCTGCCGAACCACGTGCCGAGCCGGCCGAAGCCGCAGATCACTTCATCCACGATGAAGCGCACGTCGTAGCGGGCGAGCACCGCCTGCACCGCCGGGAAATACCCCTCCGGCGGGACGATCGCGCCGCCGGCGCCCATCACCGGCTCGGCGACGAAGGCGGCGACCGTGTCGGGGCCCTCGCGCAGGATCGTCGCCTCCAGCTCGTCGGCGAGCCGCTGCGAGAAGGCGACCTCGCTCTCGCCGCGTTCCGCGAAGCGGTAATGATGCGGGCAGGAGACGTGAAGGAAGCCCGGCAGCGGCAGGTCCCAATCGTTGTGGTTGGCCGGCAGCCCGGTCATCGAGGCGCTGGCGATGGTGACGCCGTGATAGCCGCGCTGCCGCCCGATGATCTTCTTCTTGGCCGGCCGGCCGAGCGCGTTGTTGAGGTACCACGCCAGCTTGACCTGGGTGTCGTTGGCCTCCGAGCCCGACGAGGTGAAGAAGATCTTCGAGGTCGGGACCGGCATCAGTTCCTTCAGCACCTCGGCGAGCTCGATCGCCGGGTCGTGGCTGCGGCCGGAGAACAGGTGGGTGAACGGGAGCTTGGCCATCTGCGCGCGGGCGGCCTCGACGAGTTCGCCGTTCGAGTAGCCGAGCGCCGTGCACCACAGCCCCGACATGCCCTCGATGTAGGGGCGCCCCTCGGTGTCGTAGACGTGCACGCCCTCGCCGCGCTCCAGCACCAGCGGCCCATTCGCGCGGTGCGCGTCGAGGTTGGTGTAGGGGTGGATTAGGGTTTCGACGTCGCGGGTGGCGAGGTTCGAGAGCATGCGGCGGTCCCGGGGCTTTGGGGCGCTCTCCGACGGCATGGCATGCCGGTTCGTCGCGAGAGCGCGGTGAAACGAAGAACTGCGAGTCTCGCCACACTACCGGCCCGATGCGGGCTCAGGTACCCCGGCAAGACCGCGGCCGGCCGTTACCGGGCGCATTCCGTAACCGATCCGCGATCGCGATGCCCGATCCCGCCACCATCGTCGCGCACCCGGCGCCGGGCCGCGCCTGCGGCGCCTGCACCCTGTGCTGCAAGGTCTACGACGTGCCCGCCGTCGAGAGCGTCGCTGGCCAGTGGTGCTGCCACACCAAGGCCGGCCGCGGCTGCGCCATCCACGCGACGCGTCCCGACCATTGCCGCGCGTTCCACTGCCTCTGGATGACCGAGAGCTGGCTCGGGCCCGAGTGGAAGCCGGAGCGCGCCAAGATGGTGCTCAGCCTCGATCCCACGAGCCGCAACATGAACGTGCAGGTCGATCCCGGTCAGCCGAACGCCTGGAAGCGCGAGCCCTATTACGGCCAGTTGAAGCGTTGGGCCGCGGCCTCGGTCGCGCTGAAGCGCCACGTGCTCGTCCACCTCGACAAGGCGACGACCGTGGTGCTGCCGGACCGCGACGTGGCGCTCGGCATCCTCACGCCGGACGACCGCATCGTGGTGCGCGAACGGATGGGGCCGGGCGGGCCGACCTTCGAGGTCGAAGCGATCCGCGCGGCGTGATCGCCCACGCGACCGGACGGATTGCGGCGCTTCGGCAGATTCACATCTGCCCTTCACACCGGCCCGTAGATCAAGGAAAACCCTCCGCCGTCATTCCGGGGCTGGAGCGGATCAGGGGCGTTCCGTGCTCGACCGGAATGCCCTTCGCCATCGCGAGGTGGACGCCACGCGTTCGCCTTAACCGCCCCGCAACCATACCGGGCGATAAATCAGCCTCCGCCATCCTCCCACCGGAACGTCGGGAAAGGATGGTCGTGCGTGGCTTATTCGAGTGCGGGTCGGTTCGGCGTGGGCGCGAGACGAGGACGACGCGGATCGGGCCTGACCGGGCTCGGGACCGCCTTCACCCCCTGGTTGACCGGCCTCACGCTGCTGGTCTCCTTCACGGCGAGCGCCGGAACCGAGACGAGCTTCGGGTCAAGCCGGACGCCCGAGGGCGACGGGCGCATCGTCCCGGCCCTGCGCGAGGCCGGAGCCTCCCTGCTGTTTGCCGAACTCGCCGGCAACGTCACCGGGCTGCTGACGCCGGGCGCCGCGACCTGGAAACCGGATCTGGAGCCCGAGGCCGGTTTCGTGCCGGTGCCCGATCTCGGCGGCACCTATGCGGGTGCGACCACCGACGACGGCGCGAGCGTCGAGCCCGAGCGCCGGTTCGACGGCTCGACGCCCGCGGTTCCCCGCGCCGTGGCGCTCTCCTCGACCACGCCGGCGCCGGCCGACGCGACGCCGGTCGAGGTCGCCGCCGCGAGCCTGATGCTGCCGCGCTTCTCGTTCCGCGCCGACCGCCCGGAGCCGCCGGTGGTGCCGTCGGCGCCCGAGGATGCCCGCCGCCGCTACGCCGACCTGATCGAGGCGGACGCGATGGACAAGGAGCAACGCTGCCTCGCCGAGGCGGTCTACTTCGAGGCCCGCAGCGAGCCGGAGGCGGGCCAGGCCGCCGTGGCGCAGGTGGTGCTGAACCGCGTGAAGAGCGGGCTCTATCCGGCCAACGTCTGCGGCGTGGTCTACCAGAACCGCCACCGCTACATGGGCTGCCAGTTCTCCTTCGCCTGCGAGGGCAGGCCGCTGCGCATCACCGATGCCGGCGCCTGGGCCACCGCGACGCGCGTCGCGCAATCGGTGATCGCGGGTCGGACCTACCTCGCCGAGGTCGGCGAGGCGACGCACTACCATGCCGACTCCGTCAAGCCCGGCTGGTCGCGGCGTCTGCGCAGGAGGGACGTCATCGGCCGGCACATCTTCTACGAATTGAAGCGCGGGCAGACCTGATAGACGCGGCGGCAAGCATCGTGATGCTGGTGTGAGCAAAAATTTACTTACGTAGCCGGTCACTACGTAGTTCGGATCGAGGGTTAATTTTACCTTCGTTCTCAATACCGCTTGCTTGTACAGCAACCAGACGGCCTCTTGGGCGTCGAGATGTGCGCGACCTTAGCGCGTCATCCCGCATGTCCCGCGTATCAGAGGAAGCCGTCATGACCGCGCCGGTCGCCCGGAACTCAATGCTCTTCGCCGCCTTCGCCGGTGCCGTCCTCGTCGCCGGGCCGGCCACGGCCGGCGGCTGCCACGGCTCGGACTGCTACCGCCACGTCTCGACCCCGCCGGTCTACGACACGGTGCAGGAGAGCGTGCTGGTGCGCCCGCCCCGCACGATCTACCGCACCACCCCGCCGGTCTACGACACGGTGTCGGAGCAGGTGCTGGTCTCGCCCGGCGGCCGCCACTGGTCGACCCGCCGCGGCCCCTACGGCGAGTTGATCGGCTGCTGGGTCCACACGCCGCCGCAATACGCGGTGCAGCACCGCCGCGTGCTGGTGCAGCCGGCCCAGTCGATCCCCGAGACGATCCCGCCCGAATACGCCAGCGTCAGCCGCCGCGTCCTCGTCGCCCCGGCCAGCTCGGGCTGGGTGCCGGTCGGCGGCGGATACGGTCACGGCCACGGCGGCGGTTATCATGGCGGCTACCAGGACGCGGGCTACGGCGTCCCGCGCATCGGCTCGATCCCGGACGCGCTGGGCATCGCCGGCGCCAGTTCGGCCGATGTCGGCGTCGGCCTCGGCTTCTCCTCGGGCAGCATCTACGACGGCTACTGAGGTTCCGTGCGCCGAACCCGCCGGGGGCCCGCCCTCCGGCGGCTTGATTCCGCGTCGCCTCGCCACAGGTCCCCGAGAACCAGGGAGGCTCGGATGGCGCGGTTCAAGGCGTGGGTCGTCGAGAAGGAGGAGGGCGGCCAGAGCCTGTCCTTCACGGATTTCGACGAGGCCGACCTGATGGACGGCGACGTCACGGTCCGCGTCACCCATTCCGGCCTGAACTACAAGGACGGCCTCGCGCTGACCGGCCGGTCGCCGGTGGTGCGCCGCTTCCCGATGATCCCCGGCATCGATTTTTCCGGAGTGGTCGAGACCTCGGACCACCCCGCCTACCAGCCGGGCGATCCCGTGGTGCTCACCGGCTGGGGCGTCGGCGAGACCCATCTCGGCGCTTATGCCGAGCGGGCGCGGGTGAAGGGCGACTGGCTGGTGCCGCTGCCGGCCGGTCTCTCGCCGGCGCAGGCGATGGCGGTCGGCACCGCCGGCTACACCGCGATGCTGTGCCTGATGGCGCTCGACGCGCACGGCCTCACGCCCGACGACGGCCCGGCGCTGGTCACCGGCGCCTCCGGCGGCGTCGGCTCGGTCGCCGTCGCCCTGCTGGCGCGGGCCGGCTGGCACGTGCTGGCCTCGACGGGGCGCCCGGAGGAGGCCTCGTACCTGAAGAGCCTTGGGGCCGCCGAGATCGTCGACCGCGCGGACCTCGCCAAGCCCGGCAAGCCGCTGGCCAAGGAGCGTTGGGCGGCGGCCATCGATGCGGTGGGCTCGACCACGCTCGCCAACGTGCTGGCGCAGACCAGATCGGATGGCGCGGTCGCCGCCTGCGGGCTGGCGCAGGGCATGGACCTGCCGACCTCGGTGGCCCCGTTCATCCTGCGCGGCGTGTCGCTGCTGGGCATCAACAGCGTGACGACGCCGCAGCCGAAGCGCCGCGCGGCCTGGGCGCGGATCGCGAACGAACTCGACCGCGACACGCTCGCGGCGATGACGAACCGGGTCGGCCTCGCGGAGGTGGGCCGGCTCGGCGACGACATCCTCGCGGGCAGGGTGCGCGGGCGGACGGTGGTCGAGGTCGGCTGATCCGCCCGATTGCTCGGGCCTCGGCGATCCGGCGCGGCGCCGGTTCGAAGCGCGCCGGCGGTCGGCGTTCGCGGCGCGTAGGCCCGGAAACGGAACCGTGGGCCGGGCCGCGGCATTCCTGCTTTCATGAGCAGAGCATTCGTTCGCGAGACGGAGGGCGGGGAAGCCTTCGAGGACCTCCCCGACCGCCCGATCTCCCCCCACACCAACTTCGTCACCCCGGCCGGCCTCGAACAGATCGAGTCGGAGGTCGCCCGCCTTCAGGCCGAGGCGGCCAAGCTCGGCCCCGACGACAAGGCCGACACCGCCCGCGTCACCCGCGACCTGCGCTACTGGACGACGCGCCAGGGCACGGCGCAGCTCGTCGAGACGGTCGCCGGCGACACCGTGCATTTCGGCTCGACGGTGACGGTGCTGCGCGAGGACGACACGCCCCAGACCTTCCACATCGTCGGCGAGGACGAGGCCGATCCGCACAAGGGCTCGATCGCCTACGTCGCGCCGCTGGCCCGCGCGATCACCGGCAAGAGCGTCGGCGACGTCGTGGAGGTGAACGGCCACGACGTCGAGATCACGGCGATCAAGGTTGGCTGACCCCGGCTCGCCGCTCGCGGCCGGTTCCCGGACACTGGCGGGCCGCCCGTTCCCGCAGCGCGGGCGGCATTTGGAGACGGCGCACAAGAAAAAAGGCTCGGATTGCTCCGAGCCTTGGAAGGAAAAAGGCCATTGGGGGCTGAACTGGCCTTCGTGATGATCCAACGGAACTGCGGCCGGTCGGTTCCGCGCAATCGTGAAAATATTTCAGCGCGGCGCGGCGGCGCGCGCGAGCCGGTCCAGGATCGCCTCGCCGAGACCGGAGGACGGGATCGGCGCGACGGCGATCATCGCCGCCCCCGAGGCGTCGAGGTCGCGTAACGCCCCGAACAACCGAGCCGCCGCTTCCGCGAGGTCGCCGCCGACGCTGAGGTTCACGACGGCGCGCGCGGCATCAAGCCCGAGGGGCTCGGCCGGCCCGAACAGCAGCGCCGCCTCCCCCGCCTCGATCGCCGCCGCATCGAGCCGCAGGCGCGCACGCGGCGCGTAGTGCGAGGCGAGCAGCCCCGGTCCAAGCGGGCGCGCCGCTTCGGCATCTTTCGGCCGGCCGAGTTCCTGCCCGCCAAGTTCCTGCCCGTCAAACGCGAACCCGAGCACGGCGCCGATCGCCGCCCGGGTGATGCCCCCCGGCCGGAGCAGGCGCGGCGGCCCGCCGAGACAGGCGATCACCGTCGATTCGATGCCGACCGACGTGTCGCCGCCGTCGAGCACGGCCGCGATCCGGCCGTCGAGGTCCGCGAGCACGTGGCCGGCGCGGGTCGGGCTGACCCGGCCGGAGCGGTTCGCCGACGGGCCGGCGACGGGGCGGCCGACGATCCCCAGGAGATCGCGGGCGAGCCCGCTCCCCGGCACCCGCAGCGCGACGCTCGGCAGGCCAGCGCGGGCGAGGTCGCAGACGGTGGTGCCCGCGCTCGCCGGCACCACCAGGGTCAGCGGGCCCGGCCAGAACGCCTCTGCGAGCCGCAGCGCGTGCACGTCGAAGGCGCCCTGCGCCTGCGCGGCGGCGCGGGCCGGCAGGTGGGCGATGAGCGGATTGAGGCGCGGGCGCGTCTTCGCCGCGAAGATCCCGGCGACCGCCGCCGGGTCGGTGGCGTCGGCGCCGAGCCCGTAGACGGTCTCCGTTGGGAACGCGACGCATGCGCCGTCCCGGAGGAGCCGCGCCGCCTCCGCCACGCCCGCGGCATCGCCGGCGAGCCGCCGGGTCGGGATCGGCGGACGGTCGTTCATAGCCAAACCATCTCCGGCGGTGACGGCGCACCCCGTTCGGGCGTATGCCGTCCGCACGGGGTGCGCCGGCCTATCGCGGCGGCCCGCCGCCCGTCAAACGAGACGCCGAGGCGCGGGATCGAACCGTGCCCGGCGGGAGGAGAGCCGATGAGCTACCGCGCGCCCGTGTCCGAGATGGTGTTCACCCTGCGCCACGTCGCCGGGCTCGACGGCTCCGGCGCGCTGTCGCCCGAGGATGCCGAGGCGATCCTCACCGAGGCGGGCCGGCTCGCGGGCGCGGTGCTCGCGCCCCTGAACCGCGTCGGCGACCGGCACGGCGCGACGCTCAGTGCGGGGGTCGTCACCACGGCGCCGGGCTTCCGCGATGCCTACCGCCGGTTCACCGCCGGCGGCTGGAACGGGCTCACCGCCGACCCCGACCACGGCGGCCAGGGCCTGCCGCAGGTTCTCGACGCCGCCTGCACCGAGATGTGGAACGGCGCCAACCTCGCCTTCGGCCTGTGCCCGCTGCTCACCGCCGGCGGCATCGCGGCGCTCCAGGCGCACGGCTCGGAGGACCTGAAGGCGCGCTACCTCGGAAAACTCGTCTCCGGCGAGTGGACCGCGACCATGAACCTGACCGAGCCGCAGGCCGGCTCCGACCTCGCGGCCCTGCGCACCCGCGCCGAGCCCGCGGGCGACGGCAGCTACCGGATCACCGGCTCGAAGATCTACATCACCTACGGCGCGCACGACATGGCGGACAACGTCGTCCACCTCGTGCTCGCCCGCCTGAAGGACGCGCCCGCCGGGACGCGCGGCATCTCGCTCTTCCTGGTGCCGAAGCTGCTGCCGGACGGGTCGGAGAACGACCTGCGCTGCTCAGGGATCGAGCACAAGCTCGGCATCCACGCCTCGCCGACCTGCTCGATAGCCTTCGGCGACCGGGGCGGCGCCACCGGCTGGCTGATCGGCGAGGAGCATCGTGGCCTCGCCTGCATGTTCACGATGATGAACAACGCCCGCCTCAACGTCGGGCTCCAGGGCGTCGGCGTCGCGGAGGCCGCGACGCAGCGGGCGCTGGCCCATGCGCGCGAGCGCCGGCAGGGGAAGGCCGCGGGCTCCGCCGAGACGAGCCCGATCGTCGCCCACCCGGACGTGCGGCGCATGCTGCTGACCATGAAGGCCTACACGGCCGCCGCCCGCGGCATCTGCTACCTCACCGCCGCGGCGCTTGACGCGGCGGAGGGCCCCGAGGGGCAGGCGGCGCTGAATCGCGCCTCGCTGCTGACGCCGGTGGCAAAAGCCTTCGCTACGGATCTCGCCAACGAGGTCACTTCGCTCGGCGTGCAGGTGCACGGCGGCATGGGCTTCGTCGAGGAGACCGGCGCGGCGCAACTGATGCGCGACTCTCGCATCCTCGGGATCTACGAGGGCACCAATGGCATCCAGGCGATCGACCTCACCACCCGCAAGCTGCCGCTCGACGGCGGCGCGACCGTGCGGGCGCAGATCGCGGCGATGCGCAAGGTCGGCGAGCACTTGCTCAAGGCAGCCGACCCCGCCTTCGGCCACAGCCCCGCGCGCCTGCGCGCCGGGATCGAGGCTCTCGACCGGGCGACGAGCCACCAGCTTGCCGCGCTCAAGGCGAACCGGCCGGACGCGGCGCTCGCCGGGGCGAGCCCGTACCTCCGCCTGTTCGGGCTGGTGCAGGGCGCGGCCTGCCTTGCCACCGCGGCGCTCGCCGCGCGCGCCGCTCTGAAGGCCGGCGAGATCGACCCGGCGCACGCCGCGCGGATCGCGCTGGCGCGGTTCTTCGCCGAGAACCTGCTGCCGGCCGCCGATGGGCTGGCGCAGGTCGTGATCGACGGAGGCGGGTTTCTGGACGACGCCGAGGCGGCGCTGGCAGGTTGAGATGCGCACGGTGGCGCGGTGGCAGGGGAGGCGGAGATGAGCGAGCACGTTGCGGTCACCGACGGCGCGGACGGCGTCCGCCTGATCACGCTGAACCGGCCGGAGAAGAAGAACGCGCTCACCGGCGACATGTACGACGCCCTGCGCGCGGCGCTCGTCTCGGCGGACGGGTCCGAGGCCGTCGGCGCGGTCGTCTTCGCCGGCCTGCCGGGCATCTTCTGCGCCGGCAACGACATTGCCGACTTCGTGTCGCGGGCGCAGATGCCGTTCACCGAGGCGCCCTCGCTGCGCTTCGTCCGCCAGCTCGCGCGGACGCAGACGCCAATGGTGGCGGCGGTCGACGGCATCGCGGTGGGCATCGGCACCACGCTGACGCTGCACTGCGACCTCGTCTACGCGAGCCCGGCGGCGCGCTTCCGGATGCCGTTCGTGGAACTCGGCCTCGTGCCGGAAGCGGCCTCCAGCTACCTGCTGCCCCGCCGGGTCGGGCGCCTGAAGGCGACCGAGCTTCTGCTGCTGTCGGAGCCGTTCGGCGCGGACGAGGCCGAGGCGCTCGGCCTCGTCAACGGCGTGATGCCCTCCGGCATGCTGCTCGAGCATGCGTGCGCGCAGGCCGCGCGGCTCGCCGCCCTGCCACGGGGCGCACGCGCTGCCTCGCGAAAGCTGATCCGCGGCGACCAAGCCCTGGTCGAGGCCGCGCTCGACGCCGAGGCCGAGGCCTTCGAGCGGCAGTTGCGCACGGAGGAGGCGCAGGGTGCGTTCCGGGCGTTCCTCGCCCGGTCGAAGCCCGGCGCGCGGGCGTGACGACGCCCGATCTCAGCCGGACGATCTGCCTCGTGGCCGGCGCCTCGCGGGGCGTCGGGCGGGGCATCGCCCGAGCCTTGGGCGAGGCGGGTGCGACCGTGATCGTCACCGCCCGCTCCAGCGAGACCGGCCCGCGCACCGAGATGCGCGCCGAATCGATCGAGGATGCCAGCCGCGACGTCGACGCGGCCGGCGGCCAGGGCCATCACTACCTCTGTGACCACACCAGCGAGCGGGCCGTCGACGAACTCGTCCACTGGGCGCTGCGCCGGTTCGGGCGCATCGACGTGGCGGTGTCGAGCGTCTGGGGCGGCAACGAGGGCTACGACGGCGAGCGTTACCCGGACGGCGCCGGCTGGGGCACCCCGTTCTGGCGGCGCTCGGCCGCGTCCTTTTCCGGATTCGCGCGGGTCGGCCCCTATCCCGGCCTGCTGCTCGCCCGCGCCGTGGCGCCGGCCATGGTCGCGGCGAAGTCGGGCCTGATCGCGCTGGTCTCCTTCGGCACGCGAGAGGGCTATCTCGGCGACATCTACTACGACCTCGCCAAGGCGACGACGAACCGCCTCGCGCTCTGCATGGCCGAGGAGTTGCGCCCGCACGGGGTCACCGCGCTCGCGCTCTCGCCGGGCTTCGTCCGCACCGAGCGCGTCTGCGACCTCGGCCAGGCGGACCTCGCCACCGAGAGCCCGATCTACGCCGGCCGGGCGCTGGCGGCGCTCGCGGCCGATCCGGACGTGATGGCGCGGGCCGGGCAGGTGGTCCATGCCGGCGACATCGCCGGCGAATACGGCTTCACCGATGCGGACGGGACGCAGCCGAAGCGGTTTTGCATCGGTGGATGACGATCCCGATATGACACGCCATGTGATCGAAAGAACCCCGTTCCTCGCGGAGCCCTCCACCCTCTGCGGGCTTGCGGATTCACATAAACTCCGGCGCTCCCCGGAATGACGGGGTTGGGGGTGGATCTGTGGTGTTTCGTCCGGCTCTGGTGAGATGTGCGCGTCTGTAAGCCTCTGCGGGGGAGGGGAAACCACGCATCGCGCGAACGCGCCGCGAGATGGGTGGATGGCAGCCCGCATAGGGGAGGGGACATGCGCGCGGAATTTCCGTCCATGACAGGAGGACGACCATGAATGCCACGCTGTCGAAGAAGACCCTGTTCATCACCGGCGCGTCCCGCGGCATCGGGCTCGCCATCGGCCTGCGCGCGGCGCGCGACGGGGCCAACGTGGTGATCGCGGCCAAGACCGACACGCCGCATCCGAAGCTCGCGGGCACGATCCATACCGCCGCCGCGGCGATCGAGGCGGCCGGCGGCCGGGCGCTGCCGCTGGTGGTCGACGTGCGCGACGAGGATTCGGTGCGGCAGGCGTTCGCGCGCGCAGCGGACACGTTCGGCGGGATCGACATCGTCGTCAACAACGCCAGCGCCATCTCGCTGACGCCTACGGTGCAGACCGAGATGAAGCGGTTCGACCTGATGCACCAGATCAACACGCGCGGCACCTACATGGTCTCGAAATACGCGATCCCCTACCTGGAGAAGGCGGGAAACCCGCACATCCTGATGCTGTCGCCGCCGCTGGACATGGCGGAGAAGTGGTTTGCGCCGCATCTCGCCTACAGTCTGGCGAAGTTCGGCATGTCGCTGTGCGTGCTCGGGCTCGCGGGCGAGTTGCGGCCACGCGGCATCGCGGTCAACGCGCTGTGGCCGCGCACCACCATCGCCACCGCCGCGGTCAACAACCTGCTCGGCGGCGAGGCGCTGATGCGCGCGAGCCGCAAGCCCGAGATCATCGCGGATGCCGCCCACGCGCTGTTCGTGACCCCGGCACAGGAGATCACCGGACAGTTCCTGATCGACGACACCTTCCTGTCGCAGAACGGCGTCACCGGTTTCGCGCAATACCGCGTCACGGCGGGCGTGCCCCTTGCGCCGGACTTCTTCGTGCCGGATGCAAGCCCGCCCCCGCCTCACGCGCTCGACTGAGCGCCGACCTGCGAGCAGCCCTTCGTGATCTTCATCCACCAGCCGGTGACCGGCACCGGCCAGACGCTGCTGGAGCGCCGCGGCCTCGACCTTCAGGACGCGATCCCCGACGACACGGTCTGGCTCGACCTGGTCCGGCCGAGCCGCGAGGAGGACATGAAGGTCGAGGCCTTCATGGGCGTGCAGGTGCCGACGCGCGAGGAGATGAAGGACATCGAGCCGTCCGAACTGCTCTACGTCGAGGACGGCGCCCGCTACATGACCGGCCGCGTGCTCTCGAAGATCAGCGGTTCCGAGGACCCGGGGCTGGCCGGCATCACCTTCATCCTGCAGGGCCGCAAGCTCGTCACCGTGCGCTACGAGGAGCCGCAGGCGTTCCGGATGTACACCCAGCGCGCCGGCCGGACGACGGGCAACGGCCCGGCGGTCACGCCGTCGGGCGAGACCATCCTCGCCGGGCTGATCGAGGCGGTGATCGACCGCGCGGCCGACGTGCTTCAGCTCCAGGGCGAGCGCATCGACCGGCTCTCAGCCAAGATCTTCGAGGTGCAGGACGATCCGAGCGCCCGCAACACAGCCCTCCAGGACACGCTGCGGGCGCTCGGGCGCCACGGCGACCTGATCTCGAAGCAGCGCGAGAGCCTCGTCTCGATGGAGCG